>NZ_QHJH01000010.1 GCF_003947455.1 Streptomyces sp. WAC 04229 | reverse complement strand
CCGCAGGCCCCGCCCCCGGAGCCCGCCGCCGACTCGCGGTCCACGGCCGCCGCCGGTGAACGGTCCGGCGTCCACCCCGTGGACGAGTCGCGCCCGTTCCACCGCATTTTGCTCTTCGGCGTCCAGCACGTCCTCGTGATGGCGGCCACGCCCATCTCCGCGATCTTCCTGATGAGCGCCACCCTCGGGCTGGGCGACGGCCTCACCGTCGACCTGCTCTCCGCGGCCTTCGTGCTCTCCGGTGTCGGATCCCTCATCCAGTCGCTCGGCCCATGGAGGTTCGGGCCCCGGCTGCCGTTCGTGATGCTGCCGGGCGGCGCCCCGCTCATCCTCTTCCTGGCCATCGCCGAGCAGCACGGCCTGCCCACCGCCGGTGGCGCCGTGCTCCTCACGGCGGCGTTCTGCTTCGTCGTACTGCCGGTGTTCTCGCGGCTGCTGGCCTTCTTCCCCGCCCTCGTCATCGGCACGATGATCGTGATCGTGGGCGTCAACCTGGTGAAGGTCGGCGCGCTCCTCGTCACCGGCCCGCCCGGCTCACCGGCTTTCGCCGACCCCGGCAACCTCGGCCTGGGCATGGCGACGATCGGGCTCACCATCGTCTTCTACCTGCTCTTCACCGGCGTCCTGCGCCAACTGGCCGTCATGCTCGGCCTGCTGGCCGGCACCGCCCTCGCCGCGGCGACCGGCGCGATCCACACCGGGTCCCTCGCCGACGGGCAACTGGTCTCCCTGCCGCACCTGATGCCCTTCGGCACACCCGAGTTCAACCTCGTCGCCGCGCTGCCCCTGATGCTCTACAGCCTGGCCTCGATGGCCGAGGCCACCGGCCAGACCGTCATCAACGCCGAGGCGGTCGGCAAGACGATCGACAAGCGCACCGACGTCCCGAAGACCGTCCGCGGCGACGCCCTCACCTCGCTCCTGGGCGGCTGCTTCGGCCTGCCCCTCATGGTCACCAGCGGGGAGAACATCGGCATCGTCCGCGTCACCGGCGTCCGCAGCCGTTTCGTCACCGCCGTGGCCGGCGTCGTGCTCGTCGTCAGCGGGCTGCTGGCGCCCGTCACCCACGCCATCAGCGTGATCCCGTCCGCGGTCGTCGGCGGCACCGCCATGATCGTCTTCGGCGTCGTCACCGTACTCGGCGTCCAGATGCTCGGCCGGTCCGACCTCGACCGGCACACCAGCACCTTCGTCGTCGCCGTCGCGCTCGCCCTGGGACTGCTCCCGATCCTGGTCCCCGGCGTCTACGGCGGCTTCCCGCCGAACGTCCGCATCCTGCTCGAGAGCGGCGTCGCCGTGGGCGCGTGCGTCGCCGCCGTGCTCAACGTCCTCTTCCACCACGTCAGGCCGGGCATCGCCGCACGGCTGCCCCACCCCCGCACAGAAAGCGACCGATGAACCGACTCGACCGCGCCCCCCTCACCGGCCAGGGCCCCCTGCTGCTCGCGCCGGACGCCGTCCTGCTGCCCGAAGGGGCCACCGACGGGTGTGCCGTACTGGTCGACGACGGACTCTTCCAGGCCGTCGGACCTGCGGCGGAGCTGGCGGGGGCCCATCCGGGACTCGACACCGTACGCCTCCCCGGACACCTGCTGATGCCCGGATTCGTCGACGCCCACCACCACCTCACGCAGAGCTTCGGAGCGGCGCTCGCCTTCGGGGAACCGTCGGAGATCTTCCGCCGGGTCTGGGTGCCGCTGGAGGGAGCACTGGACGAGGAGTCGGCGTACACGGCGGCCAAACTCGCCTCCTTCGAGGCGCTGCGCGGCGGTTTCACGACCGTCACCGACGCCGGCACCCGCGCCGACGTCGACGTGGACGTGGTCGCGTCCGCCGCGCGGGACGCGGGCATCCGCCTCGTCCTGGGCCTCGTGTGCAACGACACCGACCGCGAGCCCGGGAGCGACCCCCGGGCCGTCCTCGACGGCGCCGAGAAGCACCTCGCCCGGTACGACGGCGACCCGCTCGTCCATCCCTCCCTCGCCGTCTCCATCCCCGAGGCGGCCACCGAACGAACCCTGCGCGACACCGCCCGACTGGCGGCCGAGGCGGGCGCCGTCGTGCAGATCCACGTCAACGAACATCTCGCCGGCGTCGAACGGTCGCTCCTGCGCCACGGGCTGCGCCCCCTCGAACACCTGCACCGCGTCGGGGCCCTCGGCCCGCAGCTGCTCGCCGCACACGCCACGCTGCTCACCCCGCGCGAACTGTCCCTGCTCGCCGACACGGGCGCAGCCGTCAGCTACAACCCGGTCGCCAGCGCCTGGAAGGGCAACGCGGTCGCGGCCGCTGCCGACATGACCGAGCGCGGAATCCGCGTCGGCCTCGGCACCGACGGCACCCGCGGTGACGGCTTCCGGCTCGCGGAGGCCGCCGAGTTCGCCCAGCGCCTGGCGTACGGGCTGACCACCGGCGACTCGTCGTGCGGGGCCGGCTGGACCTGGCTGGAGCACGCCACACGCGGGGGAGCGGACGCCGCCGGTCTCGGTGGCCGCACGGGGACCGTCGCACCGGGCAGGGCCGCCGACTTCCTCCTGGTCGACATCGACACACCCGAACTCGCGCTCTCCTGGGACCTGCCCTGGGAGCTGGTCCGGCGCGGCAACCGCGACCAGATCACCGCCGTCTTCGTCGCGGGACGGCTGCGCATGTGGCACGGCCACCCCACCGACTGGGACGGTGCCGCGCTGGTGCGACGCGCGGCCGAACTGGCCCGAGCGGCGGTGACCAGGGCGGGCGTCGTGCGGGCGCACCCCACCTCCACCGAGGCCCGGGCACGGCACGAGCGGACGGTGATCCTGTGAGCTGGCCCTCGCTGGTCGCCCTGGCCGTGACGGTGGCCGTCGCCGCCTTCGTCCAGGGCAGCAGCGGACTCGGCTTCGCGCTGGTCGTCGCGCCCGTGGCCGGCTTCCTCGCGCCCGGTCTGGTCCCGGTGTTCGTCCTGGCCGCGATGATCCCGCTCAACCTGTACGTCGCCTGGCGGGAACGTGCCTCGCTCGACCTGCGGGGCGCCGGGTGGATCACCGGGGCACGGCTCGCGGCCACCCCCGCGGGACTGGCACTCCTCTGGCTGATCCCGGAGCGCAGCCTCGGCGTGTTCGTCGGGGCCGCGACCGTGCTCGCGGCCGTGGTGAGCCTCGCCGCGCCCGTGTTCACTCCCGGCCGGGCCGCCTACCTGGGCGCGGGCGCGGTGACGGGACTGACGGAGACGGCCACCGGCGTCGGCGGGCCGCCGCTCGCGCTGGTCTACCAGCACCGGTCACCGGCCGAACTCCGCTCCACCGTCGCCGCCTGCTTCCTGGTGGGAGAGGTCGCCTCCCTGGTGCTGCTGTTCGCCACGGGGAAGGCGGCGCCGTCCCAGCTCGGCTGGG
Source organism: Streptomyces sp. WAC 04229 (assembly GCF_003947455.1). Taxonomy (GTDB): domain Bacteria; phylum Actinomycetota; class Actinomycetes; order Streptomycetales; family Streptomycetaceae; genus Streptomyces. The sequence goes on along the minus strand of NZ_QHJH01000010.1, from coordinate 97,132 downwards.
CGGCGGCGGCGCTGCCGGCGATCGCCCTGGGCGCCGGGCTCAGCCGCCTGGTGCACCACCGGCTGGACGCCCGCAGGATGCGGCTGTTCGTGCTGGTGTTCGCGCTGGTCTCCGGGGTCGTCCTGCTGCTGGGCTTCTGAACGGGCCGGGACGGGACGGCGGGGCGACGGAGGGAGTCAGCCCTTCCCGCCCCGGTCCCGTACCGACGAGGCGCGGGCGATCAGCGCCGGCTCCGGGGACCCGGCCACCGCCGGCGTGGTGGTGTCCCCGCGCAGCCTGCGCAGCAGCAGCTCGACGGCGGCCGACGCCGCCTGCTCCAGGTGCAGGTCGACCGCCGTCAGGGGCGGTTCGCAGGTGCGGGCGCGCAGGCCGTCGTAGCGGGTGGCCACCATGACGTCGTCCGGTACGGACCGCCCGCTGTCCCGGACGGCCCGGACGGCGCCCACGGCGAAGGCGTCGACCATCGCGCACACCGCGTCGGTGCCGGGGTGTTCGGCGAGGAGCGTGGCGCAGGCCTCGTAGCCCGCCTGTTCGCCACCCGCCTCGGCGACCCGCGCCACGACCGGGGGCCAGCCCCGCTCCCGCGCCATGTGCTCGTAGGCGGCGACCGCGTCAACGGACGAGTGCCGGGAGCCCGAGCCCACCATCAGCGCCGGCCGGGTCGCGCCCTGGTCGTGCAGGTGCCGCAACAGCAGCTCGGTCACCCGCCCACCGCGCAGATCCACATACGGGACGTCCTCGTCCGGCGCCATGGGCCTGCCGAGCGCCACGTACGGGAGCCCGCGCTCGCGCAACTGCGCCGCGGCGGCGTCCGCGGTGTCCGGCTCGACCACGATGGCCCCGTCGATGTCCACGGCGTACAGCGCCGACCCCGACTGGACGGGCGGCACGAGCACGAGCGCGAAGCCGTGTGTGAGGGCGCTCTCCGCGGCCGCCGCCGCGACCTCCATGTAGAAGCCGAGCCGGGACGGGCCGCCCGCCACGGCGAACGGCATCGAGGACGCCAGCGCGATCGCCTTCGCCTCTCCGCGGCGCAGCCTCTGGGCCCGGAGGTTGGGCCGGTATCCCAGCTCCGCGGCCGCCTGCCTGACGCGTTCCCGGGTGCGGGGGTCGACCTTCCCCAGCCCGTTGAGGGCGTGGGACACGGTGGTCCGGGAGACCCCCGCGACGCGGGCGACGTCGGCGATGGTGGGCTGTCTCGGGCCGGGGGCGGAAGCGGTCATCCGCGCGGACTCTCCTCGCTGGCGGGGAAGGGCGTACCCGACCATCTTCCCCGACGGCGCCGCGCACCGGGATCACGGCCGCGCTCAGCCCTGCTGCCCGGCCCCCTCGAGGGCCTGGCCGGTCATGTCGGTCACCTCGGCGGCGGGCGGGGCCTCGGCGTCGACCTCGGTGCCGAAGTCCGAGAAGTTCATGACCGTGCTCATCTTGAGTTCCTTGGGCGACGAGCCGCCGTCGGGCTTCGCGGAGGCGGAGGCCGGGGCCTTGACGGTCATGTCGATCTGCTGGCGCCGCAGCCGGCCTTCGTCGTCGAGCCAGACCTGCATCGGCAGCGTCGGGCCGAGCTGCTGGCGCATCAGTTCGCCGCCGGGCAGCTCGGCGACGTCGACCGACACCCGGTAGTGGGTGGTCTCGGCGCCGTCGACCTCCTCGCTGCCGACCTTCTTGACGTCCTTGTCGGTGATCGCCTTGGCGTAGGCGGCGGTCTGGGCCGGGTCGCCGAGCTGCTGACTGCCCAGGCCCTGCTGCTGGGCGACCTTCTTGAGGTCGATCTTGATCCAGGGCTTGCCGCCCGCGTTCTGCCCGGGCACCTTCTGGTACAGGACCTGGTCGACGACGCGCTGCTCGATCTTCTTGTTCTGAGCGGTGACGGTCATCACGCTGTTGCCCTCGGCCAGGTCGATCGTGCCCTGCCCGTCGGTCGTGATCCGCTCTTGCCCGGCGGTCAGTTCCATGTCGATCGTCATGCGCGCGGACCCGGCTTCGGCCGTCTTGTCGTAGGCCGCCCGGACCGCCTTCGTGTCCTGCCCCTGGCCGCCCTCGCCGGAGCCGCTGTCGCCCGCACTCGAACTCGCGCTCGCCGACGCGCCCTTGTCCTTGCCCGTGTCCTCGGCCTGCGAGTCGCTGTCGCCCCCGCATCCCGCCAGCACCACGCTCGCCATGACGGCGGCGGTGCCGATCGCGCCGGCCCTCATCCCCCTGCTGCGCATGTGAATCCCCTTCTCCTCAACGGCTCTCGGCCGCCGTCACCGGCGTCCGGCTTTCGAGCCGAATGCCCGTGATGAGGCCCAACACGCCTATTGCTGCCTTGTTTTGCGGATGGGACGGGCCGTCAACCTCAGCGGCCGTCGAGCGGTCCTGTCGAAGGGGGCCGGCGGTGGAGGAAGGCCGGCCCCGGACGACAGCCACGAGCGAGGTGGAGATGACGGATCTGCACACCACGGTGACCTGGGTCGACGTACGCGAGCGGCTGCCGCGGGCCGGTCACCCCGTAGCGGCGGCGATCACCGGACGGTATCCGGCCGAGGACACCGCCGATGCCGCCACCGCGCGACGGCAGGATTTCTGGCTGGTGAGGACCATGTACTTCACGGACCGGCACCACACAGAGGACGGCGAGGTGCACAGCGACTGTTTCGTCGACTCCGACGGCGTCGTGCGTTTCCCCTACGACCCGGACAGCGGCGACAGCGTGACCCACTGGGCCGAGCTGCCCACCCTGCCCGGCCGGGCGACGCACCTCCTGCTCGGCGACGACGTGCGGCCGGCTCTGCGGCAGGCGTGGAACATGCGCTGAGGCGTCCCGTCTCCAGCGGTCCGGCACGGGCGTCCCGGGGTGAGGCGTGTCTCATCCGGACCTGCCGCCTTGTCTATGCAACAAGTTGCATAGAAGGATCGGGGCATGGCGCTCGAACACGCGATCCTCGTCTCGCTGCTGGAGAAGCCGGGCTCGGGTTACGAACTCGCGCGCCGGTTCGAACGGTCCATCGGGTACTTCTGGACCGCGACCCACCAGCAGATCTACCGCGTCCTCGGACGCATGGAGGGTGGCGGCCTCCTGCACGTCCGCGACGTCCCGCAGCAGGGTCGGCCGGACAAGAAGGAGTACTCCGTGGCCGCCCCCGGCCGCGCGGTGCTCTCGGCATGGCTGCACGAGCCGATCGAGCCGGAGAGCGTCCGCCACGAACTCGCCGTGAAGATCCGGGGAGCGGCCTTCGACGACCCGACGGCGCTGATCTCCGAGGTCGAGCGCCACCGAAAGGCCCACGACGACCGGCTCCGGCGCTACCTCGCCGGGGAGCAGCGGGACTTCACCGGCCCCGAGGCGCCCGACCCCCTGGACGCCGGCCAGGAACTCCAGCACGTCGTCCTGCGCGGCGGCATCGCCTACGAGCGCATGACCATCGCCTGGCTCGACGACGTCCTCGACACCCTCCACCGGCTCCACGCCGGGAAGCCCCGCGCCTGAACACCCGGCGCCCCCGCCGCACCAGTACCACGTCCGCTCGTCCGACCCCGCTCCGGAAGGCAGCCCCCTCATGGCCGACCAGCTCCTGTTCAACCCGCTCACCTATGACCCGGCGCACTTCGACCCGGAGACGCGCAGGCTGCTGCGCGCCACGGTCGACTGGTTCGAGGCGCGCGGCAAGCGCAGGCTGATCGAGGACTACCGCTCACGCGTGTGGCTGGAGGACTTCCTCGCCTTCGCCGCGAAGGAGGGCCTGTTCGCCACCTTCCTCACCCCCGCGGCGGACGGCGACCGGCCGGACCAGCGCTGGGACACCGCCCGGATCGCCGCCCTCAACGAGATCCTCGGCTTCTACGGCCTCGACTACTGGTACGCCTGGCAGGTCACCATCCTCGGCCTCGGGCCGGTCTGGCAGAGCGACAACGCCGCCGCCCGCGCCCGCGCGGCCGAACTCCTCGCCCAGGGTGAGGTGTTCGCCTTCGGCCTCTCCGAGAAGAGCCACGGCGCCGACATCTACTCCACGGACATGCTGCTGGAACCCGACGGCAGGGGAGGCTTCCGGGCGACCGGCTCCAAGTACTACATCGGCAACGGCAACGCCGCGGGACTCGTCTCGGTGTTCGGCCGCCGCACGGACGTCGAGGGCCCGGACGGATACGTCTTCTTCGCCGCCGACAGCCGCCACTCCGCCTACCACCTGGTCAAGAACGTCGTCGACTCCTCCAAGTACGTCAGCGAGTTCCGGCTCGACGACTACCCCGTCGGCCCCGAGGACGTCCTGCACACCGGGCGGGCCGCCTTCGACGCCGCCCTCAACACCGTCAACGTCGGCAAGTTCAACCTGTGCACCGCCTCGATCGGCATCTGCGAACACGCCATGTACGAGGCCGTCACCCACGCCCACAACCGCATCCTGTACGGCCGCCCGGTCACCGCGTTCCCGCACGTGCGGCGCGAACTGATCGACGCCTACGTGCGCCTCGTCGGCATGAAGCTGTTCAGCGACCGCGCCGTCGACTACTTCCGTACCGCCGGCCCGGACGACCGCCGCTACCTGCTGTTCAACCCGATGACCAAGATGAAGGTCACCACCGAGGGCGAGAAGGTCATCGACCTGATGTGGGACGTCATCGCCGCCAAGGGTTTCGAGAAGGACACCTACTTCGCCCAGGCCGCGGTCGAGATCCGGGGTCTGCCGAAGCTCGAGGGAACGGTGCACGTCAACCTCGCGCTGATCCTCAAGTTCATGCGCAACCACCTGCTCGACCCGGTCGACCGGCCGCGGGTGCCGGCCCGCCTCGACGCGGCCGACGACTCCTTCCTCTTCCGCCAGGGCCCGGCCCGGGGGCTGGGCTCCATCCGGTTCCACGACTGGCGCACGGCGTTCGACGCCTACGCCGGGGTGCCCAACGTGGCCCGGTTCCGCGAGCAGGCCGACGCGCTGTGCACGTTCGTGACGACGGCCGCTCCCGACGAGCGGCAGAGCCGCGACCTGGACCTGCTGCTCGCGGTCGGCCAGCTGTTCGCCCTGGTGGTGCACGGCCAGCTCATCCTGGAGCAGGCGGAGTCGGCCGGCCTCGACGAGGACGTGCTCGACGAGCTGTTCGCCGTGCTCGTGCGTGACTTCTCGGGCCACGCCGTGGAACTCCACGGCAAGGACTCGGCCACGCAGGAGCAGCAGGACTGGGCCCTCGGGGCCGTCCGCCGCCCGGTCGTGGACGAGGTCCGCTCGGCCCGTGTCTGGGAGCGGGTGGAGGCGCTGTCCGGCGCCTACGCCTGACGGGCGTACGACGGGGAGCGGGCCGGTGGCGGCGGCCCGCGCCCGGTGATGAACACTGGGCGCATGGAGTTCTTCTGCTTCCACCGCGACCGGCCCGGCTCCCTGACGCTGCGGCATGAGCTGCTGGAGGCGCACTGGTCCTACATGGACGGGTACGCGGAGGAGATGATCGCCCGCGGTCCCACCTTCTCCGGCGACGGCGAGGCTCCCACCGGCAGCGTGCACATCCTCGACCTGCCGGATGCCGCCGCGGCCCGCGCGTTCGCCTTCGACGAGCCCGGCCATCAGGCGGGTGTGTACCGGGACGTGATGCTGCGACGGTGGCGGAACCTGCTGGGGCGCACCATGTGGGACTTCCCCGGCGGGCCGACCGACGGCAACCGGTACCTCGTGCTCGGCCTGGGCTCCGGGCGGGCGGCCGACCTCGCCGTGCCGCCCGCCCAGGACGAGCTGATCGCGTACGGCCCCCTGCTCTCCGACGACGGCGCCGGCTGGCTGGGCACCGCGGCGCTGGTGCGGGCACCGGGCGCCGACGCGGCCCGGTCCTGCCTCACACCGGACCGGTACGCCCACATCGAGGTGCACGACTGGCAGTTCGGCGGGCGACCGTCCTGACCTCGGCAGGCGCCCGGCCGGCCACGTCTCAGTGCAGCCGGCCGAGTGCCTCCCGCACCCTGCGCGCGTCCCGCAGCCGCTGCTCATAGGTCGCGCCCAGCACGAGCAGCACCACACCGGCCAGGGCCGGAGGCACCCAGCGGGGCAGCGCGTCGACGGCCTGGGCGATGTACGGGGCGAGTTCGTGCAGCGCCACCAGCGCGAGCGCGCCCCCGCCGAGCAGCAGCGGCGCCTGGAGCCGGTGCCGGGCACCCGCCAGCGTCACCGCAAGGGAGGCCGCGCCGAGCAGGAGCGGGCGCGTCCAGTGCGGGTCGCCCCAGGTCGCGAGCAGGCTCGGCACCAGAGCGACGGCCAGTCCGGCGCCGTACGCCGTCCACGAGGAGACCGTCGGCTCGCGGCGCCGGCGCAGCAGGCCGACGACGAGCGCGGGCACGGCCACCGGGAGGGTGTAGGCCTCCGGCGTCGTGACGTCCCAGGCGGCCAGTCGGACCCAGGCCGCCAGCAGGAACATCGCGGCGGCCGCGTGACCGACCGGGCGCCGGTCGGAGCGCAGCGCGGTCCCGGCGGCGACGACCCCGCAGAGGGCCAGGACCAGGGCCAGCGTCGGCAGGTCCGTCACGGCGAGCGAGAGCGCGAGTACCCCCGCGGCCGCACCGGCGCCCTCGACCGGGACGGTGGTCCGGGAGCCTCCGCCCAGTCGCGCGGCCACCAGGGCGGCGACGGCGGGCACGGCGACGACCAGCAGCGCCGTGCGGTGCGGCTGCCATCCGGCGGACGCGCCGACCGCGCACGCCAGCGCCGCGGCGTACCCGAGGGCGGCAGGGGCGGCGAGCGGACCGAGCGCCGGGCGGAACCCGGCCGCACCGAACAGGGCCGCCAGCGCCACGAGCACACCGAGCGTCGCCGGCTGGGAGGCCAGCGAGAGGAAGGCGAGGTGGACCGAGGTGACGAGGGCCAGCAGGAGGGCCGTCAGCGGCAACGGCGACGCCTCGGCGGCGGGACGCCGTGCCCACTCGGCGTACCCCAGGGCGGCCAGGACCACTGCCCCCTGAGCCACCAGACCCGCCTCGTAGGGCAGTTGGAGCACCACCGGCAGCACGAACACGGCCGCCCACCCCAGGACGAGCGCGCCCACCGCGGTCGCCGGGCGCTGGATGGCGCGCCGCTCGGCCACCACGAGCACAACGGCGAGGGCGGCGAGCACGAGCGGCACGGTGGTCGCGTACGGGGGCCAGGGCATGTGAGTGAACACGGCGTCCCGCGCGTCCCCGGGCGCACCGGACCACGGCCGCTCGGCCCCCGCGACCGGACCGAGAAGGGTCCCGGCGCACAGCGGGAGGGCCCACAGTACGGCGTACCCCTGGACGGTCACCGAGGCCCACACCAGCCCCTGACGAAGCGGCCGGGGGAGCGGTGTGCGGACGACCGCGAGCAGGGCCAGCGCGCAGGCCAGGCACCCGGGCACCGTCCACTCACCGGGCACCGAGACCCGCAGCACCCCGCCCGCCCCGGCGACCACCCACAGCCCGGCGGCCAGTGCCGCGCCCAGCCCGACGTCCGCCCTCGGGGCGAACCCGCCGGCGAGCAGCGCGACCACCGCGGCGAAGACCAACAGCGCCGCCGCCCGCGCGGCCTCGCCCGGATCGGCCGCGGTCCAGCAGAGCCCGCCGGCCGCCAGGACACCGACGGCACCCGTACTCAGCGCCCCGACGACCGCGACGAGGCGCACCGGCACGAGGCCCGTCCGCAGGGCGAGCGCGGTGCCGCCCGAGGCGGTCACCAGCAGCACGGCCGTGAGCGTGTGCGCATTCGCGCCGACGGCGACCGCCCACAGCAGCAGGGGCAGGTGCGCGGTCCCCACGGCGAGGGGGAGCGGCAGCCGGAGCGTGAGGCGCACGCCCTTCGTCGCCGAGCCGTCCTCCGCCGCCACGGGGCGACCCGCGGCCGGCGGCGCGAGTGCGCCGGTCCCCACGCCGTAGGCGGCCCACGCCGCGGCCAGCACGGCGGAGGCGACAGCCGTGTACGCGAGACCGTCCGTGCCGCTGAACGCCACCTCGTACAGCGCGTACGCGTCCAGCGAGGTCAGCGCCAGCCCCAGCCCCGCCACGGCCTCGGCGGTCGACCGCAGCCCGCGCCGCAGCAACACCAGGGGCGCGCCCAGCGCCCCCAGGGTCAGCGCACCGAGCACCAGGCCCCGCCCGGTGATCCCCATGTGTCCCCAGCTGACCAGGGTGAACGCGATCGCGGCGATCGTCAGGAGGACTCCGCCGAGGACCAGCAGCACGTTCTGCACGCCGGGTCCCGTCGCCTCCGGCCTCGGGGGAGGGACGGCGCCGGGGCCGGCGGGACCCCATCCGGTCGGGGCGGCGGTCGCCCGCAGTGTGTGGATCAGCCACTCGCGGCGGCGCAGCAGGACGGCACGGCGGGCGTCGAGCTGCCGCAGCTCGGCGTCGAGGAACCGCAGTTCCTCGGCCGGGGGCGGAAGGTTCGTCATGCCTCGGAGTGTGGCCGCCGCCACGTGGCCGGACATGAGCGCGGATACTCAGTCCGTACTCAGGTGCCGACCGGTCCGGACCTCCGCATCACCGGCGCTCTCCTGGGCACCCGGCAACCGTCGGGTTCACGAGCCGGAGGAGAGACCATGCCGCAGACATCCGAGGGACAGCGCCGCAGCCGCTACTGCAAGGCATGTGGCACGCCCGCCGGGGACGGCACACTGTGCGAGCACTGCGGGTCCGTCCTGGAGACGCCCGACGGCGAGGGGCTGACGGAGGACCAGGGTGCGGCCGTCCGGAGGGACTTCGAGGAACGGCGCCCATAGCGCGCCGAGTGCCGGGTACACGGTGCCGCATGGCAACGAGCACCGATTCCCCCGCACCCCTGTCGGCCGTGCGCCGGCTGCGCCAGCTCCGCCGCACCCGGGCCTCCTACCTGGTAGGTCTCGCCCTGTGGGCGGTGTCCACCGCCTGGACCGGGTGGGAATCGCCCGGCAGCCGGCAGATGTGGGTGTCCGTACTCCTTCTGTCGGTCTTCGCGGCCCTGCTGCTCATGACCTCGCTGTGGACCCGCCGTCTGGAGAAGTCGCGTCCGGCCGCGCCGGCACACCACGCGGCACCGCGACAGGCGGTCGTTCCGCACCACGCCGGCACCTGAGACGACGGCGCTCGTACCGCCGCGAGGACAGGCGTCCGTCCTGCCGTCGGCGTCCGTCGTGACGAGGAGCGTCCGTCCCGCCGTCGGTGTCAGTCGTGCGGTGGGCCGGACGCCGGACTGTCGTCCGTCTCGATCCGCTCCGCCCCGCGCATGCCCGGCAGGGTCCGGTGCCCGCCGGGGCAGTGGCGCTCGTCGTCGGGCGGAGCCACGACCAGGATCTCGTCGGCGTCACTCCAGACTCGCCGCTCAGACTTGTGGGGCGCCAGCCGGACGTCGGCGGGGCGGCCCGGCGCGTGCGGGCGGTACCCGATGGCGCACTCTCCGCGCCCGAGCGCGGCGGCCACCACCGTGGCGAAGGACGCTTCTCGACCCGCCAGCACATAGCGGGAGGCGGGGTGCAGGGCCAGCGCGCCGCCCCTGGAGGCGAACAGCTCCTCGAACAGGGAGGCCAGGGCCGGCGTGTGGGAGATCCGCGTCATGACCAGGGCGGTGAGTTCCGCGCGCACCACGGCGGCCGACCGCGGGCCGAGGGGTGCCAGCGCCCGGGTGCGGTGGTCACTCAGCTCGGCGACCACGGGCAGCGGCCGCCCCGCGGACTCCTCGCACGACCGCAGGGTCAGCAACGTCAGCAGGGTCTGGTCGTCCGGCCCGAAGGAGACGGTCCCCTCGTCGGGCCCCAGGACGATCACACAGTCGTAGCCGAAGAGGTCGAGCCCCGCCGCCTGCTCGGGCAGAGCCGACTCACCGGTGCGGTGGGTGACGGTCAGCCGTCCGCCGCTCACGCGACTCACGAGGCGGGATGCCGTCGGCGCCGCCCGTGGCGCGGTCATGATGTCGAGGACGGAACCGGCGCGTGCCGTGCGGCTGAGCAGGTCCGTGACCAGCGGAGCCCGGCTGTTCCACCCCAGCAGCAGGAAGCGTGCCGGCGGACCGGGTGGCGCGACGGCCGGGGCCATCACGTCGGGGTCGACGTGTGCCTCCCCCGCCGTCGGGCTTTCGGGCCGCTCGTCCGGGGCGACGACGATCAGGCGGTCGCCCGGACCGCACCGGGTACGCGCCGCCGGGGTGAGCAGGGCCCGTCCGTCCGGCAGCAGGAAGCCGACGGGGCACGCTCTCGTGTACCGCAGAGCCAGCTCCCCGAACTCCAGCCCCGCGGCCTCCGGTTCGTCGACCACGTGGAACTCCGCCCCCGCCAGGTCGAGGAGGTCTCGCAGTGTGGCCACCAGCCCGGGGGTGCGGGCGGCCTGCACGAGCAGCCGCGCCGTCGTGGCCTCCGTCTCGAGCACGGTTCCCCGCGCGCCGGCGGCGAGCCGGGCGGCCGTCAGGTGGCGCTCGTGGCGCACCGCGGCGACCACCGGCGGGCCCGCCTGCTCGCCGAGCAGCGCCCGCAGCGCCAGCAGGATCCGGATCACCTCGAGGTCGGCGTTGTCGTCGTCGGACGGCATCACCAGCACGGAATCCGCCGCCGACGGTGTGAGCAGGGCGAGCGCGTCGGGATCGGACGGTGAGCCGGAACGGCAGATGATCCGGACGCCGCTCGTCGCACCGAGCGCGGTGTGCAGCGCGGCCGCCATCTCGGTGGAATCCCGGTCCGCGAGGACGGCGACGACGCCTCTCTGCCGGGCGGACTGGGCCGCGACCAGCTCACCGACCACCGTGAACACCTGGTCGGACCAGCCGAGTACCACCGCGTGCCCGCGCTCCAGCACCGTGGAGCGCCCTCGCCGCAACTCCTCCAGCCGGTCACCCAGCCCGGTCGTGACGACGCCGACCAGGGTCGACACACACAGCAGCGCGATCAGCCCGAGCACCACGGACAGGAGCATCCGCAGCGGTGCGCCCGTGACCCCGCCCAGGCGCAGGGTCTCGGCGCTCGTGCGCCACACCGCGACCAGCCGCTCGGAGAGCGAACGCGGCGCCTGGGGGTCCGTCCAGACCAGCAGCGTGCTGACCGGAACCACGACCGCCAGGCAGCACACGGCGAGCCAGCCGAGCAGGGTCCCGGTGCTCCGCGCCAATGTCCGGTCGAACGCGTAACGCGCCCGGTCCCGGTACGAAGCCGGTCGATGCCGCCGCTCCACAGCCACCTCCTGCCAACCCGCCCGGCGTCCGCCGTCAGCGGCAGAGTGCTGGCAGCGACCTCCGCGACACACCGTGCCAGCTGGATATTCACCCTTACGGGAGCCCGCTGAACCGGCGGGAGCGGGTGCCCGCGCCGTCGAGGGCCCGTCGCAACGGGCAACGCCGGGGGAGCTATTGGTCCGGACCATGGCACTCGCGGCCGGTCCGGCCGGGCAGAGTGCGGGCGTCTGCTTGCTGTACTTCGAGTAACAAGATCATTCTTGGTCCCGCGTCCCAGCCCCCCAGTGACAGGAACCCCGATGACTCCGCCGCACGACCGCCTCGAGCAGGCACGCCAGGACTACGAACGGCACCTGCGCAGCTGCCGTCAGTGCGAGGCGGACGGCGCGCGGTGCCCTGCTGCCAAACACCTGAGACGCCTCTACAACAACCAGCTCAGAGCGGGCTGACGAGCGCGCCGCGACACGCGGTCAGACGGTGGTGGTGACGCGGTCCCGGCCGTTTCCGGCGGGTGGCTGCGCGGCCAGGGACTGCTCCAGGGTGTCGAGCGCCTGGCGCATGCCGGCGATGCGCTCGGCGAGAACCGCGGGGTCCGGCGCGGGAGGGCTCACCACGGCGGCCCGGGCCCCGAGTTCACCGTCGCCCCTCGGGCGCCGGGCGTCGTCGAGCGCCGCGGTGTCCAGCTCGCGCGCCTCGTCGAGGCTGTTGAGGACGACGCCGATGAGGACGTTGACCAGGACGAAGGACGCGAGCATGACGTAGGAGCCGTAGTACAGGATGCTCAACCGGGAGATGGACAGACCGGAGTACACGGCGTCCTGCAGGCCCTCCAGCGTCATGAGCAGGAACAGGGTGAGCATGGCCCGGCCGAGCGAGCCGTAGTGGGCGGGGTCGCTGGAGCCGAAGCAGAGCCAGCCGATCATCGCGTAGACGTAGAGGATGACGGCGCCGACGAAGAGGAAGCTCACGGTGCCGGGCAGGCTGCGCGACACGGCCAGGAACAGGACGCGCAACTGGGGCAGGAACCTGGCCGTGCGCAGTACCCGTACCAGGCGCAGCAGCCGGAGCACGGTGGCGTTCTCCCGCACCAGGGGGATGTAGGCCGAGGCGACGACCACCAGGTCGAACACGTTCCATCCGTCACGCCAGAACTTCCCGGGCCGGTCGGCGTGCGCGGCCACCCGCAGCAGCATCTCCACGGTGAAGAAGGCCAGACAGCCGTGCTCGGCCCAGCGCAACCGGCCCATGTGGTCGGCGGCGAAGCCGTGGTAGGTCTCCGCGCCCAGCAGGGCGGCGTTGAGCAGGATCACGGCGAGGACGGCCAGGGAGAAGAGGCGGGCCTCGGTCACGGCGCGGCAGGAAGCCGCGAGCCGGGCCCGGACGGGAGCCGGGGCGGTGGTCATGAGGATCTCCGATGCGGGACTGAGTCGGGCACCCGCCACGGAGCGTGCGCTGCGACCCCCGGGCGGCAGGAGCGGCTGCCCCCTCGCGCCTAACGCGTGAGACGCCCTCAGGCTGCGGCGCGAGGGGCAAATGACCACGGGATTCATCCACTTCGGCGAAGGCCCGCTCCCGCAGGCCCGCGCGCCGCTGGTCAGGGCCGGCCGAGGGCCTCGGTCATCCAGGGCTGGAACGGCAGGTGTCCGTCGACGATCTCCCAGTCGTTCACGGTCCAGACGAGACGCCAGTACCGCTCCACGAGCGGGTCGTGTCCCGCCTCGAACTCCCGGGCCATCCACTCCCGCAGCGCCGGGCCCGCCGGGCGGCCGAGTACCGCGGCGAAACGTGCGACCACGGAGCCGACGACGGGGGCCGCCTCGGCACTGTCCGGCTCGATGCCCGCACCCCGCGCGGCGGCGACGGCCTCCCTGGTGAAGGACACCAGCTCGGCCGCCTTCTCGGACTCCACCCGCGGCAGGGCCGCTTCGTCGGAGGCGGCGAACGCCCCGTTCGCCAGGCGGGTACGGAACCCGTCGTCGGCCATGAGCTCGGCGATCTCCACCCACGCGGCCAGTTGGGCGTCGGACGGGTCGTCGGGCAGCACGGGCAGCGCGGTGCCCAGTACCGCCGCCGCAGCACGGGCCTGTGGTGTGCCGGGGGCGAGACCGGCGACGAAGTCGGCGACCAGGCGCTTCCGTTCCTCGGCGGTGAGGTGGGTGAGGCGGTGCATGAGAACTGTCTCCTCGGGGCTGGAACCACGCTCGGCGACGAGCCGCAGAATGCTCTGACGCAGGCGCAGCGTGCGGATCCGCAGTGCGGTGGCCTCCCTCTGCGCCGCCGCGACCTCCGCGACGGAGAGGTCCTCGTCGAGGACGCGGCGGATGGTGGGGAGATCGACGTCCAGGTCCCGCAGGACGCAGATCAGGCGCAGCCGCCCGACGGACGCGTCGCCGTACCGGCGGTAGCCCGCCGGGGTGCGATGAGCCGGGGGCAGCAGTCCGGTGTCCGAGTAGAACCTGACCGTCCGCACCGGAACGCCGGTACGGACGGACAGGTCACCGATCGAGTGCGGGAGCGTCGCGCCGTTCATGACGCCCACTCTCCAGTCTCCAGCCACTGGAGGGTCAAGCCTCAGGGGCCGGCTTCGATCCTCAGGTCACCCGTGGTCACCCTGCGGATGTGGTCACTGGCGAGCATGTCGTGCGGGAAACCCAGCTCGATCCGGCCGGCCTCGTCGAGACGGGCCAGCTGGGAGGCGGTCAAGTCGACCTCCAGCGCACCGAGGTTGCCTTCCAGCTGCTCGGGGGTGCGGGCGCCGATGATCCGCGGCGCCACAGCTGGCCCGGCTGGTCGCGGACCTGTCGCCCCTGCCGGCCATGCTGACGAACCACCGCTACGACATCCTGGCCTGGAACGGCGCCATGGCGAGGCTGCTGCTGGACTTCGGCACCCTGCCGCCGGCGCGCCGCAACGCGATGTGGCTGTGCCTGCGGCATCCGCGGATCAGCGCGTTCTACGCCGACCGCGAACGCGTCGTGCGCGAGGGCGTCGCCCACCTGCGTGCCGCGTGGGCCGCGCACCCCGAGGACGCGGCGCTGACCGACCTCATCACCGGGTTCGTCACCCATGACGAGGAATTCGCGCGCCTGTGGGCCGAGGGCGACGTCAAGGTGAACGGCCGGGGGCAGAAGGTGATGCGGCATCCGGACGCCGGTGAGATCGCCCTGCACTTCGAGGTGCTCATGCCACTTCAGGACACGGACCAGCTGCTGATGATCTGCCGCGCCGCCGACGACGCGAGCCGGTCGGCGCTGGACCGCTTGCGGTAGTCCGGCCACCGGCGGCGGGCCCGGCCGGTCGCGGGGGCGAACGGCCGTACGCGCCCGCGTGGCGCCGTGTCCGGGGACGCCACGCGGGCGAGCATGTGCTGACCCACCCCTCTCCCCGCACCGAGGCGATGCGATGGCCGACCACACCAACCCCGTCCCCGCACAGGGGGCCGCGTCGTGGATGTCGCGGCACCGGCAGGAGCGGTGGCTCTTCCGGGGCATCTACGGCCTGGTGCTCGCCAGCGCCCTGGTGGCCGCGCTGGACGTTCCGGGCGAGGCGGCGGAACCCGGCCAGGACGCGCTGTGGGTGCTGCTCACCGCGCTGGCGGCGGGCGCGGCCCACGGGTACGCGCATGTCATCGCCCAGCGTGCGGCCGTCGCGGGAGCGGCCGGATCCAGCAGGCTGCGAGCGGTGCTCGCCGAGTGGCCGCTGGTCGCGGCGGTGCTCCCCACCGTCTGCCTGCTGCTCGGCGCGGAGGCGCAGTGGTGGACGGAGCAGACGGCCGCCGATGTGGCCCTGCTGTTCAACACCGTGGCCCTGTTCGCCCTGGGGACGTGGGCGGCCCGCGCCGCCGGGCTCAGCCGGCTGTCCTCCCTGCGGTCGGGAGCACTGGACATGCTGATCGGCCTCCTGATCATCGCCGCGGACGCGCTGATCGAGTGACGGCGGCGGACCAGGTACTGCTCCCCGGCACCGCTCCCCGGTACTGCGCGGCCGCTCGGCGGAACGCCGCCGCGCTCCGACGGGCCCCACGGGCACGCCCTGCCGCATCCTCGTCCGCGGGCCGGTCGGGGTAGTTGCGTGGAGCACATCCGGCACGTCACCCGCCCGATGTTGTGTACATTCTGTAAGGGCGGGCGCAGTCGTCGTGGGAGAGACGGCTCCGGGTGTGCTGGACCCCGTACTCGGAGCCATGATCCCGTGTTTGACGGGACGGAAGGTGGAGGCAGGGTGGCGGCGCCACAGTCATGGGCCGGGGGGATGCCCGCGTCCGCGAGGACCTCCGCCGCGGAGGCCTGGCAGTGGCGGGAACCGTCGGTGCTCCTGATCGAGGACGACCCGGGCGACGCCCTGCTCGTCGAGGAACTCGTCGCCGACAGCGCGTTGAAGATGCGCCTGCGCTGGGCCCGGTCCATGGCCGAGGCCCGCGAGGTGCTGCTGGTGGAGGCGCCGGACTGCGTGCTCCTCGACCTCCACCTGCCGGACGCCCACGGGCTCGAGGCCGTGTCCCAGGTGCACGCCCTGGCCGAGCAGGTCGCCGTCGTGGTGCTCACCGGTCTGGCCGAGGACGAGACCGGCCTCGCCGCCCTCATGGCGGGTGCCCAGGACTACCTGGTCAAGGGCCGCGTCGAGCCGGAACTGTTCGGCAGGGCCGTGCGGTATGCCATGCAGCGCAAGGAGGCCGAGCAGGCCGCGGCGGCTCTGCAGGCCAGCCAGATGCACGCCCGGGAGAACGCCCGGCTGGAGAGGGGGCTGCTGCCCCGCCCGTTGCTGCACGGCACCGGCGTGGACGTCGTGGCCCGCTACCGGCCGGGCCGCGCCCAGGCGCTGCTCGGCGGCGACTTCTACGACATCGTCCAGAGCCCCGACAAAACCGTGCACGCCGTCATCGGTGACGTCTCCGGGCACGGCCCCGACGAGGCCGCCCTGGGCGTCGCGCTGCGCATAGCCTGGCGCACCCTGGTGCTCAGCGGTGTCACCGGGCCCGAGCAGATCCGCCGCCTGGAGGAGATCCTGGTGGCCGAACGAGCCCGCACCGAAGTGTTCGCCACGCTGACCAGCCTCATCCTTCCGCCGGGCGCACCCTGCGCACGGATGGTGCGGGCCGGCCACCCCGGCCTGCTGCTGCGCACCGACGACGGCGACGTGCGGTGGGTCGAGGTCGCGGGGGGACCGGCCCTGGGCGTGGTGCCGGGCCTGGCCCACTGGCCCGTCCAGGAACTGCCCCTCCCCCCGGGCGCGGCACTGGTGCTCTTCACCGACGGACTCTTCGAGGGATACGTCGGCCAGGGCAGGGAGCGCCTCGGTGAGGAAGGGCTGCTCCGACTCGCGAAGGAGGCGGCCCGGCTGGCCCCGGAGCCGTTCGTCGACGGTCTGATCGGCCGGGCCGAGGACCTCGCCGAGGAGCAGGGCGGCCTCGCCGACGACGTGGCCGTGCTGCACCTGCGCTGGAACGAGCGGCAGGAGAACGAGAACAAGGGTGGAGACGTAAGCAGTGGCTGACGAGACACGGGGGCCGCGGGGCGGCGGCCGGCTGACGGTGCAGGGCTGGTTCCAGCTCGTACTCGGCCTCATGGTCCTCATCGTGGTGGTGGGCACCGTGGTCGGTGCCCGGGTGCAGGAGCGCACCACGGACCTCACCGACCAGCTCACCGACCGAATCCAGCCCGCCCGCACCGAGGCATACCGGCTGCAAGCGGCCCTGGTCAATCAGGAGACGGGCGTACGCGGCTACGCCATCGCGGCCGACCGGCAGTTCCTCACCCCCTACGAGCAGGGCAGGAAGGACGAGGCCCGGGCCGCGGCCCGGCTGCGCACGCTCATCGGGGACCAGCCCGTGCTCCTGGCGGACCTGCAGAAGGTCCAGCGGCAGGCGGCCGAGTGGCGACGCGTCTACGCCACCCCCCTCGTGGACGGCGTCACGCCCGGTGAACCCAGGACCGTCGACCAGACGACCGCCGGGCGGGGCAAGAAGGTCTTCGACGCGATGCGCGCCGGCTGGAACCAGCAGAACCGCGACCTCGCCGACGCCGTCGAGGACGGCAAGGCCGACCTGGCCGACGCCCGCACGCTGCGCAACCTGACCTTCGGCGTCATGGTGGCGGCCTTCCTGCTGGCCGGTGCGGCACTGGCGATCGTGGTGCGCCTGCTGGTGGCGCGTCCCCTCCAGAGGCTGCGCGAGGCCTCGCGGAAGGTGGCGGGCGGTGAGTTCGAGCACTCCATCCCCGCCGAAGGCCCGGCCGACCTCACGGCCGTGGCACGGGACGTCGAGGACATGCGGCAGCGGATCGTGGCCGAACTCGATGCGTCCCAACGGCAGCAGGGCGTCCTGAGCCGCCAGGCCGCCGACCTGGACGAACAGGCCGTCGAACTCCGCCGCTCGAACGCCGACCTGGAGCAGTTCGCCTACGTCGCCTCCCACGACCTCCAGGAGCCCCTGCGCAAGGTGGCCTCCTTCTGCCAGCTGCTGGAGAAGCGGTACGGCGACCAACTCGACGACCGGGGCCTGCAGTACATCGACTTCGCCGTCGACGGCGCCAAGCGCATGCAGGTCCTCATCAACGACCTGCTCACCTTCTCCCGGGTGGGCCGGGTCAACGACGCCGCTGTGGAGTGCGGCCTCGACGAGTTCCTGTCCAAGGCCCTGACCAATCTCGACACGGTCGTCACCGAGACCGGGGCGCAGGTCGAACGTCCCGAGGAACTGCCCCGGGTCGTCGGCGACCCGACCCTGCTGGTCATGCTCTGGCAGAACCTGCTCGGCAACGCCGTCAAGTTCCGCGACCCCGACCGCGCCCCACGGATCCGCATCACCTGCGACGAGGACCCCGACACCCCCGGGGCCCGGCGGTTCTGTGTCACCGACAACGGCATCGGCATCCCGCAGGAGTTCGCCGAGAAGGTGTTCGTCATCTTCCAGCGGCTGCACAGCCGCGACTCGTACGGTGGCACGGGCATCGGCCTGGCGCTGTGCAAGAAGATCGTCGAACATCACGGCGGGCGCATCTGGATCGACACCGCCCACACGGGCGGTACCCGCTTCTGCTTCACTCTGCCGTGCGTCGGTGGCGACACCGGCGACATCGACTCCCGCACCGAGGAAAAGGCCCTGGCATGACGACACCCGCCACCCCCATCGACGTCCTCCTCGTCGAGGACGACCCGGGCGACGAGCTGATGACGCGCGAGGCGTTCGAGGACAACAAGATCGGCAACACCCTGCACGTGGTCCGGGACGGCGAGGAGGCGCTCGACTTCCTCTACCGTCGCGCCGGCCACGCCGAGGCCCCTCGCCCGGACCTGATCCTGCTCGACCTCAACCTGCCCAAGTACGACGGCCGGCAGGTCCTGGAGAAGATCAAGTCCGATCCCGAGCTGAGCGACATCCCGGTCGTCGTCCTCACCACGTCGGCGGCCGAGGAGGACATCCTGCGCAGCTACAAGCTGCACGCCAACGCCTACGTCACCAAGCCGGTCGACCTGGACCAGTTCATCGCCGCGGTCCGCCAGATCGACGACTTCTTCGTCCAGGTGGTACGCCTGCCCCGACGCGGCTTCTGAACGAGCGGGCGGAGTCGGCCTCCTTACGGGCCGTCCGCGCCGAACAGGGCGTTCGCGAGCGGGTCCGCACCCAGGAACGCCTTCAGTTCGGCGCGGTCGGGTGCGGTGGCCGGGCCCCGGCGGCCCACCGCGAAGGCGGCCGCCGCGTTGGCGCCGCGTGCGGCTGTCAGCGGGTCGTGGCCTTGTGCGAGCAGGGCCAGGAACGAACCGACGTGGGCGTCTCCCGCCCCGTTGCTGTCGACCGCGTCGACGGGGAATCCCGGCACGTGGACCGGTTCCCGGCCGGGCAGAGTCAGCCGGCAGCCGTCCTTGTCGGCCCGCACGAGCACGCCCGCCGTCGGGGCCAGGCGCTCCCGCAGGGATGCCACCGCGGCCCCCGGATCCTCGTGTCCGGAGAGCAGGCGGGCCTCTCGCGCGTTGAGGCTGAGCCAGTCCGTGCGGGCGAGGACGGGCCCTAGGACGGCCTCGGGAATGTCGGCCACCAGGGGCGCCGGGTCGAGGCAGAGCGTGATGCCCGCCGGGAGCCCGGACGCGAAGGCGGACAGCAGGGGGCCGTTGGCCGGCAGCACCAGACCGTAGCCGGAGAGCTGCACCAGGTCCCCGGGGCGCAGTCGCCCCGCGACGGCCTCGATGTCCGAGGGCCGCAGCGTGGCCTCGACACCGAAGCTGGTGACGAAGGTGCGTTCGCCGCCGCCGTCGATCAGGGCGACGGTGAAGCCGGTGTCGGCCTCCGTGCGGGCGGGCAGCAGGGTGCCGATGTCCTCGGCGGTGAGCGCCTCGCGTACGAGATCGCCGTACGGGCCGGTGCCGTGCAGCCCGGCGAACACCGCCTGCGTGCCGAGCCGACGGGCCGCGACCAGAGTGTTGAATCCGCCGCCGACGGTCGTCCCGCTGCGCGTGCCGATGACGTCCCCGCCGCGTTCCGGCAGCGCGGGCACCTCGATCACGAGGTCGGCGATCACATTCCCGGCGAGGACGAGACGGCCGGTCATCGTCCGGCCTCCTGGAGAGCGGAGGGCAGGGTCGGGTCCCCGCTGCCCGGGGCGGAGCGGGTGCCGCTGCCGAACAGCGCGTACACGGCGGCGCCGACCGCCATGGCGATCGCCCAGCCGAGCCCGTTCTGGCCGAACCAGGTGTCGGAGAGCGGACCCGCGAACCAGACGTCCGCCTCACTGGTCGCGGCCTTGGTGAAGAGCAGGCCGGCCACGATGGCGGCGACCCAGCCCAGGACGGCGGGCAGCCGGAAGCCGCCCGAGTACCAGTAACGGCTGGTCGATGTGGTGTCCATCAACGCCTCAGGATCGTAGGCGCGCCCGCGCAGCGAGTCGACCGCGATCACTCCGATCCAGGCCGAGATGGGGACGGCGAGCAAGGTCAGGAACGTCGAGAAGGGCCCGTAGAAGTCGTCGGCGATCAGCATGAAGTAGATGCCGCCGGCGAACATCAGCACCACGTCGAGGGCGACGGCGGCGGCCCGCGGAACCCGGAGCCCCAGGGTGATCATCGTCAGCCCGGCGGAGTAGGTGGAGAGGTGGTTCGACATCAGCAGCCCGCCGAAGGCCGCGACGAGATAGGGGATCGCCATCCAGGAGGGCAGCATCGCGTTGATCGCCGCCACCGGGTCGGCGGAGGTGGCGAGCGTGGGATCGCCCGCCGAGAGCAGCGAACCGAGGGAGATCAGCAGGACCAGGGGGATGCCCGCGCCGAAGGCGGAGGCCCCGATGAGCCGCCGGCCGGGGACGGACCGGGGGAGGTAACGGGCGTAGTCGGCACCGGCGTTGGCCCAGCCGATGCCGGTACCCGCGGCGATGAAGCCGATCCCCGCGATCACACCGCTGGCCGGGCCCGCCGGGGTGCCGAGGACCTCGGACCAGTCGACGGTGGCTACCAGGAAGCCCATCACGACCAGGTTGAGCGCGCCGAAGACGACCGTGGCCCACTTGTTGATCCACATGATGGTGGCATGGCCCAGGCCGCTGATCAGCAGCGTGCAACTGATGAAGACCAGCAGGCAGACCAGCGTCAGCACGGTGTTCCGGCCCACCCCGAAGGCGGTGTGCAGCATGGCCAGCAGCGCGTACGCCGCGGTCGTGGTGGTGATGGTCTCCCAGCCGACCCGGCTGAGCCACGTGATGAGGGTCGGACCGGCGTTGCCCCGCTGTCCGAAGACCGCCCGGGAGAGGGTGAGCGCGGGCGCCCCGCCCTTCTTGCCGGCCAGACTCAGGGCTCCCACCAGCGCGAAGGAGCCGAAGGAACCGACGGCGGCGACGAGGGCCGCCTGCCAGATGTTCAGGCCGCGGAAGGCGACGAGAGTCGCGCCGAGAGGGAGCCCGAGGATACTGATGTTCGCCGCGAACCAGGTCCAGAACATCTGACCGGCCTGGCCGTGCCGCTCGTGGTCGGGGACCGGCTCGATCCCACGGGTCTCAATGGTGCCGACGCGATCGTTCGTCTTCGAAGCGGTCATGACGGAACCTCCTTGCTGGTGCGGAGGGGCGGGGCGTGCTCGGCGGCTCAGCGGAGTGCGAGCAGCCGTGTGGTCAGGGGTTCGAGTTCCAGGGAGTTGACGGACCGCAGCGTGTCCACGGCCTCGGCGGGCAGCCCGGAGAGCCCGGCGACGGACCCGGCGACGGCACCGGCGATCGCGCCGATGGTGTCACTGTCTCCGCCGAGGTTGGCGGCGAGCAGGGCGGCCTGCCAGGGATCTCCGTCGGCCACCGCCAGGACCGCGAACGCGGCGGGCACCGACTCCTGGCTCGCGACGCTGGTGCCGACGAGCGCGACGATCCGGTCCAGCGCCTCGGCCTCCGGGAGATCCTGTACGAGATCCCGCGCCCAGGTGATCCGGGTGGCGATGTCCGCCCCGGCGACCCAGTGGCCGCGCCGTGCACCGGCCCGGGCCGCGACCACCGCGGCGGCGACGGCGTCGTCCAGCGAGCCGCCCCCGACACCCGTGCTGACGGCGGCGGCGACGGCGGCCGCGCCCGCGATGCCGAGACCCGTGTCATGGGTGACCTGGCAGGACTCCACGACATGGTCCAGGAAGAGGTCCAGCGGCTGGACGTCGAAGGCGATGCCGACCGGGGTGACGCGCATGGCCGCGCCGTTCGTCGTGCCGTTCCTGCCTGCCTCCCGCGCCGGGACACCGCCGGCCACCGCGTCCAGGGCGGCCTTGGTGGAGGGGCCGAGGAGGTCGAAGGAGCCCTTGGCCTTCATCTCCTTCTCCCAGTCGAGCAGGTCGTGGGCCAGGCGCAGGGGGTCGATCCGGCCGCGTCCCTCGGCGATGAGGCGGCCGACGATGACGGCCTGGTCGGTGTCGTCGGTGACGGAGCCGGCCGGCATGCCGGCGCTGACCGGATTGCCGGGGAGCGCGGGCCGGAAGCCGGTGAGCCTGCCGTAGACCCGGACGACCTCCTCCCGGGACATCACCTGTGTGGGCATGCCGAGGGCGTCGCCGAGGGCGAGCCCGTAGTAGGCGCCGAGGGCGCGGTCGAGTCGGTCGGTCACGGTCGGCCTCCCTGGCCCGAGCGCACGTGCAGTTCGAACTTGGCGGGATCCAGCAGGCTGGTGACCTGCTCGACGACCGAGCCGTCGCCCGCCCGGTACACCTGGGTGAGCCGCAGGAAGGACTCGCCGGGCGAACGGTGCAGCAGAGCCGCGTCCGCCGTGTCGAGCCCGCGCACCGACACCACACCCTCGCCGGAGACGGTGACCCGGCCCGCGGCGACCAGTGCCCGGCTCAGCGAGCCGTCGACGAGGCCGCGTTCGGGCAGCCCGGCCAGGTCTCCCGTGGCCGGGACCCTGCTGCGCTCCAGCGACACGCCCCGTCCGTCGGCGAGACGTCTCACCCGGTCCAGCGCGATGAACGTACGCGAATCCATTCCGAGTTCGGCGGCCAACTCGCGGTCGTCGACCTCCTCGAAGCGCAGCGTCTCCGAGGTGAGTTCCGTGCCCTGCTCGGCGAGGGCCTTGGTCCAGCCGAGCCGGTTGTCGATCGGCGTCCCCTCGAAGGTGACGAAGGAGCCGATTCCGGCATGCGTGGCGATGAGCCCTTCCTCCCCGAGTGCTTGCAGCGCCTGCCGCAGAGTGGTGCGACTGACGCCGAAGCGCTGGGTGAGCGCGTGCTCCCCGGGGAGCCTGCTGCCGTCGGAGTGGACTCCGGCCCTGATCTCGTCGGAGAGAACACGGACGATGCGATGGTGTTTGTGTACCTGTCCAGGCATGTCCAAACGGTAAATGAACAAGTCTGGTCAGGTCTATAGCCGGCCGAGGTTTTCCCGAATCGTGTGATCACGCGGAGCCGGGCGTGCTAGATTCCCCACCTGAACATGGTTCCCATTATCGAAAGAAAGCGTAGGTAGGCCACGTGCCTCCGCCCTCGACATCCATACCGACGGCGCGCGCCGACGCGTTCACCGCGGCCGAGGCGCCCGCACCCGCCACGGGAGGCGGCGGCCGGCTCGCCTCCCGCACGGGACTGCTGCTGGCCTGCGGCGCGTTGACCGCCCTCCTGCTCGCTTCGGTCGTCGTGGCCATCGGCCTGGGACCCGCGGTCATCACCCCGGGGGAGACCGCCCGCCACCTGTGGGCGGCGCTCAGCGGCGGGGTCATCGGCCAGGACGAGGTGACGACGTACCAGATCGTCTGGCAGATCCGCACCCCGCGCGTCCTGCTGGCGGCCCTGGTCGGAGCCGGGCTCAGCGCGGTCGGCGTGGCGATCCAGGCCATGGTGCGCAACGCGTTGGCCGACCCCTTCGTCCTCGGCGTCTCGTCGGGCGCCTCCGTCGGCGCCGTCGCCGTCACGGTCACGGGCGGGCTCGCGGCCCTCGGCGTCTACGCCGTCTCCGCCGGAGCCTTCGTCGGCGCGCTCGCAGCCTCGCTGCTGGTGTACGCCGCGTCCGCCAGCCGGGGCGCGCTCTCCCCGCTGCGACTCGTCCTGACCGGCGTGGCCATGTCGCTCGGTTTCCAGGCCGTGATGAGCCTGATCGTCTACTTCGCGCCGGACAGTGAGGCGACCAGCATGGTCCTGTACTGGACCATGGGCAGCTTCGGCGCCGCGACCTGGGGCTCGCTGCCCGTCGTGGCGGTGGTGGTCACGGCCGGGATCCTGGTCCTCCACCGGTACGGGCGGGTGATGGACGTGCTCGCCCTCGGCGACGAGACCGCGGCGAGCCTGGGCATCGGTCCCGACCGGCACCGCAAGGGGCTGCTGGTACTCGTCTCCCTCGTCACCGGTGTCATGGTCGCCGTCAGCGGTGCCATCGCCTTCATCGGACTCGTCATGCCGCACGTGGTGCGCATGCTCGTCGGCGCCACCCACGCCCGCGTCCTCGCCGTGGCACCGCTGGCCGGAGCGATCTTCATGGTGTGGGTCGACCTGGCCGCCCGGACCGTGGTGGCCCCCCGGGAGCTGCCGCTCGGCGTCATCACCGCACTCGTGGGCGTGCCCGTCTTCATCGCCCTGATGCGCCGCAAGGGCTATACGTTCGGGGGGCGTTGACATGGATCTGAGGCTCGACGGACTCTCCGTCGTGACCGACGGCAAGAGCCTCCTGCGCGGCCTGTCCCTGGACGTGCCGGACGGGCAGGTCGTGGGCCTGGTCGGCCCGAACGGCAGTGGCAAGTCCACCGCGCTGCGGTGCGTGTACCGAGCCCTGCGTCCCAGCTCCGGAACCGTCTGGGTGGGCGAGCGGGACCTGGCGCGGCTGCCGCTCCGCCAGAGCGCGCGGACCATCGCGGCGATGACCCAGGACGGCGCCGTCGACTTCGACTTCACGGTCGAGGAGGTCGTCGCACTCGGTCGCGCGCCCCATCTCCGGGGGAACCAGGCGCTCAGTGGCCGGGAGCGCGAACTGTGCGAGCGCGCGATGCACCAGCTCGACATCGGTCACCTCGCACACCGGGGGGTCCTGACCCTTTCGGGCGGCGAGCGCCAGCGCGTCCTGCTGGCCCGCGCCCTCGTCCAGGAGCCGAGCATCCTGGTCCTGGACGAACCGACCAACCACCTCGACGTCCGCCACCAGGTCGAGTTGCTCTCGCTGCTGCGCGGGTCCGGCCTCACCGTCCTCGTCGTCCTGCACGACCTGAACCTGGCCGCGGCGGCCTGCGACCGCCTCGGCGTGCTGTCGCGGGGCCGCCTCGTCGCCTCGGGCCCGCCCGCGGACGTCCTCACGACCGAACTGGTCGGCGACGTCTTCGGCGTGACGGCCAGCGTCGTCCCGCACCCGCTCACGGGCGGTCCCCAACTCCTCTACTCGCTCGGCTCATCCCGGTGAAAGGCGCCTCACGACATGCGTAGAACCCCCTTCCCCGTCCCGGCACGGCAGCGTGCGGCTCTCGGATCCGCCCTGGCGGCGGCGCTCGTGCTCAGCGGCTGCGGCGCCGAGGTCGAACCGGACGCCAAGACGTCCGCCGAGGTCACCGTCAAGCGCTGCGGTGAGCCGGTGAAGTACAAGGTTCCCGAGCGGGCCGTCGCCTACGAAGCCGGCAGCGCGGACAAGCTGTTCGCCCTCGGCCTGACCGATCACGTGCACGGCTACGTGATGCCGCCGGCCAACCCGCCGGTGACCGAGTCCCCGTATGCGTCCGAGTACGCCAAGGTGAAGATGCTCAGCGACGACCTGCTCAACAAGGAGGTCGTCGTCGAGGCCAAGTCCGACTTCGTCGTCGCGGGCTGGAACTCCGGTTTCAAGGACGAGCGGGGCATCACGCCGGCGATCCTGGACAAGCTCGGCATCCAGAGCTTCATGCACACCGAGAGCTGCTTCAACTACCCCGGGTATCCGGAGAAGGTCACCCCCTTCGAGGCCCTCTACACCGACCTCGAACGGCTGGGCCGGATCTTCCGGGCCGAGGAGAAGGCCAAGACGGTGGTCGACGGTCTCAAGGAGCGCGTCGGGGCCGTCGAGGCCAAGGCTCCGGCGGGTGACCCGGTTCCGGTCTTCCTCTACGACTCCGGAACCGACCAGCCGTTCACCGCGGGCAATCAGGTCCCGCCCAACGACATCATCAAGTCGGCGGGCGGCAGGAACGTCTTCGACGGACTCGACGAGCGCTGGACCCAGGTCAACTGGGAGTCGGTCGCCGCATCGGAGCCGGAGGTCGTCGTCATCCTCGACTACGGCGACCTGCCCGCGGAGAAGAAGATCGACTTCCTGAAGAAGTCTCCCCACACCAAGGGACTCCCCGCCGTGCGGAAGAACAACTTCTTCGTCCTCGACTACAACGAGGGCATCAGCGGGCCCCGCAACATCGACGGTCTGGAGAAGTTCGGCGCGTACCTGCGCCGGCTCGCGGACTGACCGGGCGATGCCGTACGGCACCGGCGAGGTGCCGTACGGCGGTAGTGCGTCGGTCAGTCGCGCACCAGGACGGGCATTCGCGCCGGAGCCTCGGACGGCGAGGCTGCCGCGTTGCCGAAGTTGCCCTCGACCTCGGACTTCTCCGCCGCGTTCGGGTACGGGTTGGTGCAGGCGACGCCCGCCGTGGAGCCCGACATCAGGCTGGAGCACGGCCCGGGCTTGCGGTCCGGCAGACCCAGGATGTGGCCGAGTTCGTGGGACGAGATGCGCACCGTGTTGTAGCCCTGGTCCACCGCCTGGCGCCCTATGTAGACGGTGCCGTTGCCCAGTGAGGTGGTGTAGGCGCGCGGCCAGCCGTTGTCGGCCAGGATGCGGATGTTGGCCCGCTGCCCGGACGCGGCCGGGCGCATCTCCACGCCCTCGACACTCTCGTTCCATATCGCCGCGCCCCGGTCGACGGCCGACCGGAACTCCGCGGAACCGCTGGCGTCGTAGGTGAGTACCGTGGCCGCGGCCAGGGACCGCGCGGTGCCGCTCGGGGAGTCGGCGGCCACGGCCTGGCCGCTCAGCAGGGGCATGGACATCAGCAGGGCTGCGGCGATACCGCCGGTCAGCGTACGGACGTGCATGTTCGACCTCCTTGTGGGGGTAGGAGTCGTGCTCATGACATCACCTGCGTCCCTGCCCGCTCGCCCCGGTGGCCAATCCGCTATTCCGCCCGGCGTCGAACAACTGCGCTGATAGCGTGGTGCCTTGAGCGAAGGGGAGTAGGCAGCACGTGACTTCGACTGAGTCTCTGATCGGCGGGGATCTGCGCGTACGGCGGCTCGGATTCGGGGCCATGCACCTGCCGACGGACCCGGACCTGGCCCGCAAGAACTCTCTCGCGGTCGCCCGGCGGGCCGTCGAGCTGGGCGTCAACCTGATCGACACCGCGTACATGTACGGCGGCGGAGCCAACGAGGAACTCCTGGCGGAGGCCCTCCACCCCTATTCCGATGAGCTGCTGATCACCACCAAGGTCGGCGTCGCCCGATCGGGTCCCGATGACGAGTGGAGGCTCGACGGCCGGCCGGCGGTCCTGCGCGACCAGGTCGAGCAAGCTCTGCGCCGACTGCGCGTCGAGCGGATCGAGCTGCTCCAGCTCCACCGGATCGACCGCGAGACCCCGCTCGCCGACCAGGTCGGCACGCTCCGGGAGCTGCGGGACGAGGGGAAGATCGGCCGGATCGGACTGTCCGAGGTCACCGTGGGCGAACTCGACCAGGCGCGGCGGATCGTCGAGATCGCGAGCGTGCAGAACCGCTACAACCTGCTCGATCGCGAGCACGAGCCGGTGCTGGCGGCCTGTGAGGCGGCGGGGATCGCGTTCCTGCCCTGGCGCCCTGTCGCCTGGGGAGAGTCGGGACAGCGGGCCGAGGTCGCCGCCGTGGCTGCCGAAGTCGACGCCACCCCCACACAGCTTGCCCTGGCTTGGCTCCTGGGCCACTCGCCGGTCGTCCTCCCGATCCCGGGAACCGCCCGGATCGACCACCTGGAGGAGAACCTCGCCGCCGAGAACCTCCACCTGTCCCAGGCTCATCGCGACCGCCTCGACCGCCTCGACCGCCTCGGAGACGCCGGGAGCCAGGGAACGACCCGGTAGCGCCACCGGTTTGGAAGCCGAGTGACAGAAGTGGCGTGCGTTGGTCTAGGCCTGAGCGCTCCGGGGTCGTAGGGTCGGCGGTGGCCGGCGGCACGACCTTCCCCCCACCCGAGTTGCGAGCCGGCTCGGACGACGCCCCACGACCGCGACCCGAGCAGCCGGGTGAACTCCCCCCACTCACCGCCTCCGGGAGGCCATGGTGAAAGTTCGCACCAGATTGTCGGCGATCATCGGCACGCTCGGTCTCGTCGGATCCCTGGCCCTGGCCACGGCGTACGCCGACGAGCCCGCCACCGACGCGAGCGCGGCCCAGGTCGCGCTGACGGAGGTGGCCCAGGCCACGAACCCGACCGCCGGTGCCGCGGGACCCGGCGACACGGTCTGGATCGCCGAACGCGCGGGAACGGTCCGGGTCCTGAACGACGGCGGACTCGGCGAACCCGTCCTCGACATCTCCGACGAGACGACCACCGACGGCGAACGCGGTCTGCTCGGCGTGACGTTCGACAAGGACTTCGCGCACTTCTACATCTCCTACACCGACCTCCAGGGCACCAGCACCATCGACGAGTTCGCCGTCCAGGACGGGACGATCCAGGAGGACACCCGGCGCACCGTCCTGACCCAGGAGCAGCCCGAGTCGAACCACAACGGCGGCGACATCACGTTCGGTCCCGACGGCTACCTCTACATCGCGTTCGGCGACGGGGGAGGCGGCGGCGACCCCGACGGCAACGGGCAGAAGCTCGACACCCTGCTCGGCAAACTGCTCCGGATCGACCCGCGGGGCGGCACCCCGTACGCCGTCCCGGAGGACAACCCGTTCGTCGGCGACCCGAACGCCAGGGGCGAGATCTGGTCGTACGGGCTGCGCAACCCGTGGCGGTTCTCCTTCGACGCCGGCTCCGGCGACCTGCTGATCGCCGACGTCGGCCAGAGCGCATGGGAGGAGATC
Organism: Streptomyces sp. WAC 04229; assembly: GCF_003947455.1. Lineage (GTDB taxonomy): Bacteria > Actinomycetota > Actinomycetes > Streptomycetales > Streptomycetaceae > Streptomyces. Next base: position 68,581 of record NZ_QHJH01000010.1, on the reverse strand, counting down.
GACTGGGCGCCCGCGGACAGCAAGGGCGGCGAGAACTACGGCTGGGCGCAGATGGAGGGCACCCACCCCTTCCGCGGCGGCACCGAGCCCGCGAACCACGTCCCGCCGATCCACGAGTACGACCGCAACGGCCTCGGCTGCTCGGTCACCGGCGGCTACGTCTACCGCGGCCAGGCCATCGCCGACCTCGAAGGCCAGTACGTCTACAGCGACTACTGCGACGGCACCCTGCGCTCCCTGGAGATCGACAACGGCAAGGTGACCGCCGAGCACGACCTCGGTGTGAACGGCGGAGAGGTCGTCTCCTTCGCCCAGGACACCGACGGCGAGCTGTACGCCCTGGCCATCGGCGGCACGGTCTGGCGGGTCGACCCGGCGTGACATGAGGGAATGACGGAGCCCCGGAAGGGCCGCACTTCGCAAGGGTAGGGTGGGCGGGTGACCCTCATCGTGCGGCCCGACCGCGTCGTCCGACGCCCCCGTTGAGTGGGCGCGCCTGTGACCGGTGCGCGGGAGCGCGCGGTGCTTGCGACGGGCCCGCGCGTGTGGTGGGGGGCGATCGCGGCCCTCGCCGCTCTGGTGGTCGTCGCGCTCGGGGTTCTCTACGGCGGTGCCGGCGGGCCCGGGGCGGTGGACGCGCGGGTCGGGGCGGCGGTGGACGGTGCGGGGACGTCGTGGCGGCATGTCGCCCTGGCCACGGACTTCCTGGGGGAGCCCGGGGGAGCGGCGATGCTGGTGGGGGCCGCGGCGGCGGCCGCCCTGTTGCTTCGGTGGCCTCGTGCGGCGGTGTTCGTCGTGGCCGGTCCCGGCCTGAGCGTGGTGGCGACGAAGCTTCTCAAGCCACTGGTGGGGCGCACCATCCACGACGGTCACCTCTCCTACCCGAGCGGGCACACCGCCTTCCTCACCGCGTTCGCCCTCGCGGTGGCGCTGCTCGTGACCGGACGGCTCCGGCTCGGCGGCGCGGCCGGCCCGTCGCTCGTGCTCGCCACGGCGACGGCGGCCGGCGCCGCGATGGGCTGGGCACAGGTCACCCTGGGCGCGCACTACCCGACGGACGCGCTCGGCGGCTGGTGCACCGCGCTGGCGGTGACACCGGCCACCGCGTGGCTGGTCGACCGGACCGCCGACAGGCCGGCCGGCCGGACGTCCGGCGCCCCTCAGCCGGAGCGCCGCTGACGTCACGTCACACAGAACGCCGGAACACCGGCTTCACCGGTCGTCCCCCCGTCCACGGCGTGGGATCACCCGCGTCCAGTGCCTTCCGGTACACCGCACACGCCTGCGCCACCACATCGACGGTGTGATCGATGTCGGCGTCACTGAGCGCGTCGCTCACCACGAACGACGGGGCCAGCACCCCGCCCGCGAGGAGCCGGCGCAGGAACAGGGTGCGGTACGGCTGCGACGGCCGCCGGTTCTCGTCGAGGGTGGCGAAGACCAGGTTGCTGGCCCGGCCCCGGACGACGACGTGGTCGGCCACTCCCATGCCGGCCGCGGCGTCGCGGACACCGGCGGCGAGCCGCTCGCCGAGCGCGTGCAGCCGCGCGGTGACGCCCTCCTCGACGTAGGTGGTCTGTACGGCCATCGCCGCCGCCAGCGAGTGCGTCTCGGCCCCGTGCGTGGTGGACAGCAGGAACACCCGGTCGCCGGAGTGACGCAGCCCGCCCCACTCCATCAGGTCGCGGCGCCCGGCCAGCGCGGAGACGGCGCATCCGTTGCCCAGCGCCTTGCCGAAGGTGGAGAGGTCGGGGACGACGCCGTACAGGCCCTGGGCGCCCGCCTCGGACCAGCGGAAGCCGGTGATCATCTCGTCGAAGACCAGGACGCAGCCGTGCCGGTCGGCCAGTTCCCGCAGACCGGCGAGATACCCGGGCGGCGGCTCGGTGTGGGTGGCCGGTTCGAGGATCAGGCAGGCGACCTCGTCCCGGTACCGGGTGAGCAGTTCCTCGGTGGCGGCCAGGTCGCCGTACGGGAACGCCACGGTGAGGTCGGTGGTCGCCGCCGGAACACCGGCGGACATGGGCGTGGTGCCGATGAACCAGTCGTCGACGGAGTAGAAGGGATGGTCGCCGCAGATGGCGACTCGTGCGCGACCGGTGACGGCGCGGGCGAGACGTACCGCGGCGGTGGTGACGTCGGAGCCGTTCTTCGCGAACTTCACCATCTCCGCGGTCGGCACGGTGGCCAGGAAGCGTTCCGCGGCCTCGACCTCCACGACGGACGGCCGGACGAAGTTGCTGCCGCGGCCGAGTTCGCGCCGTACCGCCTCGACCACGCGCGGGTGCGCGTGCCCGAGGCTCACCGACCGCAGGCCGGAGCCGTATTCGACGTAGCGGTTGCCGTCGACGTCCCACACATGGGCACCGCGGCCGTGGCTGATGACCGGGGCCACGTCGTCGGGATACTGGTCGTCGCCCTTGGCGTAGGTGTGCGCGCCCCCGGGAATCATGGCGTGCAGCCGCTCGTTGGCCTGCCGCGACCGGGGCAGGCGGAGGCCTCCGGACTCTTGGGTGTCCACGCGTACTTCAGCCCTCTCTCTGCTTCAGGACCTCGGCGAGGCTCGGCGCCTCCCGGTCCCGCTCGGACATCGACCTGGGCGGCAGCGGCCAGGGAACGGCGAGTTCGGGGTCGTCGAAGGCGATCGTGACGTCCTCGGCCGGGTCGTGCGGGCGGTCGATCCGGTAGGAGGTGTCGGCGGTCTCGGTCAACGCCTGGAAGCCGTGCGCGCACCCCGCCGGGATGTACAGGGTCGTCTGCGTCTCGCCGGACATTTCGAAGGTGGCCACGGTGCGGTAGGTCGGGGAACCGGGTCGCAGGTCGACCACGACGTCGAAGATCCGCCCGTACGAGCACCGCACCAGCTTGGCCTCTCCGGCGCCCGAGCGCAGATGCAGCCCGCGCAGCACGCCCCGTACCGAGCGGGACACGCTGTCCTGGACGAAGGCGTCCGGGTCGAGGCCCGCCGAGCGGACCACGTCGGCGTCGAAGGTGCGGCAGAAGAAGCCGCGTTCGTCGGCGTACGGCACCGGCTCGAAGAGGTACGCGCCGGTGATCTCCGGGACCGCGGTCGCCTTCATGACGTCTCCTGTCGGGCGGGGGCGCCGGCGTTGCCGGTCGAGGGGAACAGGGTCGCGGTCAGCACGGTGAACTGCTGCTCCGACCGCCGGACGGCGGCCTCGTTCCGCTCGGCGAGGGTCAGCCGCAGCTCCTCCGAGCGCTTCTCCACCTCCCGGAACTGTTCCAGCAGATGCTCGGCGTCGACCTCGCGGGCCGGGTGGCAGTACGGGGCCAGCCCCATGCGGGCCATCAGGGCGTCGCTCTTGGCCGAGTAGCTGAGCGCGAGCGTCGGCGTGCCCGCCTTCAGCGCGCAGACCAGGTTGTGGTACCGCGTCGCCACCACGGTGTCGGCGGCCGCCGTCTCCTGCATCAGGTCGTCGAGCGAGGCCGTCTCGGCGACGGTGACCAGCGGCGAGCCCACCGCGTCGAGGATCCCGTCGGCCACCGGCCGGTCCAGCTCGTCGCCGGTGAGCAGCCGGACGGGTCTGCCCTCGTCGACGAGCGCGCGGACGAACCGGGTCGTCCCGTCGAGGTAGCGCCGGTGTATCTCGTCGGCCCTGGCTCGGTCGTCGTTGCCGCCGTGGAAGGCCATGACACCGACGCAGACCGTGCCCGGCGGAGCCGAGGGTGCGCTCGCCGGCGGTGTCGGCAGAGCGAACGCGAGGTCTTCGTAGACCTCGTCGCGCGCGGTGTCCACGCCCATGGCCCGCATCGCGTCACGGGACATGTCGTCCCGGAACGACCGGTACGCGGCCAGCCGTGCCGACCAGCGCGTCAGGACCCGGGTCGGCCGCCGCGCGATCGTGGCGGCGCCCACACTGACGAGCGCGACCCGGGTGCGGAGCAGCCGCCCGGTCGCGCAGAGCAGGAACAGCGAGTACGGGAAACCCCATGGCCGCAGTGGCAGGGTGGCTTCCAGGACGCCCGTGCCGGGCACGATCACCACGTCGTGCCGGCGCACCCAGACGGCGGTGCGGACGGCGTCGACGAGTTTGCCGAGCCCCTTGGCCGCGATCGCGCTCGCCCGGGACGCGGTCCGGTACTCGCCGCTGTACCAGTTCAGCCGCGTCGCAGGGATCCCGTACCTGCTCTCGACGTGCTCGGGTCCACCGCACAGCGCGTCCACGACGGCCGCCGGATGCTCGGCGCGGAGGTACCCGAGCACGGCCTCGAGCGAGCCGTCGTTGCCGACGTTGCCGGAGCCGAGCAGCCCGAACAGCCCGACGCGCACCGGCGTTCCGTGGGAAGCGGTCATACCTGCCTCCCCTCACGGCCGGCTACGAGCGCGTCGACGGAGACGGTGTGCCGGCCCGGGTCGACCGGCGCGCGGTCCTCGACCCGCTCACCGGCACCGGGCCGGGTCCGGCTGGTCAGCCACGCGGCGAGGTGGCGGTAGCACGCGCGCCGGTCCGCGGCCGACAGCGGCGCCCGCCGGATCGCCGTGACGAAGCCCCAGACGTACTCGGCGAGCAGCCGGGGCGTCGGGTGCAGCGGGCCCGCCCGGCGCGGGTCCAGGTTGACGCACCGGGCGCGCTTGCCCGGGTTCGCCCGCTCGGCGCGGGTGGGGTGGTCGCGGCGGAAGTACAGCAGCTCCGGCACCTGGTGGAAGGGGCCGTGCAGGGTGATCTCGGCGACGAACGTGCGGTCCGCGTGGTGGTAGCTGTCGTGCGGCTTCACCCGGCGCAGCACGTCGGCCCGCATCACCCCGTAGAAGTCGTCGCCGCCCGGCTCGAACAGCAGACTGCGGAAGCGCTCCGGCGCGCGCGGCGAGTCGGTCGCGAGCCCGTACTCGTAGGGGACCTTCACCTCGCCGTCGCCGTCGACGACCGCCTGCCCGCTGTGCGCGAGGATCACGTCCGGCCGCTCGTCCAGCGCCTGCACGCAGCGGCGCAGCAGGTCCCGGGCGTACAGGTCGTCGTGCGAGGCCCACTTGAACAGCTCGCCCCGGCACTCGGTGAACACGTAGTTGTGGTTGGGCGCGGCGCCGATGTTCCTGGGCAGCCTGAGGTACCGGATGCGTGAGTCCCGCGCGGCGTACCGGCGGCAGATGTCCCGGGTGCCGTCGGTCGAGGCGTTGTCGGAGACGACCAGCTCGAAGTCCTCGTAGGTCTGGCCGAGCAGGGCGTCGAAGGCCTCGGACAGGTACTCCTCGCCGTTGTACACGGGCAGGCCGATGCTCAGCCGGGGATGGGCGGTCATGGCGTCCTCACTTCACGGATGGAATGGTGGTGGCGCTCGCGCAGCGCGGCCCGCAGCTGCAGCCACCAGACGGCGGAGCCACAGGCGGCGGCGGTGGCGACGCCCCAGGCGGAACCGGCCGTGCCGGCCGCGAAGGCACCACCGAGCCCTCCGCCGACGTAGCAGACGGAGGCGAACAGCTGGCAGCGCAGGCTGCGCCGGGCCGCGGCGAGCGCGCGCAGCCCGGCCGCCGCACCGGTGCCGAGGCCGGCGCCCGCGACACCGAGCGTGACCGGCACGACGATGGCCGACGCGGCGGACCAGACGTCACCGAGTACCAGCTCGCCGAGCCGGTCCGGGACCAGCAGCAGCGCCGCGCCCCAGAGCAGGGCGCCGACGGCCTGCCCGCCGCCCAGGAGGAGGCAGAACCTGCCCAGCCGCCGCGGGGCCTCCCGCAGGACCCGGGCCGCCTCCGCCACGGTCACCAGCGACAGCCCCATCAGCACCGCGAGGAAGGGGCCGAGCAGTAGTTCGGCGCCCCGGATCACCCCCACCGCACCGACGCCGACGATCACGCCGAGCCCGTACGCCCGCAGCTGGCTGGAGCCGCTGACGCCGACGTTCTCCACCAGGTACCGGTAACCGAGGTCGCGGTGGTCGCGCAGCCAGTCGCGTGCCCCGCCGAACCTGGGCCGGATGCCGGACTGGAAGCAGCCGTACACGGCGGCCACCGCGGCGGACGTGCCCCACGCGACCACGAACGCGGTCACGCTGGCCACACGGGCCGCCACCACCATGGCGGGGACGAGCGCGACACCCCAGACGACGTCGTTCACGAACGCCTTGCGCCCCTGGCCTGCGGCGAAGAACGAGTACCGCCAGGCGTCCTGCAGCAGCAGCCCGGGCAGCATGAGGCCGAGGCCGGCGAACGCGGGTCCCACCCGGCCGCCCATACCCAGGCCGACCACCAGACAGACCGCGCCGACGGCGGTACCGACACCGAGCGCGGTGCCCGACGACCGGTCCACCGCCCCGCGCCAGGACGCCTCCGGCACACCGCTGAAGCGCACCACGAGCGGGTCGGTGGCCAGCCCGCGCGAGACGCTGAGCACCACGCCGTACGTCACCCAGGCCAGGCTGAACACGCCGAACGCGGTCAGCCCCAGCGAGCGGGCCACGTAGATCCCCACCGCGAAGTTGGAGATGCTGGAGGCCGCCTGGTCGGCCAGCCCCCAGGACAGCCGGCCGGCCATGCCCGCCATGGCCCGCGTGCCGCCGCGCCGGGCGGGTCCGGCCTCGTCCGCCGAGGCCGTCGTCGTCTTCTTCCCTCCGGTGGGCATGGGCGTCATGCCTTGAGCAGCCCTGCGCCGTGCAGGGCGTCGGCCGCGTCGGCGACGGTGTCGAACGGGAGCCCGGACCGCTCGGCGATGTCCAGCAGACCGTGCTCGCCGTCGGAGAGGCTGAGCACCCAGAGCATGGCCATCTGGGCCTGCTTGGCGTCGCTGCGGCCGCCGACCGAGTCGTACAACCCGCGCCGCCCCAGCTGCGGTTCGCCGTAGGGGCTGAGATTGACGTACCGCCGGTCGCGGTCCAGCACGGCGAACGCCTCACGGCAGACGGCGAGCGTGTCCTCCATCGCCCGGGGGGAGACGAAGTCCAGATTGTCCGCCGAGGTGTGGTACTCGGGGTAGCCGGCGTACGGGGTGCGGGTGAGCGAGCCCACGCCGAGGTCGAAGCCGGGCGAGCAGAACTGGCGCTCGTCGTATCCGTACGGTGTGAACTCGGTGACACGGTGCGGGCGTTCGGAGGTTTCCAGCACGTGCCGCATCACCCGGTCGATGCCCGCGTCACCGCGCCTGCTCCGTTTGTAGGTCAGCCGCCCCCGGTCGCCCGCGCAGGCCAGCACCAGGCCGTGCCTGACCCGTTCCACACGCTCCGCGTTGCGGGCCAGCCAGGTGATGGCCCCGATGGTGCCGGGCGCGAACAGGAACCGGTACGTGTAGTACGGCGTCCGCTGCGCCAGCTCCCGCGCCAGGAACGTCGCCACCGCGATGCCGGCCAGGTTGTCGTTGGCCAGCGACGGGTGGCAGACGTGGCAGGAGACGATCACCTCGTCGGGGACCTGCCCGGGGACCACGTGCTCGGCGTAGGTGAGGTGGCCGTCCGCGAGAGTGGAGTCGATCCGGACCTCGTAGTCCCCGTCCGGCAGCGCGTCCAGGGTGTCCTGGGCCAGGCAGAAACCCCAGTCCGGCTTGTAGTAGCTGGTGCGGTACGGCACCCAGGCAGGGTGGTCCGGCAGGGTGTGCAGGTGCGCGCGCAGTTCGGCGAGCGGCATCGTCGCCGACACCGGGACGCTGTAGCCGAGCACGTGGAGGCTGGACGCGGCGAAGTCGACGACCCGGTTGCCGTGCGCGTCGGCGATGTACGCGTCGCGGATGTTCCACTCCTGCGGCACCGTCCAGTCGAGCACCTGCGTCCCCGTCGGCACCTCGTGCACCCGCAGCGGCAGGTACTCGTCCACGATCTCCAGGGTGGCCCGCACCCCGTCGCCCGTGATGCTCCGGCACAGCGGATACATCCGCTCCACCAGCGCGTGCATCCGCTCACCGACCGCCGTCACCGGCTGCGCGCCGGCCGTCGTCATCCGCGCCACCGCAGGGTGTCGTCCACGGAGCCGGCGTCGGCGGCCGCACGCAGCACGGCCAGCCGGGTGAAGCGGCGCTCGAAGTCCTCCCGGGTCAGCCCGTGCTTCCGGTAGGCGTCGGCGAGTTCGAGCGCGCCCTGCTTGACCGTCCACTCGCAGTCGAAGCCGGGCACCGCGGCGCGGAACCGCGAGAAGTCCACCCGGTACGACCTCGGATCGGCACCGGTCTCCCCGGTGATCACCACGCGTGAGTCCGGCACCGCCGCCGCGACCTGCTCGGCGATCTCGGCAACCGTGACGTTGTTGACCTCGCTGCCGATGTTGAACGCCCGGTCGTGCACCGCCTCCCGGGGCGCGGTCAGCGCGGCCGTGAAGGCCCGGGCGATGTCCACGGCGTGCACCAGCGGACGCCAGGGGGTGCCGTCCGAGAGCACCAGCACCTCGCCGGACAGCAGCGCGTGGCCCACCAGGTTGTTCAGCACGATGTCGGCGCGCAGCCGGGGCGAATGGCCGAAGGCGGTGGCGTTGCGCATGTACACCGGGCTGAAGTCGCCGTCGCACAGCGCGTGCAGGTCGTCCTCCACCCGCACCTTGGACTCCGCGTACGGCGTCACAGGCCGCAGCGGGGCGTCCTCGGCCACCAGCTCGCCGCCGCCCGCGGCGCCGTAGACCGAGCAGGTCGACGCGTACAGGAAGCGCCGCACCCCGGCGTCACGGGCGAGCCGGGCCAACCGCACGGACGCGTGGTGGTTGATGTCGTACGTCAGCTCCGGCGCCAGGGAGCCCAGTGGGTCGTTGGAGAGCGCGGCCAGGTGGATCACGGCGTCCACCCCGCTCACGTGCTCCGCCGTGACGTCACGCAGGTCGACCCGGTGCCCGGGCGGGTCCTCGGGCGAGGGGCCCAGCAGGCAGTCGGCGAACAGGCCGGCGTCGAGACCGACGACCTCGTGCCCGGCGGCGGTGAGGACGGGCGCCATCACGGTGCCCAGATAGCCCTGGTGTCCGGTCAGCAGTACGCGCAAGGTTGTTCAACCCCCCAGGTTGAGAGTGAGTTTGGTGACGGCGAACGCCTCGGCGTAGCGCGCGTGGCATTCGATGCCGCGGATCCGGGCGAGACCGAGGAAGGCCTCCCGGTCGTACCAGGGCCGGTGCCGCTGCGAGGGGTAGTGCTCCTGGAGCAGCCGTACCTTCCGCTCCGCGATCTCCGGCGACAGCGGCTGGTAGGCCACCGGGCGCCCGAGATCGCCGTCCCACTTCGCGATCTCGTAACGGAGCACCAGGTGGTCGCGGAACGCGGTGGTCATCAGCTCCGCCAGGTTGCGGTGGTCCTGGTGCGCGTCGTCGGTGCGCGGCGCCAGCACGAGATCCGGTTCGGCCCGCTCGCGCAGCTCCTCGACCGCGGCCTTGGCCTCCTCCCAGTGCGCGGGCATCCGGCCGTCCGGCAGCTTGAGCACGGTCAGCCGCAGATCGGCGCCCGGGCAGAAGGCGTCGAGCGCGGCCTGCTCCTCCTGCTCCCGCTCGCCGCCACCACCGGACAGCACCAGCGCGTCGACGCGGACACCCGGCCGCGCGGTGCACAGCGTGAGCAAGGTGCCGCCGGCACCGATGGCGATGTCGTCGCAGTGCGCGCCCACCGCGACGATCCGGTCCAGGGGTCCGGCTCCGAGCCCGATCACGCGCCCGCTCCGACGCCGGCCCGCTCCCACACGGCCCACGGACGGTCGCCCTGGGCGTAGGCGGCGTCGAGCGCGGCCCGCTCCTTCACCGTGTCGGTGGGCTTCCAGAAGCCGCGGTGCTGGTGCGCCACCAGCCTTCCCCGCTTGGCCAGTTGGGCGCATCCGTCGGCGACCAGGTCGCCGTTCTCCGGTATGTGGTCGAAGACTTCCTGACGGAGCACGAAGTAGCCGCCGTTCTCCCACAGCGGCAGTTCGCCGACCGCGGTGATGCCGCCCACCAGGCCGTCCTCGCCCAGCTCCACGCAGTGGAACGACGACTGCGGCGGGACGACCATCATCGACGCCCCGGCATCGCGCGCGGCGAACCGGTCGATCATCTCCGGCAGCGGGGCGTCGGTGAGCACGTCGGCGTAGTTGGCGAGGAACATCTCGTCGCCGTCCAGGTGGTGGCGCACCCGGCGCAGGCGTTCCCCGATCGGCGACTCGATGCCGGTCTGCGCGAACGTGATCGTCCAGTCGGAGATGTCCGTGGACAGCAGCTCGGTGCGCCCGCCGCGCAGGACGAAGTCGTTGGACGTCGTCTCCTCGTAGTTGAGGAAGAAGTCCTTGATGTGGTGCGCGCCGTACCCGAGGCACAGGATGAACTCGGTGTGCCCGAAGTGCGCGTAGTACCGCATGACGTGCCAGATCAGCGGGCGCGGGCCGACCATCGCCATCGGCTTGGGCACGTCGTCGGAGGTGCCGCTGCGCATCCGCATGCCGTAACCGCCGCAGAACAGGACGACCTTCATCGCTTGACCTCGACAATGCTCAGTTCCGGAATGGGGAAGACCAGCCGGCCGCCCCAGTCGTGCACGAAGGACAACTGCTCGACCAGCTCGTCCCGCAGGTTCCAGGGGAGGACGAGGACGTAGTCCGGGCGGTCGGTGCCGATCTGCTCGGGCGGCAGGATCGGGATGCGGGTGCCCGGGGTGAACCTGCCGTGCTTGTACGGGTTGCGGTCGACCGTGTACGGCAGCAGGTCGGGCCGGATGCCGCAGTGGTTGAGCAGGGTGTTGCCCTTGCCCGGCGCGCCGTAGCCGACCACGGTCTCGCCGCGCTCGGCCGCCTCGACGAGGAACCGCAGCAGGTCCCGGCGCACCTTGGCCACCCGGGCGGAGAACTCGGTGTACCCGGACAGCTCCTGCAGCCCGGCGGCCTTCTCCCGGGCCAGCACGTCGGCCACCCGCCGGGTCGGCTCGCCCGCCGCCTCGGCCGGCCGGGCCCACAGCCGGATGGAACCGCCGTGCGTGGGCAGCAGCTCGACGTCCACGAGGGCGAGCCCGCCGCTCGCCAGCGCCCGGATCGCGGACGCGACCGTGTAGTACTGGAAGTGCTCGTGGTAGATCGTGTCGTACTGGTTCTCCTCGATCAGCGTCAGCAGGTGCTGCACCTCGATCGAGACCCAGCCGTCGTCGGCGACCAGGGCGCGCAGCCCCTGGGTGAACCCGACCACGTCGGGGATGTGCGCGTACACGTTGTTGGCCACGACCAGGTCCGCCGGGCCGTGCTCGGCGCGGACCGCGGTGCCGGTCTCCGGATCCAGGAACGCCGTGAGCGTGGGCACACCCGCCTCCCGCGCCGCGGCGCCGACGTTCACCGAGGGCTCGATGCCCAGGCAGCGGATCCCGCGGTCCGTCACGTGCCTCAGCAGGTACCCGTCGTTGCTGGCGACCTCGACCACGAAGGCGGCGGGGCCCAGGTCCAGCCGCGCCGCGGCGTCGGCGACGAAGGTGCGCGCGTGCTCCACCCAGGAGGTCGAGTAGGAGGAGAAGTACGCGTACTGCGTGAACGTCTCCTCAGGCGTGATCAGCGGAGGTATCTGCGCGAGCCAGCAGTCGGTGCAGACCCGCAGGTGGAGCGGGTATGTCGGCTCCGGCTGGGCCAGTTGCTCCGCCGAGAGGAAGCTCTCGCACGGTGGTGTCGCCCCCAGGTCGACGACGCTCTCCGTCGCCTCGGAGCCGCAGAGTCGGCATCTTGTCATGTGCTGTTCCCATCCCCCCTGCCCGCGCGGGCGCGCCCGCCCCGGGCCAGTGCTGACCGATCCGCGATCGCGGTGCGGTACCCCTCCAACAGGCGTTCCAGCCCGACGACCGGGCTGAAGCCCTGCTCGTAGCGGAGCCGGGCCGCCTGCCCCATCTCCCGGTTGCGGGACGCCCCGGCCGTGATCCGGCGCAGGCACGAGGCGAGCGAGGCGGGCTCGCCCGGCCGGTGCAGCAGCCCGCTCACCCCGTCCTCGACGAGTTCCACGAAGGCGCCGTGACCGGCGGCGACGGCCGGGACCCCCGCGGCCATCGCCTCCACGACCACCAGGCCGAACGCCTCCAGCCAGGTGGACGGCGCCACCACGGCGACCGACCGCGCGACGGCCTCCCGGCACTGGGCCGGGTCGTACAGGCCGACGTACCGCACGTCGTCCCGGCCCGCCGCCCAGGCGGCCACCTCCCGCTCCAGCGGCCCCGCGCCGGCGATCACGAGCGGCACGCCCACGCCACCGCCGGCGGCGATCTCGTCCCACGCGGCCATCAGCAGCCGCACCCCCTTGGCCTCCGCGAGGCGGCCGAGGAAGAGCAGGTGCTCGCCGGGGCCCGTCCGCCGGGCGCCCGGATCGGGCACGAAGTTGTGCTTCACCGACAGCCGTTCGGGCGGCATGCCCGCTCCGACCAGCACGTCGCGCTGCGCCGCGGAGATGCAGAAGAACCGCTCCACGCCGGACCACCAGCGCCGCCGGTTGACCGACATGCTGACCGCGAGCGGCACCGTCGCCAGCCGGGAGTTCCGGTAGCAGCCGTGCCGGACCGCGGGCAGCGGACCGGACCCGACGCACTCGGTGCACGGCCGGCCGTCCCGCTGCAGGGTGCCCGGCGGGCACACCTGGGTGTAGTTGTGCAGCGTGGCGACGGCGGGCACACCCGCGTCGGCACACGCGGCCAGCACCGCCGGCGACAGGAGCGGGAAGACGTTGTGGATGTGCACCACGTCCGGCCGCTGGGCACGGAGCCGCGCGGCGAGCTCCGCCCGCACCGCCGGATTCCACGGCACGAGGAGCGGCACCGCGACCTTGCCCGGCAGCGACCGGGCCGCGATCTCGTCGCTGCGCCGCTCGAACAGCTCGACCCGGTGCCCGGCCCCGCGCAGCAGCGCCACCTCCTGGTCGACGACCTTGTTCTCCCCGCTCGGCTGCGCCGAGGCGTAGCGGTTGTGCGCCACGAGCACGTGCATCTCAGGTCACCTCCGGTGTGCTGCGGGCCCATCGCGGTACGTGTCGGCCGGGGGCTCCCGGCGTCGGCAGGGGAGCGGCCGCCGGGGCGGGAACCGCCAGGAGCGACGCGGCCACGGCCAGGTGCAGCAGATACGGCGAGGCGTCGCCCAGCCCCGCCTCGGTGTACGACGCGATCGCGCAGTAGCTGATCAGGAAGATCGCGCAGGCCCTCGACAGCGAGGGCGGCCGCAGCAGCGCGACGGCGCCCAGGACGACGACCATGCCCGCGACGAGTGCCACGCCGGTCACGCCCTGCTCGTGGTAGACGGCCAGCCAGCTGTTGTCGATCGGCAGCCCGCCGAACGACTTGTCGCCCAGGCCCGCGCCGAACAGGTACTCCGCAGTCGTCCGGGGAGCCGCCAGCAGGGCGTCCCAGACCTTGGCCCGCCCCGTGAGGCTGGTGAAGTTCTCCTCGCTCTGGCCGCGCAGGAACCACGCGTGCAGCGCGGAGCCGAACACCACCGCCGCCAGCGCGGCGCACCCCACCGCCCGGACGAAGAACCGCCGGGCGGCGGCGCTGGTCAGGACGAGCGAGCCGATCGCCAGGGCCAGCCCGACGAGCAGACCGAGCGTGGCGGTCCGGGTATGGGTCAGCATGAGCAGGACGAGCGCCGGCACGACGACCACCGCCGCACTGGTCCTATCGGTCCGGTGGCCGAGCACGAGCAGCACGGTCAGGCCGATGACCACCGCGGCGTACTGTCCGATCTGCGGCGGGGTGAGCGGCCACAGGGCGCCGACCAGCCGCCCGCCGTACAGGTCGGGCATGGCCTTGCCCGGTGAGACGACCGCGCCGGCGGCCACCGTCCCGAGGACCGCCACGTACATCCGGATGTGGTGCCGGACGAACGTCGTGCCGCCGTCCCACCAGCGGCTGAGCAGCCACAGGGTGGCGAGGAAGAGCGCCAGCCGGGCGCAGCGGAACAACGCGCCGAACCCGGACTCCAGGCTCAGGCTGGAGAGCACGCTCGGCACCAGCAGCAGGGTGAGCAGGAGGAGGAAGGAGCTTGCCCGCACGCGCAGCCGGAGGTTGACCACGAGCGCCAGCGCGAACGCGGCGACCAGCGCGCCCATGGTGACCATCTGGATGAGGGAGCGGGGGAGCGGCACGACGGTCTCCGCCCCGGTGGAACCCAGCGTGTTGAGGACCAGCAGCCCCCAGACCGTCGCCACGGTCCTCGGCGCGGTGTGGCCGGTGGTCATCTCAACCACCGTCCCGAGCACGGAAGGTACTGCCCTCGTCCTGCCGGTACGGCATGCCCTGCCACTGTCCGGAGTCGAGGGTGCGGCTCGGGTCGTGGGCGACGAACGTCCACGCGCCGAGGTAGACGTTGTCGTACCAGCGGTTGTGCTGCTCGCCGGTGATCGCCTCCGCCACCCGCTCGCCCTGGTACGGCGACCAGTCCGGGTAGGTCCCGTAGTTCGCCAGTACCGCCATCCGGTCGCAGAGCGCCGTGCAGTCGACGACGGACTTGTCCAGCACGAAGCGGTTGTCGTGGATGTCCACCCGCTGGGTCTTCCACCGGCAGTCGGCGTACAGCGGTGCGGTGGCGATCGCCGGCTGTGCGCACCGGCCGGTGTCCTTCACCAGGAGCGTGCACTCGCCGGAGGAGGTGTTGGCCGGGCTGTTGCAGAACCGGTCGGCGTTCTCCCACAGGGTGATCCCGGACCAGTTGTTCTCCAGCAAGTTGCCGTAGATCTCGATCCGGTCCGTGCGGGCCCGGATCCGCGGTTCGCCGCCGGACTCGGACACGTAGACGGTCGCGAGCGGGAAGCTGTCGCCGCGGTCGGCGTACCTGCGGCCCTCGACCCAGTTGTTGCGCCGGATCGTGTTCTTGCGGACGACGGCGTTGTAGCTGGTCTCGTAGATCAGCGCGGCACCGTCGTTGGCCTCCAGCACGTTGCCCTCGATGCGGAAGTCGTTGTTGTTGGTGTCCGCCCACAGGCCGGCTCCGCGGTTGTCGTGCACCCAGTTGCCGCGGACGTCGGCGCCGTCGACGGCCCAGAACTTGACGCCTCCGGTGCAGCCGCACCCCGGCCGCCGCCGCTCCCAGTCGTCCCTGTTGTTGCCCGTGATCTCGTTGCCCTCGACCACCAGGCCGGTGATGCCGCCGCCGCCCTTGTACGCGTTCATGCCGTACTGGCCGTTGTCGCGCAGACAGCTGGCGCGGACCCGCTGGCGGGCACCGGCCATCAGCCCGGCACCGGAGTTGTGCTGGATCGTCGCGTGCTCGATCACCCACCCGTCGGCGGAGTCGTGGTTGACCACGCCCTCGTCGTGCGGCGCGACGAACCCCTGCACGGTCAGGTGGCGGATGGTCACGTCGCGGGCGGTGCCGCCGAACGCGTACTGGTTGGTCTTCCGGCCGTCGAGCACCGCGCCCGGGGCTCCGAGATACCTGTTCCCCTCCTTGGGGACGACCTGCGCGTAACGGTCCGGCTGGAGCCGGTGGGTGCCCGGACGCAGCCAGAACGTGGTGTTCGGCGGACTCTTCCTGGTCTTCGCGGCCAGATCGCCGGCGACCGCGGGGTCCACCGTCACCGCGCCCGCGGGCGCCTTCGCGGGACCGGCGGCCGGCTCGGCGCACACGCGTGCCACCGGCGCGGTCGGCGCGGCGGTCGGCTTCGGCCGCGCGGCCTGCGTGCTCTCACAGCCGGTCGCCGCCAGCAGGGCCAGCGCCAGCGGTGCGGCAGGCAACGCCCAGCGCCGCCACTTGATCCCCACGCGGCCCCCTAGCCGTGGAACCTGAGTACGGTGGTGAACCCCTCGGCCCCGTCGGAGAAGCCGGTGCCGACGAGCGTCGTGGCGGGTTCCTTGCGCCCGAAACCGGGGGAGTACCAGCCCAGCGGCGGATCGGTCTCGCCGCGGTGCGCGCGCCAGCTCAGCTCCCCGGGCAGGTCGAGCACGGCGGAGTGCTCCGCGCCGTCCCGGGTCCAGCTGAGGGCGGCCCGGCTCCCCGTCAGGTCCGCGGTGACCGCCGGACCGAGGTGGAAGGCCAGCCGCACGGACCGGCGCGGGCCGCGCACCTCGTCGACCACCTTCAGCTCCCGGCTCGCGGCCGTCAGCTCCACCCGGCGGCGGTGCACGGAGCGCTGGTATCCGTCGTGCTCGGCGCACCACCGGGCCGTGCCCCCGTCCAGGGCCCCGGACGGGTCCGCGACCAGCACCCGGCTGCGGGCGTGCCGGGTCCACAGGAACGGGCCGCCGGAGACGGACTGGTCGGCGTCGTCCAGCTGCAGGGTGTTGTGACCGAGCGTCGACCGGAAGTACCGCCGCCACACGGGTTGCCCGTGGTAGCAGAACGTCCCGGGGTCGGCGAGCACGTCGACGCCGTCCTGCCGGACCTCCACGGACAGCGCGTCCGCGTGCGCGTGCGCGGCGATGGACAGGAAGCCGTGCGGACCGCCGTCGCAGCGGCACCAGATCCCGGCCGGCCCCCGCAGGACGGTGAGCCCCGCGTCGGCGAAGTGGGCCGGGCGGCTCGCCGGGCGGGTCACCGGGGGCACGGCTCCGTCCTCCGGGTACGGCCGGACGAGCGCGGCCAGCAGCGGGGTGCGCACGTCGGTTCCGGTCACCTCCGGCCACCAGGCGCGCCGCCCGAACACCGCGTCCCCGGTGGCCAGCAGCGAGCCCCAGCGGTCGGTGCCCGCGCCGTCCAGGACCAGACCGTGGCCGTCGTCGGCGTCCCCTTGGCGCGGCGGCCGCAACCGGTCGTCGACGATCGCCGCGAGCGCGTCGGTCATCCGCAGCAGCACCAGCCGGACCGTCGGCGGCACCGGCACCCCGGCGAGATCCGCCTCCGCCAGGGCGGCCAGGCCGAGTTCCAGCACGAGCCCGTGGTACTCGGTGGCCAGCTCGCGGTTGAGGCCGGACCGGAAGGTGTTGCCCCGCAGGTGCCGCTCCAGGGAGCGCAGCGCGTCGGCCCGCAGCCGCGCCGAGGTGGGGAACCACCCGAAGGCGCAGGACGCCGCGAACTGCCCGGCGGCCTCGGCGATCACGTGGTTGTTGGCCGACGACCCCCGGCTGGGGAAGGCCGCCAGCCAGCGCTGGTGGTGCCAGATCTGGTTCAGCGCCACCGGGTTGCGCTCGAACAGCTCCGCCGCGCCCGGCCAGCCGTCGAGCAGCCGGCGGACCCACACCCACGACAGCAGCCGGATCCCCAGCTCGATCCCGCTCGTCCAGTGCACCCCGTGCAGCGGCGCGTTCGCCGCCCACCACGACCGCAGATGGTGGGCCACACGCTCCGCGTACCGCTCGTCGCCGGTGATCGCGTAGGCGGCGGCGAGCACGGTGAGGTACTGGTGCCGGGACAGCTCCCAGATCTGCTTGATGTCACCGACCACCTCCTCGTCCCGGTACGGCACCCCGAAGGCGTACCCCCAGGGGGCCCGGCGCCCGGTCTTCGGGTCGTACCACCAGTCCGGGTCGGCCAGGTCGTCGCGGACCACCCCGAAGTACTCGACGTGCCCGGCCATCAGCCGGTCGGCCTCGGCGACGAGACGTTTCGCGGCGTCCGGCGCCACCGCGGCGACCGTCCCCGCGGGCAGCACCGCGGTGAACCGGGCGCCGGTCACCGTCGGGCAGTGCGGCGGTGCCGACCGCCAGCGCCGCCTGCGCAGGGCGTCGCCCGCCCGGCCACCGACCTCCCGCGGCCCCATCCGGGACAGCCGCCGCAGGTACCAGCCCGGACTCCCCGAGGTCACCGTCATCGTGCCGCCGCCAACGCGACCGGCGCGCCGCCGGCCAGACTGGCCTGCACGGCGAGGGTGGCCGTGGTGGTGGCCACCAGCGACTCCAGCGGCACCGGCATCGGCCGACCGGTCCGCACGGCCCTGATGAACGCGGCCAGTTCGGCGTTCTGGCCCTTGTCCCGCGCCTTCGGCAACCGGGAACTCACCCACCGCTTCCGGCCACCGTCGTAGACGGAGGCACGGACGAAGTCGTCGAGCCGCAGCGCCCGGCCGTCGGCGACCAGGTCCAGCGTCTCCTTGGGGAAGCCGGACGGGCCGGTGGTGAGGTAGCTGATGGTGGCGGTCGAGCCGCCGGGGTAGCCCAGCACCACCTGGAGGTCCTCGTTTCCGGGCGTCGCCGTCGCGTACACCGAGACCGGGTCGGCGTCGAGCAGTCGGCTCGCCGTGTCGATGAAGTGCCCGCCCTCACCGGCGAACCGCGAGCCCTGGGTGCCCTGTTGGAGGTACCAGCTGCCGTGCTCCAGCCGGCCCGCGTTGACCAGGTAGCGCAGGCTCGCCGGCCCGGTCCGCGCGCCGAACCGCTCCCGCGCCTCCAGCAGCAGCGGCGCGAACCGGCGGTTGAAGCCCACCTGGATCCGGTCGTTGCCCGACTCCTCGACCGCCGCGAGCACGCCGGCCAGCTCGTCCTCGGTCAGCGCCAACGGCTTCTCCACGAACACCGCCTTGCCGGCCAGCAGCGCCCTACGGGTCAGCTCGGCGTGCGAGCTGTGCCGGGTGACCACGAACACCGCGTCGACGGACGGATCGTCGAGCACCGCGTCGAGTTCCGTGGTCGCCTCGGCGAAACCGAACTTGCGCTGCGCGTTGGCCGCGGACAGCGCCGTCGTGGTGACGACCGTGGACAGCTCGACGCCCTCGCGCTGCGCCAGGTGCGGCAGCAGCATCGACGTCGCGTAGTTCCCGGCGCCGACGAACGCCAGCCGCACCGACGCCTTGCCGGACCGGGCCGGAGCCGGGGCCCCGCCACCGCGGCGCACCGCGGGCACGGTCAGCTCCGGGGCCGCGGCCTCCTCCTTGTGTCCGGGGTACCGGAACAGCACGGCCACGGCCTTGAGACCGCCGTCCTTCAGGCGCTGGTACGTCTCGACGGCGTCGTCGAAGTCGGCCGTGTGGGAGACCAGGGGCTCCACGTCGACGCGACCGCGGGCGACGAGATCGAGGAAGCACGCCAGGTTGCGGCGCTCGGTCCAGCGCACATATCCGATCGGGTAGTCGCGCCCCTCCAGTTCGTACTCCGGGTCGTAGCGGCCGGGACCGTACGAGCGGGAGAACCGGACGTCGAGCTCCTTCTCGTAGTACGCGTTCCAGGGCAGGTCCAGGCTGCACTTGCCGATGTCGACGACCCGGCCGCGGTCCCGGCTCAGCCGGGCGGCCAGCTCGACGGGCTCGTTGCTGCCGCCGCCCGCCGCCAGGTACACCTGGTCCACACCGTGACCGCCGGTGAGTTCGGCGACGGCGTTCTCCACGGCCGGTGCGGAGGGATCGCCGCAGGCCGCCGCGCCGAGGCGCTCGGCCAGTTCGCAGCGCGCCGGGTCGGGGTCGGCGCCGACCACGCGCACCCCCGACGCGGCCAGCAACTGCACCACCAGCTGACCGATCAGCCCGAGGCCGATCACCAACGCCACCTCGCCGAGCTGGGGCTCCCCGCGGCGTACGCCCTGCAACGCGATCGACCCGACGGTGCCGAACGCGGCGTGCCGCGGCGCGAGGCCGTCCGGCACCCGGGTGTAGAGGTTCTTCGGGACCCAGTTCACCTCGGCGTGCAGCGCGTGCTCGTTGCCCGCGCACGCCACCACGTCACCCACCGACACGTCGTCGATCCCGGCGCCGACCTGCTCGACCACCCCGCACAGCGAGTAGCCGAGCGGCGTGTAGGAGTCCAGCTTCCCCATCACCTTGCGGTAGGTGGCGGGCACGCCGTTGGTGGCCACGCTCTGCACCACCTTGGCGACCTGGTCCGGGCGTGAGCGGGCCTTGCCGACCATCGACATGCCGGCCTCGGACACCTTCATCAGCTCGGTCCCGGTGGAGATCAGCGAGTAGGCGCTCCGCACCAGCACACCGCCCGGCTTGCACCCCGGCACCGGGACGTCGAGCAGCGTCAGCTCGCCGCTCTTGTAGTTCTGCACAACCTGTTTCACCGAATTCCTCTTGTCTCTACGCCGTCGAGGGAGAGTGCTGGCCGGCCCCGGAGAGCGCGCCGCGGTACCAGTACTCGAGGGTCAGCACGTGCCACAGATGCTTGGAGTAGTCCCGGTGCCCGGCGGCGTCCTCGGCGACCAGCCGGGCCAGCGCGTCGCGGCGCAGCAACCCGGCCCGGACCAGCTCGCCGTCGTGCACCACCTCGCGGACCAGCGGTGCCAGATCCCGGCTCATCCAGGCCCGCAGGGGAGCGCTGAACAGGCCCTTGGGCCGGTACACGATCTCCCGGGGCAGGACGGAGACGGCCGCCTCCTTGAGGACCGCCTTGCCCTGACGTCCGGCGATCTTGCGGTCACCGGGCACGGCGAAGGCCGCCTTGACCACCTCGACGTCCACGTACGGCACCCGCACCTCGGTCGACGCGGCCATGCTCGACCGGTCCGTGTACGCGAGGTTCAGACCCGGCAGGAACATCCGGGCGTCACCCAGGCACATCCGGTTGACGAAGTCGTCGAGGTCGTTGTCCAGGTACACGTCGGCGTGCTCGGTCAGCACGTCCTCCACCGTCCCGGCCAGGTCGGGATCGACCAGGGCGAGCAGCTCGTCCCGGTCGTACATGGTGTAGCTGCGCCGGAACGCGGTCTCCTCGGGCAGTTCGGCGAAGGAGAGGAACCGCTTCGCGAAGCGCACCGACCGGTACCCGCGACGGGCCGTGGCGACCGGCAGCCGGTCCACGGCCGCGGACACGCCGCGCCGCAGGGGACGCGGGACGCGCTGGTAGCGCAGCGCGAGCAGGTTGGCCAGGTGCTTGCGGTACCCGGCGAACAGCTCGTCGGCGCCCATCCCCGAGAGCATCACCTTGACCCCGGCCTCCCGTGCGGCCTCGCAGATCAGGTACGTGTTGATCGCCGCGGGGTCGCCGATCGGCTCGTCCAGGTGGTACGTCATCCGGGGCAGCAGGTCGAGCACGTCGGGTGCGAT
Organism: Streptomyces sp. WAC 04229; assembly: GCF_003947455.1. Lineage (GTDB taxonomy): Bacteria > Actinomycetota > Actinomycetes > Streptomycetales > Streptomycetaceae > Streptomyces. The sequence continues at coordinate 47,847 of NZ_QHJH01000010.1, read as the reverse complement.
CTCGATCTCGTGCAGGTCGACGCCGAACCGCTCGGCCACGCTCCGGGCGTGCCGCAGGTCGTCGGGCATCGCCTCGAACCTGGCGTCCTCGGCGCGGAACCCGATCGTGTACGCGGAGATCCCGGGCCGGTCGCGGGCGGCCAGCGCGGTCAGGTAGCTGGAGTCCAGCCCGCCGGAGAGGAAGGTCGCCACGGGCACGTCGGAGAGCAGGTGCCGCCGGGTGGACTCCTCGACGACCGCCGCGACGTCCGGCCGTTCGCCGCTCAGCGCCCGCTCCCTGCCCTCGGCCGCGACGTCCTTCAGGTTCCAGTACCGGCCGCGCTCCACCCGGCCGTCGGGCCGGCACCGCAGCCAGCTTCCCGGCGGCAGCTTCTCCGCCCCGCGCAACGCGCAGCGCGAGTCCGGCACCCAGTAGTACAGCAGCGAGGCGACCAGCGCCCCGTGGTCCACCTCCAGCGACCCGCCGGTCACGGCGGCGAGCGCCTTCAGCTCGGAGGCGAACACCAGGCCCTCGCCGCGCCGGAGCAGGAACAGCGGCTTGACGCCGAGCTGGTCGCGGGCGAGGACCAGGTCACCGGTCCGCTCGTCGAAGATCCCGAACGCGAACATGCCGCGCAGCCTGGGCAGGCAGTCGGTGCCCCAGCGCCGCCACGCCTCAAGCAGCACCTCGGTGTCTGACGTACCGCGAAAGCGCACCCCGGCGGCCGCCAGCTCGGCGCGCAGCTCCGGCGCGTTGTACAGCTCGCCGTTGTACGTCAGGACGAGGCCCCCCGAGACCATCGGCTGGGCGCCCGTCTCGGTCAGGTCGATGATGGCCAGCCGGCGGTGCCCGAGGTGCACTTCGCCCTCACCGACGGGATGGCTGTAGCGGCCCGCCCCGTCCGGGCCGCGGTGGGCGAGGACGTCGGTCAGCCGGTCGGCCACGGCCTTCCCGTCCGGCCATCGGTAGGTGCCTGCGATGCCACACATGTCCTATCGCCCCTCCTGGTCGCTGTCCGGGACCCGCGTCGCCCGCATCGGCAGCCGCTCCGTCCGCGGTCGTTCGGTCCCGTTCGGCCGGGCCGGCCGCTCGCTGCGGCCGCGCAGCGCGTGGGCCTGCCCGTCCCACAGGGTCCCGTCGGTCCGGTCCCGTGGATCGGGGTCGATCAGCACCACACCGAGCACCGTGACGCGCTGGTCGGCTAGCTGCCGTGCCACGGTGTGCAGCCAGGCGGCACTGCCGTGCCCGGCACGGACGACGAGCACGGTCCGGCTGCCGAGGTGCGGCAGATCGGTCCACGCCGTGCCCGGCGCCACCGAGCCGACGTAGAGCCGGCGCTCCTGCTCCGGTCCGGCCGCGGCGGAGCCTTCGCCGCCGGTCACGGTCGGGTCTCCGGGCTTTTGGCGGCGCCGGGCGAGCGGGAGGCCGGGCAGGGCGTCGACGACCACCGACTCCTGTCCGTCCCGCGCCTCCAGTGCCGCCGCGAGGTCGAGGGCGATGACGCCCGCGCTGCGCGCACACCCCAGTTCCAGCAGCGACACCGGTTCCGCGGAGCCGCGCACGGTGCGGGCCAGGGACGTGGTGAGCCGCGAGCGCGCCGCCCGGATCCGTCGGCGCCGCCAGAGCCTGGGCGACCCGCGGCGGGGAAGCTCCGCGATGACCGAGGCCCCGAGGTGCGCGGCGATCTCCCGGCGCAGCACGGGGCGGTCCGCCACCAGGGAGCCGACCGCCGCCATCACGAGCCCGAGGACCAGCCCGAGGACCAGTCCGATCCCGGCGTTGGTGACGGCGGTCCTGGGCAGGGAGTGGCGCACCGCGCGGGGGGCGTCCACGATCTGTGTGCCGGAGACGATCCCGGGTGTGCCGGTACGCGCCTCCGCGGCCCGCTGGTCGAAGTCGGCGACGCGTGAACTGAGTTCGGCCCGGCGGGCGAAGAGCGATTCGAGGCTCGCCGACGCCTTCGGGTCGCTCTCCGGTGACCGGTCCCCGATCGCCTTGTTGACCTCGGCGAGTTCGTCCCGCGTGCGCTCTCGCTGCTCGAGCAGGGCCTTGGACTCGGCGTCCGCGGTCGCGCGCATCCGACGGACGTGATCCGCGACGAAGGCGTCGGCCAGCGCCTCGGCACGGGCCACGGCGTGAGCGTCGCTGTCGCCGGACACGGTGATCTCGAGCAGGTTGTTGGTGAGGCCGGTGCCCCGGTAGTCCGCCATGAAGTCCTCCGGTTTCTCCGGGGACTCGAGGGACTTCAGGGCCGCCTCGGCGATCCGCGTCGTCCTCAGCAGCTCGACGTCGGTGCGGATCAGCGTTCCGGTGTCGTTCGGCTGATCCTCCTTGTGGGCGACCAGCACCTTCGTCACCGCGGTCGGTGGTGGCGGCAGCAGGACGGCGAGCGCCCCGCCGGCCACCAGGCCCAGCATCGCCAGGGAGCACCAGAGGCGGCGGCGCCTGCGCACCGCCACCACCAGTGGCTGCAGGTCCAGCAGCGGAGCGGCGGCCGGAGAGTCCGCGGTCCTGTCCGTCGTCACGCCGAACCTCCCCTCGCGTCGTCCCCGACCGCGACCGCCGGCGCCGTGTGACGCGGAGGGCGCGCGTCCGCCCGGGCCCGGGGGGCCAGGACGGTGGTGGCGACGACGACACCGACGATCTCGTGCCCGGCGTCCGCACAGGCTTCGGCGATGCCGGCCAGCTCGCCCGCGGTCCGACTGCCCGCGCCGAGCACGACCAGGGCACCGGACTCGGCGTCGCCATCAGGCACCATCGGCCGGTCCACCGGGACTTCCGCCACCCGCAGCAGCGCATCGCTCCCGGCCTCCGCGACGAGTTGCCGGGCGGCCCGACGGGCGGTCTCGTCGCCGCCCGGTACGACCACCAGCAGCCGCCGAGGGGCCGGCAGCCGGTCCCGGAGGCGGGCGCACACCCGCCGGTAGCGGATCCGCCTGCCCTCCTCGTCGCCGGACGCCTGCGGGGGCGGCGTGTCCCACGGCGTGTCGATGCCCAGCAGACCGCCGATCCGGGCCCCCCGGCCACGGCCTTCCGGGCGGGACGCCGTCCGCTCACCGGGTACGTCGACGGTACCCAGCAGCGCCGAGCCGAGCGCCCCGGCGATCTCCTGGCCGGTGCGCGGCCGGCGGTTCATCCGTGCGGTGACGAGATGGCCGACGACCGCGAGCAGGAGGAACAGCAGCGACCCGCCCACGATGAGGTGCACCCGCGTCGGCGGGGCCTCGCCGGTCGGCCGGGCCGCCGGCCCCATGACGACCAGGTTGGCCTTGCCCGTCGCCCCGCCGGCCTGCTCCAGCTTGTTCATGGCGTCCGCCAGCGTGGTACGCAGCTTCGCCAGCTCGGTGCGGGCCTGCACGCTCTCCACGGTCCGCCCGGGATCGGCCGAGTCGGCCAGATCGGTGATGCGGCGGTTGGTCCGCACGACCTGCTGCCGCAGCGCCTCGGACTCCGTGGCCGCGTCGGAACCGGTGGTGTCGCCCGCGATCCGCGCGGCGAAGGAGACGAACTGCTGGGCCACCTCGTCGGAGAGCCGCTGCGCGCGCCCGGGGCTGTCGGCCGTACCCGAGATCTTGATGATGTTCCCGTCGGTCGCCTTGGCGCCCACCTGGTCCCGCAGGTCGATGCCGTCCACGCCGCTCCAGTGGAGCGCGGCGGCCGCGCGGTCGACCACCTCCGAACTGGTCGCGATCTCCGCCTGGGTCAGCAGCTCGCGCTGCTCCCACTGCCCGGGCAGGAGGACGGATGCCGACGTCGTGTATCTCGGCGGGAACAGCAGGGAGGCGCCGTAGCCGACGAGTGCGCCCACCACGGCGAGGACGGCGAACAACCGCCGACGCCGGCGGAGCATCCGCCCGATCGTGACCAGACGTATGGTGTCATCGCTCAACGGTGCGGCTCCCGCCCGGTACTGACGTGCCGGCCGGCGGCACCGGAATGCGGCCGTCGCAGGCGGCGGCGTAGGCGGCTAGCAGCGACCGCTGGGAGTTCCGCCAGGAGAGCTCCCCACCGATCCGCTCCTGGCCGAGCTTGCCCATCCACTCCCGCCGCTCCGGGTCGTCGAGGAGCAGCGCGATGAGCCCGGCGAACTCGGCCTCGTCGTTGGCGGGCGCGTAGACGGCCGCGTCGCCCGCGGAGACCCTCGCCTCCCGGAGGTCGAACGAGACGATCGGCCGGCCCATCACCATGTACTCCAGGACCTTGTTCATGGTCGAGACGTCGTTGAGCGGGTTGCGCGGGTCGGGGGAGAGGCACACGTCCGCGGTGGACAGGTAGCGCACCAGGTCGGCGTCCGGAATGCGCCCGGTGAACTGCACCTGCTCCGCGAGCCCGAGCCGCCGGGACAGCTCCACCATCTCGTCGAAGGTGTCTCCGGCACCGACGAACACCGCGTGCCAGTCGGTCCGTCCGAGGTCGTCGCGCAGCCTTGCGAGGGCCCGCAAGGCGTAGTCGACGCCGTCCTGCGGGCCCATGACGCCGAGGTAGCACAGCAGATGCGGCTTGCCGCGCTTCAACTCCGGCTCTGGCGGCACCGGGTGGAACCGGTCGACGTCGGGAGCGCTGCGGACCACGAAGACGTCCGCCGGGCGCCGGCCGCCGCGGCGCACCGCGACGTCCCGGTAGCTCTCGTTCGTGGCGATCACGACGTCCGCGGCCCGGTAGGTGAGCCGCTCCAGCGCGCGCACACCGCGGTAGAGCAGGTCCTCGCCGCGGCCGAACCGGGACAGGTACAGCTCCGGAACCAGGTCGTGCTGGTCGAAGACGAAGCGCGCACCGCGCCGCTTCATCCACAACGCGGGCAGGAACAGCAGGTCGGGCGGGTTGCAGGCGTGGACCACGTGGACCGGGCCGACCTTCCGGGCCAGCCGGACCGTGTGCCACAACGCCGCCCCGTACTCCCGCAGATAGCCGGCCGGTCCTCCGGTGGCCGCGCGCAACGGGTAGCGGTGGATCCGCACCCCGTCGATCTCCGCCTCCGATTCCGTGTCCCGCTTGGTCCCCCGGGGGCAGATGACGTGCACCGTCCAGCCCGCGTCGCGCAGCGTCGTGCACTCCTGCCACACCCGGCGGTCGAACGGGACCGACAGGTTCTCCACCAGGATCAGCGCGCGCCGTTCCGGCCGGGCACCGCCCTTCGCGTCGTTCGACGCCGTGTCACCAAGCAAGGCCCATGTACCCCGGTTCGGCCCGGCGCGCCTCGGCGTCGGGAAGGTGGACGAGATCGACGATCACGGGGCCGCCGGCGCCGCGGGGCAGTGCCGACAGCACGGCCGGGTCCCTGGTCCCGACCAGGCACACCTCGGCGTGGTCGATCACCTCCTCGACGGAATCCGCCAGCAGCTGCGCGAGGTGCGGCAGCCGCGTCTCGATGTACTCGCGGTTCGCGCCGAGCAGCCGGGACAGGCTCACGTTGGCGTCGTAGATCCGCAGGTCGTACCCCTTGCCGAAGAGCCGCTCCGCCAGCTCGACCAGCGGGCTCTCGCGGAGGTCGTCGGTGCCGGGCTTGAAGGACAGCCCGAGCAGGCCCGCCCGGCGTTTGCCGGTGCGCTCGACCAGATCCACCGCGCGCTGCAGATGGTCGGAGTTGGAGGGCAGCACGTGGGAGAGGATGGGCACCGAGACGTCGGCCCGCTGCGCCGCGTGGACCAGGCTGCGCAGGTCCTTGGGCAGGCAGGAGCCACCGAAGGCGAAGCCTGGCCGCAGGTAGGCGGGGCTGATGTTCAGCTTGCGGTCGGCCAGGAACACGTCCATCACCTGGTGCGAGTCCACGCCCAGCGCCTGGCACACCGCGCCCAGCTCGTTCGCGAAGCCGATCTTGAGGCCGTGGAACGCGTTGTCGGCGTACTTGATCGCCTCCGCCGTCGGGATCGGCACCCGGAACACCTCGCCGGGCAGGCCGTAGTACAGCTCCATCACCGCCTCGCCGCTGGCGGAATCAAGCTCGCCGATGACGGTCTTCGGCGGGTCGAAGAAGTCCCGCACGCTCGTGCCCTCGCGCAGGAACTCCGGGTTGACCGCGACCCCGATGTCCACGCCGGCCGTGCCGCCGACGGCCTTCTCCAGGATCGGCACCAGCAGGTTGAGGCAGGTGCCGGGGAGCATGGTGCTGCGGAAGACGACGGTGTGCCGCCCACCCCTTTCGGCCAGCGCGGCGCCGATCTGCTCGGTGACCCGCTCCAGGTATGTGGTGCACAGGCTGCCGTTGGGCTCCGACGGGGTGCCCACGCAGACCAGCGACACCTCGCTGTTCACGACCGCCTCGTGGACGTCGGCGGTGGCGCGTAACGCGCCGCTCCGCGTGACCTCGGCGATCAGTTCGCCGATCCGCTCCTCGACCACCGGGGCCTTGCCGTCGTTGACCAGGTCGACCTTGACCTGGTTCACGTCCACCCCGATGACCTCGTGGCCGATGCCGGCCAGGCACGCGGCCGACACACAGCCCACGTAGCCGAGTCCGAAGACGCTGACTCTCATGACGCGTTCCTCCCCCCAGGCAGGCCCACCGGGCCTGCGGTCCGTGCGCCGGCCGGACCCCGGCTCCGGCGCATCAGTAGGCCCCCTGGCCGTAGAACACCGCACGCAGCGTCTTCCACAGGATCACTGTGTCCAGGGCGAGCGACCAGTCCTCCACATACCGCAGGTCCAGCCGGACCGCCTCGTCCCACGACAGGTCGCTGCGTCCGCTGATCTGCCACAGGCCGGTGAGTCCGGGCTTGACCAGCAGCCGCCGCCGGATGTCGGGGCCGTACGCGGCGGACTCCTCCGGTAACGGGGGCCGCGGGCCGACGAGTGACATCGATCCCGTCAACACGTTGAAAAGCTGCGGGAGTTCGTCGAGCGAGTACCGGCGCAGCACCGCCCCGACCCGGGTCACCCGCGGGTCCCGGCGGAGCTTGAACAGCAGGCCGGCGCCCTCGTTGCGGTCGGCCAGCGCCGCACGCGCCCGGTCCGCCCCGACGACCATGGTGCGGAACTTGAGAATGGTGAATTCGCGGCCGTCCTTGCCGACCCTGCGCTGGCGGTAGAAGGCCCCGCCCCGGCTGTCGACCAGCACGAGCAGCCCCACGAACACCATCAGCGGCGCGAACAGCACCAGCAGGATCGCCGCGCCCGTCCGGTCGACGATGCCCTTGATCGCGCGGCGGCCCCCCGTGAAGGTCGGCATGCTGACCCGCAGTAACGGGATCCCGAGCACCGCGTCGATGTGCAGCCGCGGTCCGGCCACCTCCATCAGCACGGGCGCCACGACCATCTCGGTGTCGCTGCCTTCGAGGTTCCAGGCCAGTCGCTGCAGCCGTTCCGGCGACCAGTGCGGATCCGGCGTGACGGCGACGACACGGTAGCCGTCGCGGTGGACGTGGCCCGCGACGTCCGAGAGCCGGCCGACGACCGGCACGCCGTCCAGTTGGTCACCGCCGTGTCCCTGACCGTCCGTCCCCAGACCGTCCGTCGTGCACACCGCGTCGATCCGCCAGCCGAGATGCGGGAATCTTCGGGTCCGCGTGATCAGGTCGCGCACGGTGGCCGGACTCCCGGCGGCGAGCACCGGTATCAGGCACCGTCCGTCCTTCCGCTGCCGGTGCAGCCACAGCCGCAGCACGTAGCGCGCGGTCATGGTGACGAGCGCGATCGCGGGAATGGCGACGAAGATCCAGAGTTTGATGTTGCGCGAGGTGAGGGCGATCCCGCCGAGCGCCAGTACGACGGTCGCCATGAACAGCGAGCGCCCGAGCCGGCGGAATTCCTCGGCACCCTGGCCGAGCACCCCCGGGGCCCACGACCGGCTCACCGCGAGCGCGCCCAGCACCAGCAGCTCGGTGCCGAAGGCGAGAATTCCCCACTTCTCATGCCAGTTGGCCGCGTCCCGGGCCCCGAAGAAGTTGCCGATCGCCGCCACCACAACGGCGGTCGCCACCGTATCGGTGGTGATCACGGTACGGCGATACCGCTGCTCCCAGTCGACCGCGGGCCGGCCGGCCGCCCCGTTCGCCAGGCTTTCGCCCGCAGCCGGAAAAGGGCTGACTATTCCCCCTTGCCGCACAGAACCCCCCAGGTCCCCAGTGATTCGACGTGTTCGCCCAACACTGTTTTGCTCTGCCGGGAGGCCCCCGCCTTCCGTGCCGATGCGGCAATGCAGAGCTACTTGAAGCAGAGCTACTTGAATTCGAGGCGCGCCGGTACCCGCCGAAACCTTGGGTGCTCCCCTCACCCAAGCGCCCTTTCGGGCTCCAGAAATTGATCATCCCCATGGCCGGCACTGATGCCGCAGGGTGCAACGCTGACCTGCCGAAGTGCCGGACCTTAGATCATTACTGGTCGCCTCGTGTCGAAGCACGGTCAATGTAGACCATCGGGACCCGGCGTGAAGAGGGGATGTGTGTAATTTGTGTTCAACCTTTGAGGTTGCCTCCATTATTCGGTCACGCTTTGTCGCGCTCCCGGCGGCGCCCGGACTCCGGCGGCGGCCTTGATCGACTTTGCGATGCTTCTCACTCCTGAACTCCGGCCGTCCGTCACTGAACCGGTGCTGAGCTGCGGACCTTGTGCCGTGTGATCGCCCGCGCACGTCGCCCGCGCCTTTGCACGCGGTTGCCCGATCGCGCCGAGCCGCCCGGCGAAGAGCGCTCTCCGGCGGAGATCACCCGCCCGCCGAGGAGGGGCCTCGGGATCAACATCGGCTGGATTGCGGCGGGGTGGGGTCTCGGCCGTCGAGGGAGTGGGTGCGAGGGAGGCCGCCGAAACTCCAAACCGGCGCGCGGAGGCTTGGGCTCGGCCGCCGGTGATCCCGGGCGCCGTTGGCCGGCCCGCGGAACTGGACAGGCTGTCCCCAACCGGGTGAGTCAGGGGGCTTGAGATGGCCAGTGGGTTTCAGCGGGAGAAGGTCCGGGCGATGTTCGAGGCGTTCGACGCCGACGGCAACGGCCTTCTGGAGGAGGCGGACTTCGCGGCGCTCGTGGAGCGGTGGCGCCTGCTGCCGCGGGTCGCCGCCGCTCCGGAGCTGACGGAGCGGGTGCGGGGCGTGCTCATGGGATGGTGGCACCAGTTGTCGGCCCTCGCCGCCGAGGAGGGGGAGGGCGCGGAGCGGGTCGACATGGACATCCTGATGGCGATGGTGGACCGGTTGCCGTCGATGCCCGAGGCCGTCACGGCCACGGCCGACACCATCTTCGACGCCGTGGACGAGAACGGTGACGGGCGCATCTCCCGCGCCGAGCACCAGCGGCTCATCGACACCTGGCACGGGCGCGGCACGGTGACGGGGGACGTCTTCGACAGTCTCGACCAGGACGGTGACGGCTACCTCAGCCGGCCGGAGTTCGCGCTGCTGTGGCTGCAGTTCTGGATCAGCGACGACCCGGCCGAGCCCGGCAACGCGATGTGCGGTCCACTGGCCCCGGCCGCCTGACGCCGCGGGCGCCGACACGGGAGTACCGTGTCGGCGAGCCGGCCGCCGGGTGGCGCGTCCCGGCGATCGTGGGCAGCGGCAGGTCGCCGCGGCTCCCGCCTATGCCCGCCGCAGCGCGGAGTGGCCCGCGAAGCGTGCCGAGGAGCCCAACTCCTCCTCGATGCGTATCAGTTGGTTGTACTTCGCGGTCCGGTCGGAGCGGGAGAGCGATCCGGTCTTGATCTGACCGCAGCCCGTCGCCACCGCGAGGTCCGCGATCGTGGTGTCCTCCGTCTCGCCCGAGCGGTGCGACATGACGGCAGTCCAGCCCGCCTGGTGTGCCGTGGCCACCGCGGCCAGCGCCTCCGTCAGGGTTCCGATCTGGTTGACCTTGACCAGGACGGAGTTGCCGACGCCGGTGCGGATCCCCTCGCGCAGCAGCGTCTCGTTGGTGCAGAACACGTCGTCGCCGGTGAGCTGGCAGCGGTCGCCCACGCGGGCGGTCAGCTCGCGCCACCCGTCCAGGTCGTTCTCCGCCATCGGGTCCTCGATGGAGACGACCGGGTAGGCGTCGATGAGCTTGGCCAGGTAGTCGGCCTGCTCCGAGGGGGTGCGCCGCACTCCCTCGCCCGCGTAGTCGTACACCCCGTCGCGGAAGAACTCCGACGACGCCGGGTCCATGACCAGGCCGATGTCCGTGCCGGGGCGGTAGCCGGTGCGTTCGATCGCGGTCATCACGAAGTCGAGCGCCTCCTCGGCCGTGCGCAGGGCCGGTGCGAAGCCGCCCTCGTCGCCGACGCCCGTGGAGTGCCCGGCGCTCAGCAGGTCGCGGCGCAGGGTGTGGAAGACCTCGCTGCCTATGCGGACGGCCTCGGCGAAGGTGTCCGCGCCCACCGGCGCGATCATGAACTCCTGGAAGTCCAGCGGATTGTCGGCGTGGACGCCGCCGTTGACGATGTTCATCATGGGCAGCGGCAGGAGGTGCGCGCCGGATCCGCCCAGATGGCGGTAGAGGGGCTGGCGGCGGGCCGCCGCGGCGGCCTTGGCGGCGGCGAGGGAGACCCCGAGGATCGCGTTGGCCCCGAGCCGGGACTTCGTGACCGTCCCGTCGAGGGCGATCAGCGCGCCGTCGAGGCCGGCCTGATCCGCCGCGTCCCGGCCGCGCACGGCTGCCGCGATGTCGCCGTTGACGTGCGCCACGGCGCGGTCGACGCCCTTGCCGTGCCAGCGCGCGGAGTCTTCGTCACGCAGCTCCACGGCCTCCCGGGCACCCGTCGAGGCTCCGGAGGGGACGGCCGCGCGCCCCAAGGACCCGTCCGCCAGGACGACATCGACCTCGACCGTGGGATTGCCTCGGCTGTCGATGATCCGGCGGGCGGTGACGGTCTCGATGACGGCCGCGACGTCTTCGGCTGCCTGTGCGGACATGGGAGGTCCTTCCCGTTGTCGTATGCCGTGGCCCCGGCTGCGACGACGCTGGCGCTGAGCCCGACAGATCAGACTCTACAGCAATGCTGAACAGCTCAGCTGCTCAGTTAGACTGTGCAGTACCGCTGTGCAGTACCGCTGTGCAGTACCGCTGTGCAGTACCGCTGTGCAGTACCGCTGTGCAGTACCGCTGTGCAGGTCAGGTGCACAGCGGCGCTGGTCAGCGGGATAAGGTGCCGTATGCCCACCTCGGAAGCCGCCGCCATCGCCGCCGAACTTCGCACCGCGATGGGAAAGCTGACCAGACGCGTCAAGCACGAGGACCGCATTCCGCTGGGTCAGGTCGCCGTCCTCGGCGCACTCGACCGCGCCGGGGCCATGACCACCAGCGACCTCGCCGCAGACCAACGCGTCCGCCCCCAGTCGATGGCCCGGGCGGTGGGTCTGCTCATGGAGAAGGACCTCGTCACCCGCCGCGCGCACCCCACCGACGGCCGTAAGACGCTGGTGGAACTGTCGGACGCGGGCCGGGCCGCGCTCGAAGCGGAACGCAACCGCAGGGCCGGCTGGCTCGCACAGGCCATCGACGCCGGCCTCGACGAAGAGGAACGGGCACTACTGGCCCGGAGCACCGCGCTGCTGGAGCGGCTCGCGGACTACTAGAGCGGATGTCGGGGTCGCCTCGGTCAGGCCGCCCTCGCATGCTCACCGGCCAGGAACGGACGCAGCAGCGTGAGCAGTTCGCGCGGGCGGTGCAGCGGAATGATGTGGCCGCAGTCCTCGATGACGTGTCCGGTGAGACAGTCGGTGAACGGTCGGAGCTGGCGTTCCAGCGCGGCACCGACGGGCCGGGCGCCCACCGCCATCGTCGGCACCGTCAGGCGGGCGGCGGCGACCGCCTGCTCGACCTGTGCCGCGCTTTTGGCCAGCGCCCTGTAGTACGAGGACCGCACCACCAGGAGGAACCGGTGTCGTACCCGCACCTGCGCACCCCCGAGGAGAAGCTCGCCGACGCGAAGAAGCTGTTGAGCCTCCCTCGCATCGTCGTGATCTGCGGCTCCACCCGCTTCATGACCGAGATGAACGAGGCGGAGCTGCGGGAGACCAGGGCCGGAAGGATCGTCGTCAAACCGGCCTGTGACATGAAGTCGCCGCACGGACTCTGGTCCGATCCTGTCGAGGCCGAGGCGCTGAAGGTCCGTCTCGACGATCTGCACCGGGCGAAGATCCGGCTCGCCGACGAGGCGCTCGTGGTCGGCGACCACATCGGAGACAGCACCCGAGCCGAAATCGCCTACGCCCGGTCGCTGGGCAAGCCCGTGCGCTTCACGCACCCCGAAGCCGACCCCGGCGCCTGACCGTCTCGCGGTGGATTCGTCCACCGCCCACGCCGCCGGTCAGCGGGTGTCCCGACATGGCCGGGACACCCGCTCCCTCCGGCACCGTCAGACGGCCCCGCGGACCCGTTCGCCGACCCTCTCCTCGGAACCGAGAGCCCGCAGTATCTCCTCGACGCTCTGCTTGGCGTCGCCGAAGAGCATGCCGCTGTTCTCCCGGAAGAACAGCGGGTTCTGCACGCCCGCGTAGCCGGAGGCCATCGAGCGCTTGAAGACGATGACGTTCTCCGCCTCCCAGACCCGCAGCACGGGCATACCCGCGATCGGGCTCGACGGGTCCTCGGTCGCCGAGGGGTTGACCGTGTCGTTCGCGCCGATGACCAGTACGACCGACGTGTCCGCGAAGTCGTCGTTGATCTCGTCCATCTCCAGGACGATGTCGTAAGGCACCTTCGCCTCGGCCAGGAGCACGTTCATGTGCCCGGGCAGTCGCCCCGCGACGGGGTGGACGCCGAACCGGACCTCGACGCCGCGCTCGCGCAGCCGCCGCGTCAGCTCCGCGACCGGGTGCTGGGCCTGCGCCACGGCCATGCCGTAGCCGGGGGTGATCACCACCGACCGCGCCCCCGCGAGCAGCCCGGCCGCCTCGTGCGCCCGGATCTCGCGGTGCTCGCCCTGCTCCTCGTCACCGCTCGGCGGAGCTTCCATACCGAAGCCGCCCGCGATGACGGAGAGGAAGGAACGGTTCATCGCCTGGCACATGATGTAGCTCAGATACGCACCGGAGGACCCGACCAGGGCGCCGGTGACGATGAGCAGGTTGTTGTCGAGCAGGAACCCGGCGGCCGCCGCGGCCCACCCGGAGTAGCTGTTGAGCATGGAGACGACGACGGGCATGTCGCCACCGCCGATGGAGGCCACCAGGTGCCAGCCCAGGGCGAGCGCCAGGACCGTGACCGTCACGATCAGAGGCAGGCTCGGGCTGACGGTGAACCAGACCGTGAGCACCGCGAACAGAGCCAGCGCGCCCAGGTTGAGGGCGTTCTTGCCGGGCAGCGTCAGGGGCCGGGACTTGATCCGGGCGGACAGCTTCAGGTACGCGACGACGGAGCCGGTGAAGGTCACCGCGCCGATGAAGACGCCGATGAACACCTCGGCGTGATGGATGCGGATCAGATCGGCGGGGATCAGGGTCTGCGAGCCGTGGGCCTCGACCTCCAGGTAGCTGTTCCACCCGACCAGCACGGCCGCGAGGCCGACGAAGCTGTGCAGTACCGCGATCAGCTCCGGCATCTGCGTCATCTCCACGCGCCGCGCCTGCCACAGGCCGATCGCGGCGCCGATCACCGTGGCGAGCAGGATCAGCACGACCGGACCGGCGGAGACGCTCTGCGCCGAGACGACGATGGTGGCGGTCAGGGCCAACGCCATCCCCGCGATGCCGTAGACGACGCCGGCGCGTGAGGTGCGGTGCTGGGACAGGCCGGCCAGGCTGAGCACGAACAGCAGGGCCGCCACCAGGTCGGCCGCACGGGAGGCGGTCATGGACGTCATCAGGACTCGCCTCTCGAGAACATGGACAGCATGCGGCGGGTGACGGCGAAACCTCCGAAGATGTTCACACTCGTCAGCAGGATCGCCACGAAGGACAGCACGGTGACGAGCGTGCTCTCGTGCCCGACCTGCAACAGGGCACCGATCACCACGATCCCCGAAATGGCGTTGGTCACCGACATCAGCGGTGTGTGCAGCGCGTGGTGCACCTTGCCGATGACGTAGTAGCCGATGATCACCGCCAGAGCGAACACCGTGAGATTCTCGGCGAGTCGGGCGGGTGCGAAGGCGATCAGGAGGAACGTGATCGCCATCCCGAGACCGATCAGCCCGAAGCGCCCGGCCGGGGTGAGCCGGGACTTTCCCGCGGGCACGGGCGCGGGCGCCGGCGCCGCCGGCTCGGCCGCGGTGGGGGCGGCCGAGACGGCCACCGGCGGGGGAGGCCAGGTGACCGCGCCCGCGCGCACCACGGTCACGGCCCGCTGCACCACGTCGTCGAAGTCGACGACGAGCCGCCCGTCCCTGCCGGGGGTGGCCAGGGCCAGCAGGTTGACCAGGTTGGTGCCGAACAACTGGGAGGCCTGGGCCGGGAGTCGGGACGCCAGATCCGTGTAGCCGATGAGGGTGACGCCGTTGTCGGTCACCACGGTCCGGCCCGCGACGGTGCCCTCCACGTTGCCGCCCTGCGCGGCGGCCATGTCGACGACGACGCTGCCGGGTCTCATCGCCGCCACGTCCGCGGCGGTCAGCAGGCGCGGCGCCGGCCGGCCGGGGATCAGGGCGGTGGTGATGACGATGTCCACGTCCCCGGCCTGCCGGTGGTAGAGCTCGGCCGCGGCCCGGTCGTAGTCGGCGGAGGTCGCCCTGGCGTAGCCGTCGGTACTCGCCTCCTGGGAGGCGTCCACCGCCAGGTACTCGCCGCCCAGGGAGCGCACCTGATCGGCGACTTCGGGGCGCGGGTCGGTGGCCCGCACGACCGCACCGAGGCTGGAAGCGGCCCCGATGGCGGCGAGCCCCGCGACCCCGGCTCCTGCGACGAGGACCTTGGCGGGCGGCACCTTGCCCGCGGCGGTGACCTGCCCGGTGAAGAAACGTCCGAAGACGTGGGCCGCCTCGATCACCGCGCGGTATCCGGCGATGTTCGCCATGGAACTGAGGACGTCCATCGACTGGGCCCGCGAGATGCGCGGCACCGCGTCGAGGGCGAGCACCGTGACGTCCCGCGCGGCCAGCGCCTCCAGCAGTTCCGGGTGCTGAGCCGGCGCGATGAGCGCCACCAGCGCCGCACCCTCGCGCAGTTCGGCGATCTCCTCGCCCGACGGCGCGTTGACCTTCAGTACGACGTCGGCGGCCCAGGCCTCGCCGATACTGGCCCCCGCCTCCGCGTAGGCGTCGTCGGCGAATCCGGAGGCCGTGCCGGCTCCCGACTCGACGACGACCTCGTAACCGAGGCCGAGGAGCGGGCGGACCGTCGCGGGCGTCGCGGCGACGCGAGTCTCTCCGGGTATGGACTCGGCGACGACGCCGACGCGTTGCGGCGGATGGTGGGTGGCGTGGTGTCCAGTCATGTCCAGTCTCTCGTCGAGGCGTTGTTGCCGGGTTCCGTACCCAGACCAGGGCGACCGGGCACCGAAAACGTGATCCCGGTCCCGGCCCGGGGGAGTGGCGTACGCCGACGCCGCAGTCGGGGAAGGACGGAATCCCGGCAGGGAGGGACGATGAACCGGACGACGCGGCGGACGGTCGTGATCACCGGGCCGGTGGAGGTCCTGTACCTCGCCCGCGTCGACGAGGACGGCTACTACTCCATCGTCGAGCGCAAGAAGGACCTGGTCATCCGCGGTGGGTACAACGTCTGTCCGCGGGAGATCGAGGAGGTGCTCTACGAGCATCCAGCCGTCGCCGAGGCCGCCGTGATCGGATTGCCCGACGACGTGCTCGGCGAGGAGGTCGCCGCCGCGGTGACACTGCGTCCCGGTGCCGAGGCCACGCCGGAGGAGCTGCGGTAATTCGTCCCGGCCAGGTCGCCGCGTACAAGTACCCCCGGATCGTCTGGCTGGTCGACACCCTGCCGAAGGGTGCCACGGGCAAGATCCTCAAGCGGGAGATCGCGGCCATCCGGCCGGGAGAGCCGGGCTGACCCGCTGCCTCCCACGCAGGCCGTTCCCCTTACGCCGACGAGCAGTGGGGTCACCAGCCCACCAGCCCCTGGGTGGCCTGCGTGGGGCAGCCGTCGGCGCCCGGGACGCGTCGCCGGTCGGCGACGAGCCGTTCGGGGATGGTGACGGCCTCGCGCATGTTGCCGCGGGGCTGTGACGACGAGCCCGGTGGTGGGGCGGGCGCGAGGTCGTGGTCACGCCCCCACGACGGGCCGTCACCGTCGATCAGCACGACGAGGGCGGCGGGCCCAAGGGTTCCTGGCAGCGGCGCGGGACGTGGGCGTGCGACGGCTGGTGACGGGGGACGGACCGGGTCCGAAACGTGGCTCGCCCCCCCCGTGCGGGCGGTGCGTCAGGTCCCTTCGCCCGAGTCGGGTTCGGCCATCCTGCGGTGGGCCTCGGCCTTGAGCCTGTCGGGCAGTACCTTGCTCGCCAGTCCCTGTGCCTTGGTCCTGGCGGATCCGGCGGTGAGTTTGTCCTTGCCGGCGAAGAGCGCGTCCAGCCCCTGCCGCGCCACCTGCGCCGGGTCGTCCTTGTCCTGCCGGCCGACCGGGGTGTCGTCCATGCCGGCGCGGTGGAAGAAGTCGGTCTCGGTGGGGCCGGGCATCAGCGACGTCACTGTGACGCCGGTGCCCTCGAACTCGTTCCGCAGGGCCTGGGTGAATGACTGGAGGAACGACTTCGACGCGTTGTAGACCGCCTGGTAGGAGCCCGGCATCGTCGACGCGATGGAGGACGTGACGAGGACCCGTCCGGCGTCGCGGGCGGCCATGCCACGGAGGACGAGTTTCGCCAGGTGGACGGTGGACCGGACGTTGAGATCCACGATCTCGAGATCGTCCGCGAGGTCGGTGTCGACGAAGGCGCCGCCCCGCCCGACACCCGCGTTGAGTACGGCGACGTCGAGCGGGCGGCCGGTCGCGGTGACCGCGGCGTAGAGCGCCTCGGTCCGTTCGGGAAACCGCAGATCGGCGGGGACGGTGTGGACGACGGTCCCCGCCTCCCGGATGCGCCCCGCCGCCCGCTCGAGTCGGGCCTCGTCCTCGGCGTTGACGATCAGGTCGTGTCCCCGCTCGGCGAGCTGCCTCGCCAGTTCGAGGCCGATACCGCTGGAGGCGCCCGTGACCAGGGCGAAAGGCTTGACGTCGTTCATGGCCGCTTCCCGGGGGTGTGGGGTTCAGGAGGAGGACGGTCCGGACCCCGGCCGCGTGGACGGGGCCGACGGCCGAGTGCCCCGTATCGCGCCCCACAACACGGCACCGCCCCTGGTCCGAACACCCCCGCGTCGACCTTGTCCGTGCGGGTAGTCGGGGTGGCATGAGCGAAACGGACCCGAGGAAGAACGTGCGGGACTGGGCCACCGGCGAGGAACCCGCGACCGGCCCGCAGCTGAGCTATCTCCGGACGCTGGCACGCGAGGCGGGCGAGGAGGTCCCCGAGAACCTGACGAAGGCGGACGCGTCGCGGATGATCGACCGCCTTCAGCAGGCCTCACCCCGGACGAAGGAGACGGGGCCGGACGGCGGAGAGGCCGTCTGACCGGCACCGCGGCCCGGCTGACCGGAAGCGGGGCCGGACATGCGTGGACTACCGTTGGCGTGAGCCGGACTCAGCGGCCGGTGAGCCCGGACGAGTCGGGGAGGCGCGGGTGGCGAGCCCGGACGACGAGGCGGTCGGCGACGCCGACCGGCTCCAGGCGGTGCGGGACACCGGCCTGACCGCGGTCGCGGACGCCGACATGGACCGCTTCGCCCGCCTGGTCTCCCGCATGCTGGGCGTGCCGGTGGCGCTGGTGTCGATGCTGGAGGAGACCCGCCAGGTCTTCCCCGGCATGGTCGGCCTCGGCGAACCGTGGGCGCGGACACGGCAGACCCCCCTCTCCCACTCCTTGTGCAACCACGTCGTCGCGAGCCGCGAGCCCTTCACCGTGGCGGACACCCGCGCGGACCGGCGGACCGCGGCGAGCCCGGCGATCGACGACCTCGGGGTGCTCGGCTACGCGGGGGTGCCGCTGACGGACGACGTCGGGCGGGTACTCGGCTCGCTGTGCGCCATCGACACCCGGCCCCGGCAGTGGAGCGCCGGGGATCTGGCGGCGTTGCGGGACCTCGCGGCCGCGTGCAGCGCGGAGCTGCGCCTGCGCATCGCCTCCGGCCAGCGGGAGCTGGCGCGCCGGGGGGAGGCCCGGGCCCGTGAGCGGGCCGACGTGATGCAGGAGGGCACCCGGACGGCACTCAAACGCTCCCAGCTGCTGCTGCGCGCCGCGGACGCGCTGGCGGACACCACCGGCCTGAGCGAGGTCCGCCAACGCGTCAGTGAACTGGTCAGCGGCGACCTCAAGCCGCACTACGTCGGCCTGGTCCTGGCCGAGCGCCGACGCATGCGCCGGCTGATCGACCGGACCGGCGTCGCTCCCGTGGAGTACTCCTACGAGACCTACTCGATCGACTCGGCCTGGCCCACCGCCCGGGCGGCACGCGAGAAGCGGACCGTCGTCGTGCACAGCCCCGAGGAGCTTGCCGACCAGTACGGGCCGGACGCGGTCGCCGCCTTCGGACAGCTCGGCCTGCACACGGCGGTGTGCGTTCCGCTGCCCGGCACGGTCAGCTCGCTCGGCACCCTCGTCCTCGGCTGGGCCCACCCCTACGAGATCGACGTGCTGGAGCAGGCCGTGCTGGCCTCGCTGGCCGGATACACCGCCCGCGCGGTCGAGCGCGCCCTCTTCGTCGACGACCGCGTCCACGTGGCCCACCAGCTCCAGGAGGCCATGCTCACCGACCTCCCCGCCGTCGACGGACTGGACAGCGCCGCCCTTTACCGCCCCGCCGCCCGGGCCGACATGGTCGGCGGCGACTGGTACGACCTGTACGTCCTGCCCCCGGCACCGGACCGCGCGGCAGGCCCCGCGACGGTCGCGCTCACCATCGGCGACATCACCGGCCACGACATGCACGCCGCCACGCTCATGGGCCAGACCCGCAGCATGCTCCGCCAGGCCGACCTCGACCACCCCGGCAAGGGCCCCGCCCACATCGTGCGGGCCCTGGAGCACGCCAACCGCGAACTGCTCATCGGCTCCAGCGGCACCCTCGTCCACACGCACCTGCGCCCGTGCCCGCCGCCCGACGCCGCCACCTGGGAGATGACCTGGACCAACGCCGGTCACCCCCCGCCCCTGCTGGCCCTTCCCGACGGCACCACCGAGCTCCTCCACGACCACGGAGCACTGATCCACCCCGCTCTCGACCCGTCCGGTCGTACCTCCCACCGCCGTGTCCTCGACCCGGGCACGCTGCTGCTGCTCTACACCGACGGCCTCGTGGAGCGCCGGGGCACGGACATCGACGCGCTCACGGACCGAGCGGCCAGAGTCCTGACCACCCACCGGCGCGACGATCTCCCGGCGCTCCTGTCACACCTGGTCGACACCGTCGCGGGCACGACCGCCCCGGACGACATCGCCCTCCTCGCCGTACGCGTCCAGGAGTGAGCTTCGCACAGCCCGGGAGATCTTCCGGCGGTGACCGGCGGTCCTGTGGACTCCGCCGCCCTCACGACGCCGCGGGGGACTGGCCCGGTCGGCCTCCACGACGGAGCGCGCCTCGATATCCGGAGCCCTTCACGGCGGCTCGTCGCGCTGCCGTTCGCGACCGCGGGCCGTTCTGCTCCGCTGCACGGCCCGCCCGGCCCTGCCGCTCCCGCGCCCGGACTCGGGCGAGGCCTCCCGAGCAGCGCGCCCCGACGTCTTCCCGACGACCTCACCGGCGCCGTCGCCCACCTCCCGGACCGCCTTCCCGGCGCTCTCGCCGACTCCCCGGACGGCGTCCCCGGCACCTTCCGCCAGCTCTCCCGCGACCCGCCCGGCGCCGCTGCCCAGGCTCTCGGCCGCGGAATCGAGGCCGGACGTCAGCCGCTCGAGGATCTGCGGATGGGCGTCGACGGTGGACAGGACCCTGCCGACCATCTCGGCGACGTTGTCCAGCCGGACCTTGAGCAGGGCCTGCGCCTGGACGCCCTTGATGTCGAGCTCCACGCGGCCGAGCGACACGTCGGCCCCGACGTTCAGCTTGAGGAGGTCGAGCACCTCCGCGCTCAAAGACACCCTGGCCTGCAGGTTTTCCACGTGCAGGCTGATCTCCTCGACGTGGAGCTCCGGCACGTCCAGGAGCACGTCCGGCTCGCCGTCGTGCCCGGCACCGGCCGATGCCTCCTCCTCGTCGTCCCACTCCTGCTCGGACGTCTCGTTCTCAGCGTCGTCGCGGTCTGGCATAAGACCCCTCAAATCGCATATTCGTCTCTTTCCATACTGCATCGTCCGCACGTCGGAGTGCGCAGGGGGCGGTCACGACGTCCCGGTGCCCGAGTCCACGGTGATGTCCGGCGCGGACGGGAGTCCGTGGAGCGGCAGCCCCGTCAGGTCCGCCGCCGGATCGGTGTCCCGCAGGGTGTCGCCGAGCCACTCGCACATCAACACGGTCGCGTCGTCCTGCAGTTGCCCGTCGTGGTAGTCCAGGACGGCCTGCATCAGGCGGCGCAGCGTCTCCGGGACCGGCAGGCCGTCGGCGTGGTGGCGGATGAGGAAGTCGGTGAAGCGCTCCACGCCGAACTCGCTGTCGTCGTGGCGCCGGGCGTCGGTGATGCCGTCGGTGTAGAGGACGACGCGGTCGCCCGGCTGGAGCTGTTCCCGGCAGACGGTGCTGGACAGGTTCAGGTCGGTGCCCATGGGGTGGGCCGGCGGGCACTGCATGTGACTCACCCAGCGGTTGCCGCGGATGACGATGGGCGGGTGATGGCCGCGGTTGACCCAGCTCAGCACCCCCGTGCGGGTGTCCAGGGTGGCGAGGACACCGGTGACGTACCGGCGGTGACCGTACTGCTCGACGAGGGCGGCCTCCACCGCGGCGCCCTTGGCGGCCAGGCCGGCTCCCTGGCGGCGGGCGTTGCGGCAGGCTCCCAGCGCCAGGGCTCCGCACAGACCCGCCGCGTTGTCGTGGCCCATGGCGTCGAACAACGTCAGATGCACCAGCGGCCCGTCGAGGGCGTACTCGTAGACGTCGCCGCTGATCTGGTAAGTCGGCTCCATCACCGCGGAGATGACGACCCGCCCGTCGGCATAGGTGCGCGGCGGCATCAGGTTCCACGCCATCTCCGCCGCGACGTTCAGCGGCTCGGTCCGCATCAGCCGGGCCAACGTGTCGCTGGAGGTGCGTTTGGTGGCGAGCAGCAGCGCCACGAGAGCCGCGAGACGGTCCGCGTCCTCGCGGGCGCGGGCGTCGTCGTGGGTCGAACGCAGGCGCAGCAGTCCGAGTCGCTCGGTACCGTCCACCAGGGGCACCCACCAGTCGGTGCCGGGCGCCTCCTGAGGCGCGGCGGAGGTGAGCCGTCCGCGCTGGTAGGCCCGCCCGGGCGAGGTGCCCTTGATGCGGATCTCCCGCTCGGCCCCCTGCGGCGGACCGTCCGGCCCGGCCAGCAGGTGCAGGCCCTGGTGCCCGAGGTCCGCGACATAGACGAGCACGTCGGTGAAGCCCGCGGCACGCGCGTGCGTGCGGACGGTGGCCGGCAACGCGTCGACCGGCATGAGGTGGCCGGCGTCCAGCAGGCCGGCGAGCATCGCCCGCGCCCCGGCGTCACGGTCCACGTCCACGGCCAGCTCCCTCCCGCTCGGCAGCCGCCCCCGCGTCACGTACTGGGCCCATCGCAGCACAGGAGGCGCCCATGCACCATCGGAGCGGACACGGCAAGGGATCCTGGGTTCCCCGGGACCCGAGGGCCCCGAGGAACTCGGGGCTGTCTGCTCAACCCCTGGACGGCGAGTAGCCCCGCCGAACGCGCCTCACACCCCCACACCCGACCCGAGTACCCGCGTGGCCGCCCCGTCGCCCCGCGATCACCAGCCGGCGTCCGGCCGGCGACACGAGCGCCGCAAGCCCGTCAGTGCAGCCGCCGCACCGGGGCACCCGGCCGACAGGACGGGGAACGCGCAGGTCAACGGCTCGTACCGGCTGCAGGCGGCCCCCGGTGGCGCGCCGTGTCCCCCTCTCGACGCCCACCTGGAAACCGACGTCGTCGTGATCGGTGCCGGGATCGGCGGAATCGGCGCGGCCTGGGAGCCGGGCGGGCCCGGCGCCGGGTGCTGGAGGCCGGGCGGGTCGCCCTCGGCGTCACCGGGCACACCAGCGCGAAGCCGACCGCCGCACACGCTGATCCACGACCGGCTGGAGCTGACGCCCCTCTCACCGTACTGAGGGGAGAGGCGGCCCCTGTGCCCTCCCGGCCGGCCGTGCTCCCGTGCGCGGCCGGCCAGGCGCGGACGGCGCACTGCGCCGGGCGCGGGGGCGCCGCGGCATTGCCCCATTCGTCCCCCTGCGCGCCCTGCCGAGCCTGTGTCACCCGCGGAAATGATGTGCGGACCGCACGTGCACCACGAGCATCCGCGCACCCGCCCCTCACCAGGCGGGACATGCAGGGAAGGACACCACCTTGCTGCTTCTCATCTCTCCGGACGGCGTCGAGGAAGCCCTCGACTGCGCCGAGGCGGCCGAACACCTCGACATCGTCGACGTCAAGAAGCCCGACGAGGGCTCGCTCGGCGCCAACTTCCCGTGGGTCATCCGGGAGATCCGAGCGGCGATACCGGCGGACAAGCCGCTCTCCGCCACCGTCGGCGACGTCCCCTACAAGCCCGGCACGGTCGCCCAGGCCGCGCTCGGGGCGGTCGTCTCCGGCGCCACGTACATCAAGGTCGGCCTCTACGGATGCTCCACGCCCGAGCAGGCCGTCGACGTCATGCGGGGCGTCGTCCGCGCGGTGAAGGACCACCGGCCGGATGCCTTCGTCGTCGCTTCGGGCTACGCCGACGCCCATCGGATCGGTTGCGTCAACCCGCTCGCCCTGCCCGACATCGCCCGCCGCTCCGGCTCCGACGCCGCCATGCTCGACACGGCGGTCAAGGACGGGACGCGGCTGTTCGACCACCTCCCGCCCGACGTCTGCGGGGAGTTCGTCCGGCGCGCCCACGACGCCGGCCTCCTGGCCGCGCTGGCGGGCAGCGTCAAGACCGGCGACCTGGCCGACCTGGCCCGTATCGGCACGGACATCGTGGGCGTACGCGGGGCGGTCTGCGAGGGCGGCGACCGCAACGCGGGCCGCGTCCGGCCGCACCTGGTGGCCGCCTTCCGGGCGGAGATGGACCGGCACGCCCCGGAGCACACGGTCACCGTCCCCGCCGCGAGCTGACCGCCACCATGGCGACAGAGACCCGAGGGCGCCACCCCGAGACCCGCAACGGGTACTTCCCCGTCGTCGATCCGGCGACGGGCGAGCCCTTCGACGAGGCCCCCGACCGGCAGCCGGACGACCTGGACCCCGCGATCGACCGCGCGCACACGGCCTGGCACGGCTGGCGGGCCGACCCCGCCGCCCGTACGGCCGCGCTGCTCGCGGCCGCGGACGCCGTCGAGGCGGCCGGTCCCGGCCTCGCCACCCTGCTCACCCGCGAACAGGGCAAACCCCTGACCGAGTCGCACGCGGAGGTGGCTCGCACGGCCGCCCGGCTCCGCCACTTCGCCGACCCCGACATCCCGACCCTGCCGATCACGGACGGCCGGCCGGTCCGCAGCGAGCTGCGCTGGCGGCCGATCGGCCCGGTCGCCGCGATCGTCCCGTGGAACTTCCCCCTGCAGCTCGCCTCGGCGAAGTTCGCACCGGCGCTCGCCGCGGGCAACACGGTGGTGCTCAAGCCCTCCCCGTACACACCCCTCGCGACCCGCCTGTTGGCGTCCGTCGTCTCCGCCGCCCTGCCCGAGGACGTCCTGACCGTCGTCACCGGCCGCGAGCCCCTGGGAGCCCGTCTTGCTTCGCACCCGGGGATCCGCCACGTGACCTTCACCGGCTCGGCCCCCACCGGACGGGCGGTCGCCCGACAGGCGGCGGCCTCACTGGCCCGCGTCACCCTCGAACTCGGCGGCAACGACGCCGCCGTACTCCTGGACGACGTCGACGTGGAGAAGATCGCGGACCGCCTCTTCTGGGCGGCGTTCCGCAACTGCGGACAGGTCTGCATGGCGGTCAAGCGCGTCTACGTCCCGGCACGCCTCCACTCCCTGGTCGTGGAGGCCCTCGCCCACCGGGCGAAAACCGTCGTCGTCGGACCCGGACTGGACCCGGCCTCACGACTCGGCCCCCTGAACAACGCGGCGCAGCTGACCCGCGTCGAGCACTGCACGGCCCGCGCCCTCGCGGACGGCGCCCGAGCCGCCGCCGGCGGCCACCGGCTGGACGGGCCGGGTTACTTCTTCGCCCCCACGATCCTGACCGGCGTAGCGGCCGACAGCCCGGTGGTGACCGAGGAGCAGTTCGGCCCGGTCCTGCCGGTCCTGCCGTACGACAGCGTCGACGAGGCCGTCGAGGCCGCCAACGGCACCCGCTTCGGACTCGGCGGCTCGGTGTGGGCGACCGACGCCGACCGGGCCGAGGCCGTGGCCGACCGGCTGGAGTGCGGGACGGCGTGGGTCAACCACCACGCCGAGCTGTCCCTCGCCCAGCCCTTCGCCGGCATCAAGGACAGCGGCGTCGGCGTCGCCGGCGGACCGTGGGGCCTCTACGGGAACCTCAGGCCGTTCGTCGTGCACCGCCCGCGGGAGGCCTGACGTGAGGTTCCGCGCGGCCGTACTGCGCTCGTACGAGAAGCCGTTCGCCGTCGAGGAGGTGACGCTGGACGAGGCCCCGGCCGCGGACGAGGTCCTGGTCCGGATCGCGGGCTGCGGCCTGTGCCGGACCGACCTCGCGGTACGGCACTCCGCCGGCCGCTCACCCCTGCCGGCCGTACTCGGTCACGAGGGCTCGGGCGTCGTGGTGGAGACGGGCGACGCGGTCACCGGCCTGCACCCCGGCGACCACGTCGTGCTGAGTTTCGACTCCTGCGGGCACTGCCGGAACTGCGTCGGTGCCGCCCCCGCCTACTGCGACTCGTTCGCCACCCTGAACCTCCACGGCGGGCGCCCCGAGAACGCCGGCCGGTTCACCGACACCGCGGGCGCCGTACTGGCCCCCCGCTGGTTCGGCCAGTCCTCCTTCGCCGAGTACGCGGCGGTCCCGGCCCGCAATGCCGTCCGGGTCGACCCGGCGCTGCCGCTCCACCTGCTCGGACCGCTCGGCTGCGGGTTCCTCACCGGCGCGGGCGCCGTCCTCGACTCCTTCGCCGCCGGCCCCGGCGACACCCTCGTGGTCCTCGGCGCGGGCGCGGTCGGCCTCGCGGCCGTGATGGCGGCCACCGCGGCCGGCGCGGTGGCCTTCGCCGTCGACCGGCACCCGCAACGGCTGGCCCTCGCCGAGCGATTCCACGCCGTCCCCCTGCCCGCAGCGTCGACCGGCCTGAGCGACCGCGTCCGACGGCTGACGGGCGGCGGAGCCCACTACGCCCTGGACACCACCGCCTCGGCCGAACTGATCAACTGCGCGCTCCACGCCCTGCGCCCGACCGGCCGCCTCGGCCTGGTGGCGCGGCTCCACACCACCCTGCCCCTCGAACCAGGAACACTCGACCGGGGCCGCCGCATCTCCCACATCTGCGAGGGCGACGCCGTGCCCGCACTGCTGATCCCCCGGCTGACCGCCCTGTGGCAGGCCGGGCGGTTCCCCTTCGACCAGCTGATCCGCACCTACCCGCTCGCCGACATCAACGAAGCCGAACAGGACTGCGACGCGGGCCGCGTCGTCAAACCCGTACTCATCCCGGAACCGATCGGGGGACATGACGCATGACCCATACGGCAGCGCAGGACACCGGCGTGGAGGGCGTGGAAGGAGGGGTCGGGCTGACCGCCCTCCTGGTCGCCGCGGCCCGGGCGCTCGAGACCCACCGGCCCGACAGCCTGGCCCAGGACTCCTACGCGGAGCACTTCGTGCTCGCCGCTCCGGCGTCCGCCGCCTGGCCGGTCCGCCCCGAACAGGCCCCGGACGGAGACGCGAACCCGCTGTGGGGGCGGTTCGCACGGTACTTCGGCCTGCGGACCCGCGTCCTCGACGACTTCGTCCTAGACGCGGTGCGGGCCGGCGGGGTCCGCCAAGTCGTCCTGCTGGGCGCGGGACTGGACTCGCGGGCCTTCCGCCTCGACTGGCCGCCCGGCTGCGTGGTGTTCGAGATCGACCGCGGCGGCGTCCTCGACTTCAAGCACGAGGTGCTCGCGGGCGTGTCCGCGGCACCGCTCACGACCCGCGTGCCCCTCCCGGTCGACCTGCGCGACGACTGGGCCGGCGCGCTGACCGACGCCGGCTTCGACACCGCGGCCCCCACCGTCTGGCTTGCCGAGGGACTGCTGTTCTACCTGCCCCGCGCGGCCGAGACCTACCTCGTCGACACGGTGGACCGCCTGAGCGCGGCAGGCAGCGCCCTGGCCTACGAGGTCAAGCTGGAAGAGGACCTCACGGCCTACCGCGACAGCCCCCTCTACACCGCGACGCGCCGGCAGATCGGCATCGATCTGCTCGCGTTGTTCAGCCGGGAACCGCGCCCCGACTCCGCGGGCGACCTGACGGGCAGGGGCTGGGCGACATCCGTCGGCACGCCCTTCGACTTCACCCGCAGACACGGACGCGGCCCGATGCCCGAGGAGAACGACGCGCTGGCGGGCAACCGGTGGGTGTTCGCGGTGAAACACCCCCGGTAGGACGGCCACACACGGTCGGCGGGGGCTTGCCGCGGCGCGAGCGTGGAAGAAGGGCCCCATGAGTTCACTCACGACGCAGCAGAACCCGGCCGACTTCTACGACTTCGAGGGCGCCCTGTCGGAGGAGGAACGCAAGGTCCTGGCGAGGACACGGGCGTTCATGTTGGAGGAGGTCCAGCCCCTCGTCGCCGAGCACTGGGCCGAGGGGACGTTCCCCCGAGAGCTGATCGACCGCTTCCGTGAGAGTGGACTGGTCGGCCTGCCCTACGAGGGATACGGCGAACCCGGCCCCGTCGCGTCCCACTTGCTGACCGGGATGATGGCCATGGAGATGAGCCGCGTCGACGCCTCCGTGGCCACCTTCTTCGGCGTCCACAACGGACTGGCCATGTACGCCATCCAGTCCGGCGGCGACCGGGACCAGCGCGACCGGTGGCTCCCCGGCATGGCGACCATGGAGACGGTCGGGGCGTTCGCGCTGACCGAACCGCTCGACGGATCCGACATCGCAGCCGGCATGCACACCACCGCCCGGCGCGACGGCGACACCTGGGTGCTCGACGGCCAGAAGCGCTGGATCGGCAACGCCACCTTCGCCGACCACGTCGTGGTGTGGGCCCGCGACGTCGACGACGACCAGGTCAAGGGCTTCGTGGTCGGGCAGGGGACACCGGGATTCGAGGCCACGCGGATCGAGCACAAGACATCGCTGCGCATCGTGGAGAACGCGGACGTCACCCTCACCGGCGTACGGGTTCCCGAGGCCGACCGCCTCCAGAACGTGTCGTCCTTCCGCGACGTCGCGGAGATTCTGCGCGCCACCCGCAGCGGCGTCGCCTGGCAGGCCCTCGGCGTCATGATCGGCGCCTACGAACTGGCCCTGCGCTACGCCACCGAGCGGGAGCAGTTCGGCAGGCCCCTGGCGGGCTTCCAGCTCGTCCAGGACCTCCTGGTGAAGAGCCTGGCCAACATCACGTCCAGCTGGGGACTGCTGCTCCAGCTCGCCCGCCTGCAGGACGCGGGCACCTTCCGCGACGAGCACTCCTCCCTGGCCAAGGCCCACGTGACCGCCCGCATGCGGGAGGTGGTGGCCTGGGCGCGGGAGATATTCGGAGGCAACGGCATCGTCCTGGACTACGACGTCGCCCGGTTCTTCGCGGACGCCGAGGCCATCTACTCATTCGAGGGCACCCGGGAGATGAACACCCTGATCGTCGGCAAGGCGATCACCGGGGAGAGCGCCTTCGTCTGATCCGCGGCGGCACCTCGGGCGGGCACAGCGGCGCTGCGTCGGCAGGTACGCCGCGCTTCCCCGTGCGGCGGCGTCCGACGCATCGGCGGGAGGGATACGCCCGTTCGTGTGCACGGGACAGCCTTCGCCATCGCGAGCGTCCGGTCGGCCCGATAGTGGACGAGCCGCCGGCCGCGGAGCCGGCGCGCACCGACGGCAGTACTCCACCCGGAAAGTTCGAGGTGCACCATGACGCCCACCAGCGAGGCGACGGACCGTGTCCAGCTGGTCTTCACCCTCTTCGACGCCGATGGGAACGGCTACCTGGAGCCGGCCGACTTCGAGCTGATGAGCGGCCGCGTCGTGGCGGCCGTGCCGGCGGCCGGCGACGCCGTGAAGGACCGGCTCGCCGCATCCTTCCGCCGCTACGGGGACACACTCCTGACCGAGCTGGACGCCAACGGCGACGGGCGGATCAGCCCCGAGGAGTTCGACTCCGTGGTCCTCAACCCCCAGCGCTTCGGCGCGGCCGTCGACGAGTTCGCGGAGGCCCTCGCGGCGATGGGGAACCCGGAGGGTGACGGCTTCGTCGCGCGGCCCGAGTTCGTCGCGCTGATGCTGGCCATCGGCTTCCGGCGGCCCAACATCGAGGCCCTGTTCGACGCCTTCGGGCCGGACGGGGACGACCGTATCCGGGTGGCCACCTGGGCGGACGGCATCCGGGACTTCTACCGGCCCGAGAAGTCCGGCATCCCCGGCGACCACCTGACCGCGAACGTCTCCGCCTGACGCGCGGGCGGTGGCGGCGGGGGAGGCTCGTACGCGCACCACGAGCTTTCCCCGGGGGTGTCCGCGCTCGGTGCGTGCGTGCGGCCCCGAACACCGCGGCACCCAGGGCCACCGCGATCTCGGCGGCCTCCTCGTCGGTCCAGGCGGCCGGCGCGGGGGCCCAGGCCGACAGCACGGCCGGCTCCGCCGTCGCCCGGGTGACGCCGCCCAGCCCGCAGACCCTCCCGGCGGCGGCCTGGACCGGCCGTGTCTCTTGTTGGACGGCACGCCCGTCGCGCGATGGTCCGCCCAGGCGTGGAAGTCCGGTGGGCGGGTCGAGTTGGCCGGTGAGACCTTCGAGCTGAGCTCCGGCAAGTGGGGCCCGTCCGCTGCGGCGGCGTCGGCGTCCAGCGGCTGATCGGAGACACGCCGCGCAAGCCGGTTGACCTCAACCGCCGTGCACAGCAGGCTCGTTCGCGGACCCGACGGGCCCGTGGTGCCTCGCGGGACGGACGACGACCTCCGAGAGAACGGGGTGAGGGCTGTGGCGACACGTCGCGCGGTGATCATGGCAGCGGGAGCCGGGGCACTTGCGTCCGGTGTGCCGACGTCGGCTTCCGGCTCGGCCGGGCCCGCCGGGAGCGACGTGCTGGCGGTCGTGGAGAAGAGCGGGCACGCGGTCGGCTTCTACGAGACGACGTCGGGCCGGCTGCTGCGGAGGGTGGCACTGCCCGACTACCCGCACGAGATGGTCGTCGACTCCCACCGGCGGTCCGCCTACGTCGGGCACTACGGAGTGCGCATGTCCGCGACGGCCGGCGAGGGCGGTGCCGCGGTCTTCGTCATCGACCTCGCCGAGCGGACGCTCGCCCGGACGATCGACACCCGGCCCTTCAACCGCGTCCACGGCATTGGCATCGACGACCGCGACCGGCTCTACGCGCTGAGCGAGGAGAAGGCGGTCCTGCTCGGCTTCGACACACCGGCCACCGACCAGGCGCCCACACGGGCCGTCCCGGCGCACGGCGTGAAGACCCATCTGTTCACTCTCAGCAGGGACGGCGAACGCGCCTATGTCACCGGCCTCTTGTCCCACACGGTAAGCCTCGTGCGTCCCCACGACGCCTCCGCCCCGCCACTCGTGGTGACTCCCGGTCAGCTGCCCGAGAGCAGCTGCCTCAGCCGCGACGAGAAGACCCTGTTCGTCGGCGCACGCAGGAGTTCCGCCCTGGTCGCCGTCGACGCGCGGAGCATGAAGGTCCAGCGGAGCCGGAAGGTGGGCGGCGACCCGCTGCGCGTCTACACCGTCGACGACGACCGGCTGCTTGCGACGGACATCGCCGCCAACACCGTCACCCTCTACAGCACGGCCCTCCGTCCGATCCGCTCACTGAAACTCGACGGCATCCCGGCAGCCGTCTCCTTCCACCCCCACAGGCCACTGGCGTACGTGTCCCAACTGGGCACCAACAGCGTGGCCATCGTCGACCTGGAACGCTTCGCCGTCGTCGGAGGCTTCGACACCGGGCTGGAACCGGACTCCTCGGCCCTGCTACCGACGACCGGATAGGGACGGGGCCGCAGTCGGCACGCAACTCCGGACCGCACCCCCCGGGGGGGCGTCAGACCGGTGCGGCACCGCCGAGGATCAGTTCGACCTCGTCCCCGGCGAGGACCGTGCCGCGCACCACCCAGCCGCGTCCGTCGATCGAGGTCCCCGCTGCCGTGGTGTAGGCCGCGACGATGAGCACGGGGGCCGCCGGATCGTCTGCCGACAACCGCGCGTCCGCGATCACACCGTCGGAGAAGCGCACGTCCACGTCGATCGGGGCGGGCCGAGCCGCGAAGCCCCGCGGATCGGGCAGACCCTGGACACGGCACCGAGCCCCAGGGAACAGGTGCGTGCGGTCACACACGGCCACGTACGTGTCCGCGTCGGCCGGCCCGGTGGAGGAGCGGGGCATGCGGGACCTCCGCGAGCGTGAGAGGGGCGAGGGGCGATGCTTCGCTCGGCGACTCTAGGCCACCCCCGCCTGCCCCCGGCGCAGGTGCGGGGGTCGTTTCGCTCCTTCACGCACGCGTGCGTCTGCGGCGGTATTCCCCGGGCCGTCGTCGCCGCCGAGGCCCGCACCGTCCGGGCCGACGAGGAGGAGCCCGGCGGCGCGGCCGGGCACGCGCTCGACCCCGACGCGGCGTACCCGCTGTGGGAGTCCGCGGCGAGCGCCCTGCCCGGCGACTGAGAGCGACTGGCCGCCGGCGCGCTTCCGCGGGAGCCCGTCGGCGCGCCCGGCGTCAGCGCGCCGCCTGGTCCGCCGGCTCGTGCGGCCGGGTCTCCGTGAAGGAGTACGGCGGCCAGGGGCCGAGAAAGCGGATGCGCAGCGCGGGCTCGCCCGCCCGGGCCTCGCTCAGTACCGCGCCCACGGCGTCGATGTCCTCCCGGCGCACCAGCACGGCGGCGGAGAGGACGGCCGTCTCGCCCGGTGCGCGCTGGGCCGGACCGCGGTCGCGCAGGTCCTCGGCCACCGACAGGAGCCGACGGCGCAGTCCGGCGTGCAGGGTGTCCGCGAGCTGCCCGGCGGTGTTCTTCTCACGCTGCTCGCGCTGCTTGGCCAGGAGCCTGCGCATGCCCGGGGACCGTCCGTCGTCCCCGCTGCCCGGCGTGTCCGCGGCCCGCGCGCCCGGCCCACCGCCCGCGCCGCGCTCCAGGGCGACCTCCACCCGCAGCTCGCAGCGTCCGGCGAGCGCGTCGAGCTGACCGGTGATCTCGTCCCGCTGGTCCTTGACCCAGTCGCCGAGCCGCTGTTCGGCGCCGCGTCCTGACGCCGTGTCGGCGGCCACCAGGACGTTGAAGGTCATCGGCAGCAGGGTGCCGGTGCGCTCCCAGACGGTGGTGACGGCCTCGCTCTGCTCAGCCACCCAGCGGCGCACCCGGTCGTCGTCGCCCTGGAAGGGTTCCGGCGCCGCGTCGTGCACCAGCGCGGCCACCCCGGTCCCCTCGACCGGCACCAGCCGCAGCCGGCGTCCGTCGAGCCCGGTGACGCCGTCGGCGGCGCCCGGCCGGTCGGGCAGCAGGGCGTAGACGTACAGCGCGCTGTCCTCGGTCATCGCCCGGCCTCCTCCGCCCAGCGCTGAGGGTTGACGAGCTTGTCCACGACGTCGTCGACCACCTCGTCCAGGCCGCGGTGCAGATCGGCGACCGACGTGACGATGCCGTGGTCCTCCTTGATCTGCTCCATGGCCTCGTCCAGCTCCAGCAGGGCGTCGGCGAGACGTTCGGACTCCTCCGGGTTCAGGTCGCCGCCCTCGATACGGCGCATGGCCTGGCGGTCCAGCGCCTCCTGGATGACCTCGACCAACGTCACCACGAGGGACAGCACTCCGTGTTTGAGGCTCTTCTCGTCGACGGTCAACGGCATGTCGTCCCCTTCTTTCCACGCGTCTGTGTCAGGTTCCCGCGCGCGCCGCTCATGCGGGCGCCGCCATCCGGCCCACCGACTCGAAACGCCGGACCCAGGCCGCCGGGTCCTCGGCGGAGAGCCGGTGCTCGTCGCCGTCGACGGTGCGCAGCAGCAGGACGCTCCCCTCGCCCCCGGGCCCGTACCCCGGTGCCCGGCTCACCTCCGTGAGTTCGGCCGTGGCCAGCACCAGTGCGGGCCGGCCGTCCACCGGCGACTTCCAGGTCAGCCGGCCGGCCGTGAGCCGTGCCCGGCCGCCCCGCCACATCGGACCGGACCGGCGCGGCTCCTCGTACCACAGGTGCCCGTCGGCGAGTGGCGGCTCCTCCTCGGCGACACCGGGGGACAGCGACGGCCCGAGGCTCCCGGCGAGGGAGCGGGTGAGCAGGTCGTGCAGGGTCTCTGGCTCCCGTGCGGAGAGCAGCTCCCGCCGGCCGTCGGCCAACGCGACCTCCAGGCGCAGGCGTTCCTCGCCGCCCACCGTCTCCTCCGGCTTCAGCCGCACGTCCCGTACGGCGTCCAGGTCCGTCTGCCAGAGCACCTCCCGCGGCTCGTCGCGCATGACCACCAGTCGCTGGTCGGTGAGACAGACGGTGCCGGGTCGCCAGCCGTGGTAGACGCCGCCGGTCAGCAGGTGGCCGCCGCCCATCCGCCGCACGACGCTCTCGTCCTCGCGCAGCCCGAGGCCGCGGGGCGCGGCGGAACGTTCCGCCCACTCCCTGGTGGCCTCGTCCCAGTTGCGCATCATGCCGTACTCCAGCATCGTCTCCATCCCCGCGATCGCCGCCCGCACCGATACGCCGATCAGCGGGATGTCCGCGACGGCGACGATGAGGTCGAGGTGCAGCACGGCGCCTTTGTTGAGCAGCACCTCCACCAGGTCGTCCAGGGTCACCCGCGGTTCCCGGGTGGGGCGCATCGGCGGCTGTTCACTCGCCACGCGGCTCGTCCTTCCGCTCGGTGGAGCGCCGGGTGCGGCTGCCGTCGCCCTCACGGTCACCGTCGTCGGGGGCGTCGTCCTTGCCGCCCTCTACGGCCGCCTCGTCGCGGTCCACGACGGCGGCCCGGCCGGATGCCTCCCGCATCTGCGCCTGCGCACTGCGCCAGCCGCACCAGGGGCACCACTGGTTCAGCAACTGCTCCACGGGGGCGCGCTTGCCGCACGCCGGGCAGGACTCCTTCTCCTCGCGCGTCTCCCGCCACGCGGCGGTCTCGGTGTCCGTGCCGGAGGGGAACTCCAGCCCGTAGCGGGCCGCCGTCTCGAACGAGGCGAGGGCCGCCCGCAGGCGGATGCCCAGCAGTTCGACGCCGGCGACCGAGACCATGATGTCGGCGTTGAGCACCAGGCCCTTGTCCAGCAGGGTCTCCACGACGTGTGCGAGGCTGCCCTCGCCGTCCCGCCGGGGCTGCATGGGGGCCGCACTCACGGCCGGAACCGTACGGGCGGACGGCTCGCGCGCCGCGGCAGTGGCGGGGAACCCGCCCTCACCCGGCGAAGTTCTTCCGGAAATGCTGCTCATCCCAGCCGCGTATCCGGTCATGGGCCTTTCATACCCGGCGACTGCCCGCATGCGGGATCCCACCGCGTGACACGGGCCACCGCGGCTTCGGTCCGCCCCGTCACTCCACGAGCGCGTACACACCGATGATCACGACGCCGATCGGCATGCCCATGAACCCGACCAACTCACCCGCCGGGTCCGCACCGTCGTACAGGGCAGGGTTCGCAGATTCCGACGGGAAGGGCGTGGACGGGCCGGAGCCACGGTTCCGTGTCACTTTCCGCCACGAGAGCGGTCAGCAGCGGCGACCAGCCGTCGAACTCGCCGGCGACCTGTCGCAGGCCGGCGGACGGATCGCCGAAGTCGATCGACCTCATCCACTCCTCGGACCTGTTCAGCGCCGCGTACCGGTGTCGGCGAGCCCCGGCGGCTGACCGGGGCCCGGCCGGAGGCCGTGTCGCGTTCCGTTCTGCGCAGTGCGGCTCTGTTGGGCAGAATCGGTTCCATGGAGGCGGATCAGTCACCGGAGCGGACACCTGATGGGCATTTCGTCGTCATCCGGGGCCGGAAGTGGCGGGCGACCGACCCTTCCATCCCGGAGGAGGCCGCGGCCCGCCTTCGGCGCCATTTGATGTCCGCTCGGCGTGCGGTGCGCCGTGCGCTCGCTGAGAGCGACGCGCGGGCTGAAGCGGCGGCGCGTGAGCGGGTGAACCGGGCGAAAGTTGCTTTGGGGGAGCGCGGTACGCCCTGGTGGGAGCAGTCCGACCGGGCGCGTCGGGAACGTTGGGAGGGCGGGTTGGCGGAGCTGGACCAGCGGGCGTCGGACGTGTAGGTGGCCGGGGTGCGGCGCCGAGACCGGGCGGGTCGATCACCCGGAAGGTTTGAGCTGGTCACGCACCCATTCCGGAGCGGGGTTGGTGTGCGGGCGGCCCGCCACGACGACGGTCGGCACGGTCTCGTTGCCGTCGTTGGCCTCCCGCACCGCTGCGGCTGCCGCCGGATCGCGCCAGATGTTGACCCAGTGCAACCGGCGGCCGTTGCGGCCCAGCCGGAAGCGCAGCCGTATGCAGTACTTGCAGCCAGGCCGCCAGTAGACGACGGGCCGGCTGTCGACCGCGGCGCGGCGTTCCGCCTCGCGCGCACCGATCGATCTCGGGAAGATGAGAGGCGAATGCGCGCCGGCGAGCGCCAGGAACACCAGCAGGAGTGCCACGGCAGTGCCGGCGTCCCCCGTGAGGGCCGGACGCATCACGACGGCGGAGCCGCAGAGCACGAACACCATCGGCAAGATCCAAGCGCGCATCATGATGACGCAGGCTATCGCTGAGCCGAACTGTCCAGGACCCGTCGCCTCATTGCGCAGACCGAACCGATGCCGAGTGCCGGCCGCGACCATCGACGCCGACCGGCCGGGCCGCCCGCCCTGGAACCGAGGCGTACGTCGTGTCCTGCGTCCTTCCATCCGTGGGCCGGTGGTCGGGCGACGTTGCCGGTGCCAAGGAGTCCTGTACGCATGGCGGGAGGCCAACTGCGGTCGTGGATCGACGAAATCGGCCCGCGGTCCCAGGCGGACCGGCACCAAAGACGTAGACCCGGGGGCAGGGACGGCGTGCGCCCTCCGCGCGGGTGGCGCGGCAGCGGCGTACGAACCCTCGCCTGTGCGCAACAGCGGTGTCATGATGGTGAGTTATGGCTGAGGGGGACGGTGTGGTGACGCGCGGTATCCGGATCCGGCTGGACGGGACCGAGAGGGCGACTGACATCGTCGCCCTGCACAAGTGGCTGGAACGGGAGAAACCGCTCGCCGACCTGGCCCGGATCGACCAGCTCCGCATCACCGAACAGAGCCGCACAGACGAGGCCGGTACCCCCATGGGCACCGGCATGGACATCGTCGTGGCGGTGCTCGGGGGCGCCGCGGGCGCGATGTTCCAGGGGGTGGTGGACCAGGTCAGACGATCCGTGGAGGCCTGGCAGGCCAACCGCCGTGCGGTGGAGGAAGGCGATCCGCCGCAGGCGCGCGTCGAGCCGGTGCAACCCGACGACAGGTAGGCGGCCGGTGACCGGTTACGACCCGCGGGGGAAGGCGAACCGGGCGCTGTTGGTCGGAGTGTCCGAGTACGACAACACGGCGCCGCCGGACGGTGTACCCGGCGACCTTCCCGCCGTCAAACACAACCTGAACCGGCTGGCGGAGGCGCTGCGGCACGGCGGTGTGTTCGCCGAGCGGGAGATCACGGTGTGCCGCTCTCCCGACCAGGGCACCTTCGACCAGGAGCTGTGGAAGGCGGCCAACGAGGCCGACGGAGTCCTGCTGCTGTATTTCGCCGGGCACGGGGCGATACCGAACGCGGGCGACGAGCTGTTCCTGCAGATGCGCAACGCACGCGTGGTAGCGGGCGGGCACGCGGTCTTCCCGGGCGCGGTGCTGTTCAGCCTCGCGCAAGCGATGCTCACCGCCAGTTCGGCCCGGCGGATCGTGGTCGTCCTCGACTGCTGCTTCGCCGGCAACGCCGCCTGGGTCCGCCAGGAGACCCCCGACAAGCGACGGCTGCTGCTGATGAGCGTGCAGCCCAATCACCGCATCGACGCGGGCGATCCCGACACGCCGACGCCGTTCACCGCCGAGCTGGTGAAGCTGCTGGAAGCAGGCGGCGACGTGTCGTTCCGCGCCCTCGTGGACGACCTGCGGGCCCGGATGTCCGCCGCGGGTCACCGGACGGTACGGGGGGACGCCTGGGAACCGGAGAGCCGCGCCGAGCCGGGCATGGACGTGCTGCTCGCCGTCGGGGCAGGGGGCACCGGAAGCCCGCCCGCGCCCGACCTCGCCCCCGGCCCCGACCCGGGGCCCTGGGCCCGCGACCCCGACCCTGGGCGCGCCCGCCAGGTCGGGGCGGTTCTGGTCGGATGGCTGAGCGGGATGGGCGCTGCCTGGCGCACGCTGATCCGTCGTAGGCATGACTCGGAGGCACGGAAGGGCCGCGGCAGCGACGGGAGCCCCGGTGTGCAGGCGGGCGACACGGGAGACGAGAACCAAACGAGGCGCCACCCGCGGCGGACGCGGCGGCTGGTCGCCGGCGTCGTCATGCTGGTCCTGGTCGTATCCGCCCTCGGTATCGGGGCCTACCGTCACCTCGTTCTGACCGGTGGCCCCTCCTCCTGCGCCCCAGCCCTGGAACTGCGGGTGCTCACCGACCCCGACCTGGAGCCGACCGTCCGGGCCGCGGCCGACGCGTATCTGACGTCGGAGGCGAACACCACCGGCGACGGCTGCCGCCGCAGCGGCATCACCGTCTACAGCGCGGGCGCCGCCGACGCGGTCACCGCCTTGCGCAAGCAGACCCGTGCCTGGCAGGAACCCCACGAGGCCGACACCAACCCGCAGCGCGACGTCGGCCCGCAGCCCGACGTCTGGATACCCGCTTCCCCCGCCGACGCCGCCCGGGCCGTCGCGGGGCAGGACACCGACGCCGTGGCCGAACTGGAGGCCGACCAAACGCCTTTCGCGTACTCTCCCGTCGTGCTCGCCGTCCCGCAGGGCATCGCCGTCGACGAACTGAACGACCGAACCGGCCCCCCGCTCACCCGGATGATCGACAACCTGCGCGCACGGACCGCGGGCGCGGCGGTGCGCCGCCCCGACCCGGAGTTCACCGACACCGGACTGCTGGCCACGATCGCCCTGTACGGCACCCCGGGCGCGGCCGGCGCCCCTGACCCCCGCCGGGCCGAGGACCGGGTCGCCCAGTCCGGGCCGCCCGCCCCGACCGCCGCCGAGTTGCTGTGCGCGCTGCCCGACGACGACGCCGTCGACAACCGCACCGCGGCCCTCGTCCCCGAGTTCCTCCTGAAGAGCGGCGTCGGCTGCGACAGCGCGCGCCGCACCCCGCGCATGGCCCAGTACCCGAGTGACGTTCCGGGGCTGGAGCCGGTCTACGTCCGCGTCCGCTGGCAGGGCGCCGACCGCGACGGGACCGACCGGGACCGTGAGGCGGAGGCCTTCCGGGAATGGCTCACCGGTGAGGGCGGCCGGGTGGCCTTCGCCCGGGACGGCTTCCGCGCGGCCACCGGCGACCGGGCCTTGCTGGATGCCACCGAGGTCGCCAAAGGGGTACTGAGGGCGCCGTCGCCGCTGACCGAGTCCGCGGGACGGGACGCGATGGAGGCTTCGCTGGAGGAGTACCGGGGCGCCAACGGGCCCGGCCGCGTGCTGTTCCTGCTCGACAGTTCCGGCTCCATGGCCGGCCAGTGGGAGGGGCCCAGTGGTGGGCCAGGCCTGCTGAAGCAGTCGCTGGGCGGGCTCGGCGACCGGGACGAGTACGCCGTGTGGACGGTGTCGGACGCAGGCGAGGACACGTACGACGCTCTGCTGTCCTTCGGCCCGCACTCCCGCAAGGACGCCGAGCGCGCCATCGACCGCGAGGCCCAGGTCCGGGACGCCGAGGCGGACCCGCTCGGGGCGCTGCGGGCCGCGCTCGACGCCATGGAGGTGCGGGACACCGACGACGAGCGCCCCGGTTTGATCGTCTTCGTCACCGACGACGAGGACGCGGACCGGTTCACCGGCGACGGCTTCGGCAGCCTCCTGGACATCGCGCGCGCGAGAGGGCTGCCGGTCGCGATGGTCTCCTTGCAGGGCGGCGGCTGCGACGCGGGGAAACCGGACGCCCGGATCTCCGAAGCCAGCGGTGGCCGCTGCCTGGACGCCGACGACGATCTCGGTGCCGCCCTGCACGACGAGGTCGCGCGCACCGGAACGGGGGAGACCTGATGCGCGGGGTACCGCTGCGACGACAGAGCCGACGGCGGCTGGCGGTGCTGACGGCCGCGCTGTGCCTGCTCCTGCCGACCGCGTGCAGTGGAGGTGGCGGCGACGGCGGAAGCGGCCCCGCGGCGCCGCCCTCCGCCGACGTGCCCGGCGACATCGTGGTCGCCAGCGGCCGGGACGTCACCGGCAAGAACGGCGTCCGCCAGCGGCTCATCGACGCCTGGAACACCGAGCAGGAGAAGGCCGGCACCGGCTACCGTGCCCGACTCGTCGAACTCCCCGGCAACGCCGACGAACAGCGCAGCCAACTGCTCGGCGCGCTCCAGTCCGGCAGCGCCGCCTACGACGTGGTCAACCTCGACGTCACCTGGGTCCCGGAGTTCGCCGCCGCGGACCTGATCAGCCCACTGCCCGCGTCGCTGCTCGACGACGACGTCATCGCACCCGTCGCGAGCACCGCACGCTGGGACGGCAACGTGTACGCCGCTCCCTTCAACAGCGATGTCGGCCTGTTCTACTACCGTCGCGACCACTTGAGCCAGGCCGACGTCGAGCAGACCGACCTGACGGGCGGCCTGGACTGGCCGGAGCTGAAGACACTGATCAACGCCGTCGGCGACCACAAGCCCAAAGGCTACGACAAGGGCTGGACGACCCAGCTCGCCGCGTACGAGGGGCGGACGGTCAATGCCGTGGAGGCCTTCGCGTCGGCCGTACCGAACCTCACGCTCACCGGTGAGGACGGCCATTACGACGCCACCGTCGAGGAGTTGACCGAGGGCATCAGCGAGCTGCGCCGTCGCACCGAGGCCGCGTACGTGCTCCCGGACGCCTTCCACTCCGACGAGGCGGCTTCCCTCGCTGACTTCGCCGCGGGCCGCACCACCTTCCTGCGCCACTGGCCGTACGTGTATCCCGCCCTGCATCAGTCGTTCCCCGACGACGACCGGCTCGGTGTGACCGCGTTGCCCGGGCGGGCCGTGCTCGGCGGCCAGAACCTCGCCGTGACCGCGGCGTCCCAGCGCAGGACCAAGGCGACCGACCTGATCGAGTACCTGACCGGCAAGGAGAGCGAACGCTGCCTGCTGGACGCCGGTTTCGCGGCGACGCGCACCTCCGCCTACACGGACGACGCCGTGGCGTGCGCGGTGGGTACGACGACGCCCTCGGCGGCGCCGACCGGGGAGAGCACGGACACCGTGCCCCGCGACGCGGCCGGCCGCCCTGAGTACGCCCGCGACATCCTGCTCCCCGCCCTGCAGAAGGCGGTGCACCGCCCCCGCACCCCGCTGTACGGCGCCTTCACCCAGACCTTCACCACCGAGCTGGGCGCCCTCTTCGCCGACGACCCGCCGAGTGACGCGGAATTGGCGCGGCGCTTGGACGAAGCGCTCAGACGTGCCCTGCCGGACTGAGGGGCGGTCGGTTGGCGGCTTGGGCGTGGGTGGAGGCGCGAACCGGCGAGTGAGACGGGCTACTGGTACGGCCTCGTCGTCCCGTCCGTCTACGCCGCCCGCAGGATGTGGAGCAGCCTGGCACGGCGCCGCACCAGGACGGCCCGGTGGGGGTCTTCCCACGCGGCATCGCCCCAGGCGAGCACCTTGTACATCCCTCCCGGTACTCCCACCAACACCCGGGCTGTACGCCGACGTCGACCTGGTGTGATCCGGTCTGGGCTATCGTTCTGAGCGCCCTGGAGATCACGTCCGTCGCGCGGACAGGAGGCGGCAACACGCCCCTGTACAGGCGGGATTCACAGTTCCTGAACGGAGTCCAGGGCCTCCGCCCGATCACACGTAGAGAGAATCGGATGCGCATCAGAAACACGAGCCTCGCGCTCGTAGGTTCCGCGATGGTGGCCGCCCTGGTCACCGCTTCGCCCGCCGTCGCGGACTCGACCCCCACTCTTCCCCAG
The DNA here is from genome assembly GCF_003947455.1 of Streptomyces sp. WAC 04229. Lineage (GTDB taxonomy): Bacteria > Actinomycetota > Actinomycetes > Streptomycetales > Streptomycetaceae > Streptomyces. Next base: position 7,698 of record NZ_QHJH01000010.1, on the reverse strand, counting down.
CCCTCGCCCACCGGTGTCCTCGCCGTGCAGAAGCAGGCGATGGCCGCGGGGCGCCCGGCGCCCTCACCCGGATCGACTCTGGCTCCGCGGTCTACCGGCTCTCCATGGGCAAGGCGGACCGGGCCGCCGGTACGCCCATGGACGCCGACCGCAGGTTCCGCGTCGGCAGCGTCAGCAAGAGCTTCACCACCGTCGTGCTGATGCAGCTCGTCGCCGAGGGCCGCATCGACCTGGACGCCCCGGCCAACGACTACCTGCCGCAGGCCCTGCCGGACGACCGCATCACCGTGCGGCACCTGCTGAGCCACCGCAGCGGGCTGTGGGACTACACGAACGACATGTTCTACCACACCGTTCCCGGCTTCGAAGCCGTACGGAACAAGGTGTTCACGTACCAGGAACTCATCGACCTCTCGACGGCGCACGCCCCCACCGGCGAGCCCGGGGCCGCCTACGGTTACTCCAACACCAATTTCGTGGTGCTGGGCCTGATGATCGAGCACACCACGGGTGTGCCGATGGCGACGCAGTACCAGCAGCGGATCTTCGAGCCGCTCGGCCTGAAGAACACCTCGTACGTCCACCCGCGGACCACCCTCACCGGCTCCTACGCACGCGGGTACGTACGCGACGACGACACCACGCTGCCGCTGGTGGACTCGACCGAGCAGACCGCCTCGTGGGCGCAGTCCGCCGGTGCCGTCATCTCGAACTCCTCGGATCTGAACCGCTTCTTCGCCGCGGTCGTCTCCGGCAAGCTGGTCGCCCCCGCACAGCTGCGCGAGATGATGAGCATGGTCCCGGTCAACGCGGACCAGACCCAGTCCTACGGCCTCGGGCTGCGTGGGCGGAAGCTCTCCTGCGGTGTCACCGTCTACGGTCACACCGGCACCGTCCAGGGCTACTACACCTACGCGTTCACGACGGCCGACGGCCGCCGCGGCATGTCGTCGATGGCGAACACCTCGAACAACGGCACGGTGAACACCATCCTCGGCGGCACCCTCGAGGCCGCCTTCTGCGGCATCGACCCGACGCGGTCGACCGCCCTCAGCCGCTCCGCCACCGCCGGCGGCGGCCACACCGAGGACATCGCGCCGCAGGTCGTACGTCGCTGACCCGGCCCGGCGCGTGACCTCCGGGCCACGCGCCGGTACCGCCGCAGCGGGAGCAGGACGCCCGGGGCGCGCGCCATCGCCGGATGAGCCGGCCGGGCGGTGTCACATCCGGTGCCGCTCCCCGGTCCGACACACATACCGGGAGGACCGGAGGACACCGTGTGGTTCCACCATGGCAACAGGGAGCGGCGTCCCCGTCGGCCGAAGGCTCATCGGGGGAGGAGGCACTGTGGAACAGGCTGGTGAGTCGGTGCCGATCGCGGTCGCGGTGGTCGATGCGGGCGCCGGGAGTCAGGCGCGCCAGGTACGTGTCGCGGTCGGTGTCCGTCAGCGTTACGACGGTGGGAAGAAGGTGCCGGGCCGCAAACGGCACATCGTGACCGATCCCCTCTTGCGTCAGAGGCCACCTTGTCGATGCCACCATCGGCCGTGTTGTCAGTGGCCTTTGGCATGATGCGGGACACGTGACGGCCTGCCCGGCAGGGCCTTTGAGGCCGTCCTCATCGTAGGGGAGTGCTGTGCGTAGGCCCGTCGCAGGCGAGGTGCGTGTTCACGATCGTCAGATCTACGTCGAAAGCGAGCCGGACGGTGTCCGACCGGACCTCGCCACGGCGCTCGCCTATCAGACAGGGGGGTTGTGCGGGGCTGCGGTCCCAGGCGTGATCGTCCTGTCCACCGGGCTGTACGCAGGCAACGTCGGCTTCGTCGTGGAAATCCACGACATACCCCCGGTGCTGGACCCGGTCTGGGATGACGTGATGGAGGTGTCCTTCCGCCCCGCGTCGGAACGCACAAGTTTGGTGCAGGGGGACGGCGAGGCCGCCTGGGACCTGGGTCTCGCCCGAACCGACTACCGCGTCCGCTACTGCGCCCGGGGGATGGACGAGGGACACGAACTCTCCACCAGAGCAGCTGGGGAGCCCCGGGCGGACAGCTACCTCCTGCAGTTCTGGCCGGCCCCGCCCCGCCCGGACGAAGTGATCCGCCACACCTCGCGGATCGCTGGGAACCTACACTCTTACGCGCGCCAGACGGCACGTACACCCGAGCAACTCGCCGAGGCCGAACGCCTGACTCGCCAGGTGTTCCAACGGGCGGCCGAGAAGCGGGCCGAACAAGCCGCCGAGGCGCGCCGCCTGCACCATGAAGAGTGGGAGTGGGGCGGGCGGCTGCCGAGCGAGAGACTGCTCACTGCCCGCGAGAGCAACGTCCTCGGTCTGCTCCGCTTCGACAGCGACCTGGTGCACGCCCTCGACGTCGTGGGCCCCGAGGTCCAGCGTGCAGCGGCATTGCTGGCCGCGCGGCGGGCCTGCGAGGCTGCGGGCCTTACCGATCTGCCGTGGGTCGCCCAGGCGCTCTCGGCAGCGGAAGAGGGACGCCCTCTGCCGCCGCCGTTCGACGACCCGGCCCTGATGCAGGAGGCCCTGCGCTCCGACCCTCGTGTCCCGGACAGGACGGTACTCGGAGCGATACCTCCGGAGCGACCGCCATACGTCCCGCCTCCGTCCGCGGACACAGGGCGCACGGTCGTCGTGGTGCCCCTTACCAGCACGCCGCGCACCCCAGGACCAATCTCACAACCGCACTTCGCTCTCCCCGCTGTGCTCGCCGCCGCCGCGCCCGACCCGCTCATAGCAGCATTGGACGCGGTGTGGCATGCGCTGAACACGTACGGCGAGCACTACACGGAGCTGCTGAACGAGATCCGGTCGGTGTGCGCCGAGCGGGCAATGAGCATCGCAGCTGCACTCCGTATCCGTACCACCCCGCCGCGGCAGGTCGACGTCACCGCGGTCGCCCCGCAACTGGCGCCGCTGGCACGCACGGCGACCCGGCTGCATCCCCGCCCCGGGTCGCCCACGCCATACGACAGCTCCGTCGGCGGACCGCTGCTGTGGCCCGCCGACGAGCCCTGGCCGTACTGCGAGGGACCGCACGAGTGGGACGGGTGGAACGAGATCCTCTCGCCCGAGGACGTACGGCAGCGGCGACGCATTCGTGCAGCAGTGGCAAACCGACCGGGCGGCGATCCCCCGGGGACCCGGTACACGCCCGAGGAGCGGGCGATCGAGGAGCGGATCGAGGCCGGCCGCCCATGGCCCGAGGGCCCGATCGCCATGCTGCCCGTGGCCCAGTTGTACGTACGCGACGTCCCCTTGCTGCGCCCGCCCAAGCAGGCCGAGGCAGATCTGCTCCAAGTGCTGTGGTGCCCCTTCGACCACCCCGCGCAGCCCGAGACCGCGCTGTTCTGGCGGTCCGCCGCCACAGTCACCGACATCCTCGACACACCCCCCGAGCCGCCCGCGATCCAGTTCCCCGGCTACCTGCCGGAGCCGTGCCTCCTCGCGCCGGAGCAGATCACCGAATACCCCAGCATCATGGAACTGGGCAAGGATCTCCAGAGGCAGCTGGAGGACTGGCGCAGGTGGCAGACGGCCGGTATCGCTCTGGACAACTTTGACAACACGCCGTATCCACTGGACAGCTCTGACACGCCGTACTCGAAGGATTTCTACAACGAGCTCTACACGGGCAGGATGTCCGTTGCTCCAGGCTGGAAGGTCGGTGGCTGGACCCGTTGGGGCCTCACCGATCCCCGACCTCGGCTCTGCCCTTCATGCGGCACCGAGATGGATCCGCTGCTGACCATCGCCTCGGGTGAATGGAACTCCCACTATCCCGACTGGATTCCCCACGAGGACCGAGCCCGCTCTCTGTCATCCACCACCTATCCCGAACCCGACAACCCGACCATGCTCGACCTTGCCGGAGGCTACGATCTGCAGCTGCACGTCTGCCCGGTATCCCCGAACCATCCGCACATCGAGCTGATCCAGTGAGCCGTCCCCCAGTCAGCGCCCGCGCTGGCCTGCCGCTCGTGGACCGGATGAACGATGGCGGCCCGCAAAGCCTCGTTCACGGCGTTGTCGACGCTGTGAACGAGGCCGGCGGTCAGCCGTCCGCCTTCACGGTCCACCTCCGCCCTTCGCGTTCGAAGGCGACGAACACGGCACCTTGCGCCTTGGCCTCCCGGTAGCTCAGCCGATGGTGAAGCGCTGGTTCTGGGCGTTTCGGTCGCAGCCGGCAGTGCGGTAGTAGCCGTCGTCCTGCTGGTAGAGGCAGCGGCCCGTACCGACGCTTTGGAGCATGACGGCGCTGCGGGGGGCAGGCTGGACGGTGCGCCACTTCTGATACGAGCCGCCGTTGCAGCGCAGGGGGTAGACGTCGCCCCGGTCATTGCTGTCGAGGCAGCGGCCCCACGTGTAGTTCTTGAGAGTGGTGCTGGTGTTGAGGCGGCCGTTCCAGTGCCACAGGATGCTGCCGCGCCCGCTGGTGCAGCGGTCTCCCTTGAGGCCGGTTTCGTCCGTCTCGCGCAGGCAGTCACCGTAGCGGTAGTTCGCGAAGCGGCTGGTGGCGGTGGCAGCCGACGCGGGTGAGGGAACGAGGAGGGGGAGGGCGAGGCCGGCTGCGGCTACGAGGGCGGCGAAGGCCCTCCGGGTCGGGTGGCGCACTGGCGGTCTCCTTGCAGTAGTTTTCAGAGGTATCTCAACAGGATCCCCGAACACCACCGCCTACGCCTGCAAATGGGAAAACCTTAAACGCTGTGCCGATGTAGACATCTCACGCGGATAACTGTGCGTCAGCCAACTCGAACAGCTCATCATCACGTCCGGTTGGACACGCACTGACTCGTCCCGGAAGCGTGACGTTTCTCCTGCCGCGGCTTCAGGCAACAGACCCACCTTCACGATCTTCGTCTCGTTCGGCACCCTTGATCGGAGGACATGATCTGATCAGACCAAGGCCCCTCAGGGCAGACGAATGCCCAGGTGAGCGGCGTAGTTCGAGGACCGTTTCGACACGGGAAGGTCGAATAGGTTCGCTACGTGGGTGCAGTCGATGAGTTCGGGCTGCAAGAGGAGTCTGATGGAGGACACCCGGTCTCTGGAGGTTGCCCTATGGCTGAACCACACGTTTCAGAAACTCGGAAAGCCATGGAACGGGCTATCCACGTCGAGCGCTTGGCGCTCGCTCAAGACCTCGCCGAGCTCAGCGAGGCCCAGTGGGCGAAAGCATCACTGTGTGAACGCTGGACCGTGGAGGAGGTCGTAGCTCATCTGACGGCAGGTGCCAGCACGAGGATGTGGCGCTGGCTGCTGAGCATGCTGGCAGCTCGGTTCGACCCCAATCTGCACAACGACAGACGACTCGCAATGCACCGTGGTGCCACACCGGAAGAGACCTTGCGGCGATTTCGGGAAGTTGTCGCCGGCCCGCCCGGGCCGACAGGACATACAGCGGCCTGGCTGGGCGAAGTAGTCGTCCACAGCGAGGACATCCGTCGGCCATTGGGTCTTGTGCGGACACCCCCGGTGGCCACGACGACCGCCGTCGCCCGGTTCTTCGCGAGTCGCGATTTCACAGTCGCGAGCAACACTGCAATCGCGGGCTTGCGGGTCGAGGCCACAGACGGACCGTTCACCACCGGTTCGGGGGATCTGCTCCGGGGGCCGACCCTCTCGCTGGTGATGGGAATGGCAGGCCGCCCAGCGGCCTGCGAGGACCTTGAGGGGGACGGTGCGGCAATCCTGCGCGTCCGACTCCGCTCAGGTCAAAGAACAAGCTGAGCGCGCCGCAACAGAGCACACCCTCTGCGCCGCTACGCCCCGAGGACCGGCAAGGTCAGCACGCTCGCGACGGACCTGCGCGAGCCCAGCGACGCCGTACTTGCCGGCGGCGACGCCCGGTCCGCCTCCCTGAGGCTGGGCCGGCTCTCTGCCGCTGGTGCTGGCCGTGCCGGCCGACCCATGACACGGACGGCGCCGACACCCCGGCGGTCCCGTGCGGGCGGGAGGGACCGGACGGACCGGCGCCCCACCGCCCGGCGCGCGCACGGTCCGTCGGCCGGGCCTCGTGCTGAGCCCCATCCCGAACCACTAGTGTCCGGGCATGAGCGAAAACTCGAAGCGTTCCGTCGTCGTCGAACGCACCAGCGGTGGTCGGTTCGTCGCGGTCAACGCCCGCGGCGAGTCGATCAGCTTCGGCACTTCCCCGGACGGCGGCCAGGCCACCGGGTTCACTCCGGTGGAACTGCTTCTGGCCGCGATCGGCGGCTGCACAGCCGTTGACGTCGATGCCGCCACCGGCCGTCACGCCGAGCCCAGCGCGTTCTCCGTGACGGTCAGCGGTGACAGGATCAGCGACGAACTGGGAAACCACATGACCAACCTCCAGGTCGCCTTCACCGTCGCCTTCCCGGACGTCGAAGGTGCGGAGCGCGCCCGTGCAATCCTGCCCCGCGCGGTCAAGGCATCCCACGACCGCCTGTGCACTGTGAGCAGAACGGTCGAGATCGGCACGCCCGTGACCGCGACCGTCGCGAACCCCTGAGGACGCAGCCGAGCAGGCGGTCCGACGCACGGCGGGACCGGACGGCGGCGCTGACGAGCGGCTGCGGCCACGCCGGCGCGCGGGGACCTCGCTCACCTCGTCCGCTACGCCTTCGGCCCTTCGCCCGGAATCGAGGAAGCCGGTGGGGACGTGACCGGCGCCGCGCGCACTCCGGTGCCGTCGGCGCCAGCGGGTGCTCGTGCGTCAGTGCGTGGTGCCGTCGATGCGCTGCAGGACCAAGAACTGCAGGCCTTCATGGATCCCCCGGTCGAAGAGGGTGATCGCGGTTCCCATGTGACACCGCCGAGGGCGCCGACCGAGTCGCAGTGAAGGGTTCAACCGTTGTGGCAGCCCTTGCGCCACGTTCGATGAGGGCTCGCTATACATGGCGGCACAGACTCCACCCCGTCACCTGATCACGACTGGATACGGATCCTAGCTGCGGGCTGTCGGTGTGCCGGTCGCCTGCCATTCGCGGCGGAGGAGGCCGTAGATCCAGGAGTCGGAGACGTCGCCGTTGACGATGCAGTCTTCTCGGAGAGTGCCTTCGCGGACGAAGCCGAGCTTTTCCAGAACCCGGGCGGACGCCAGGTTGCGGGTGTCGGTTTCGGCCTGGACGCGGTTCAGGTCCAAGGTGCTGAACGCCCATTGCAGGACGGCGTGCGCGGTCTCTGTGGCGTAGCCGTGGCCCCACGCGCCGGCGTCGAGTACGTAGCCCAGGGACGCGCTGCGGAAGCTGGGGTTCCAGCTGGTCAGGCCGCACCAGCCGATGAACGCGCCGTCGCAGACGCGGTCGACGGCCAGTCGCGCTCCCGTGCCTTCCTCCTCCATCGTCCGGCAGGTCGCGATGAAGCGCTGGGCGCGGGCCGGTTCGGTCCATGGCGGGGAGTCCCAGTAACGCAGCACGTGGGTGCTGCTGTGCAGCGCGTAGAGCGACGCCGCGTCGGCGTCGGAGAACGGCCGCAGCCGCAGGCGAGCGGTGTGCAGCTCGGGGGTGGGCAGTGTCATGCGGAGCATCCTGTCGCGTCACGCTCGCCCCCGGCCAGCCGTTTATCCGGACGGTCGGGGGCGCGTACGTCCACGGTGCGGTGATGCCGGGCGGCCGATGTTCGGGGCTGTCGGGGGTCCGGCGACTGCGAGGTATGCGGCCGAAGGGGGGGGTGGGTGCCCGTGGCCATGACGTTTCTCG
>NZ_QHJH01000109.1 GCF_003947455.1 Streptomyces sp. WAC 04229 | reverse complement strand
GGCCGCGGAGGGCACGGAGGCCGGGGTGGAGGGACGCATGGAGGCCAACCTACCCGACCGCACTACGGCTGTAGTAAAGTCGGCGGCAGAGCTACTACACCTGTAGTGAAGAGAACGGTGGGGAGAGTCATGGCACGGACAAGACGGGCCGTCGTGATCGGCGGCGGCATCGGTGGCCTCACCGCGGCGGTGGCCCTGCACCAGGACGGACTGCGGGTCACCGTGCTGGAGCGGGCCGCCTCCCTGCGGCCGATCGGCGCGGCCATCTCCCTGTCGCCCAACGCCCTGCGCGCGCTGGACGTCATCGGCCTCGGCGACGAGATCCGCGGCCTCGCCGCCTGGCAGGGCGACGGGGGGCTCCGCACCCCGGGCGGACGCTGGCTCTCCCGGTCCAGCGCGGAGGCCGCCGCGGCACGGTTCGGCGGCCCGCTGGTGCTGCTGCACCGGGCCACCCTCATCGACCGCCTGTCCGAGCGGCTGCCCCCGGACGCCGTCCGCACGGCCGCCGACGCGATGCTCGCCGACCCCGGTGACCACGACCGCCCGGCCAGGGTGCGCACCACGGATGGAGAGTGGGAGGCCGACCTGGTCGTCGCCGCCGACGGCATCCACTCCGCCGTACGCCGCACGCTGTTCCCGGACCACCCCGGCACCGTCTACTCCGGGTTCACCACCTGGCGGGTCGTGATCCCGCTGCCCGGCGTCGAGTTCGCCTCCCACGAGACCTGGGGGCGGGGCCGCATCTGGGGCACGCACCCGCTCAAGGGCGGCCGGGCCTACGCCTACGCCGCTGCCGTCGCCCCGGCCGGCGGGCACGCGGCGGACGAGCGGGCGGAGCTGCTGCACCGCTACGGCGACTGGCACGACCCGATCCCCGCGGTGCTCGCCGCGGCCCGCCCCGAGGACGTCCTGCGGCACGACGTGCACCACATCGCCGCACCGCTGCCCGCCTACCACCGCGGCCGGGTCGCCCTGCTCGGCGACGCCGCGCACGCCATGCCCCCCAACCTCGGGCAGGGCGGCAATCAGGCCATCGAGGACGCGGTCGTCCTCGCCCACCACAGCCGGGACCTCGCCGCCTACACGGCCGCCCGGCAGCCCCGTGCCAGTGCCGTCGCCCGCCAGGCCGTCCGGGTCGCCCGTCTCAACCTGATGACCAGCCGCGCCGGGACCGCGGCCCGTGACGCCGCGCTGCTCGCGCTGTCCAGGGCGGCACCCGGCCTGTTCCTGCGGGGCTTCGACGGCATCGCCGACTGGCGGCCACCGCAGCCCCCGTATGCTTCAGCGCGGACCCGGACCGGCGAACGATAGAGGAGCACACCCCGTGAAGGTCGGCTGCATCGGACTCGGCGACATCGCGCGAAAGGCCTACCTGCCGGTGCTCTCCGCCCTGCCGGGGGCCGAACTGCACCTGCAGACCCGCACCCCCGCCACCCTCACCCGGGTCGCCGACGGACTGCGCCTGCCGGAGACCCAGCGCCACGCCGACCTCGACTCACTGCTCGCCCAGGGCCTCGACGCCGCCTTCGTGCACGCGCCGACCGCGGTCCACCCCGAGATCGTGACCGGGCTCCTGGAAGCCGGCGTCCCGACCTACGTCGACAAGCCGCTTGCCTACGAACTCGCCGAGTCCGAACGGCTGGTGGCCCTCGCCGAGGAGCGGCGGACCAGCCTCGCCGTCGGCTTCAACCGCCGTTACGCGCCCGGGTACGCGCAGTGCGCCGAGCACCCGCGCGAGCTGATCCTCATGCAGAAGAACCGCACCGGGCTGCCCGAGGAACCGCGCACGATGATCCTCGACGACTTCATCCACGTCGTGGACACGCTCCGCTTCCTGGTACCGGGACCGGTCGACGACGTCACCGTGCGCGCCCGCGTCCAGGACGGGCTCCTGCACCACGTCGTGCTCCAGCTCGCCGGGGAGGGCTTCACCGCGCTCGGCGTCATGAACCGGCTCAGCGGTTCGGCGGAGGAGATCCTGGAGGTCTCCGGCCAGGACACCAAGCGGCAGGTGGTCAACCTCGCCGAGGTGATCGACCACAAGGGCCAGCCGACCGTGCGGCGGCGCGGCGACTGGGTGCCGGTCGCCCGGCAGCGCGGTATCGAGCAGGCGGTTCTCGCCTTCCTCGACGCGGTGCGCGCGGGGCGGCTGCTCAGTGCCCGGGACGCGCTGGAGACCCACGATCTGTGTGAGCGGGTGGTACGCGCGGTCCACGAGCGTTCCGCCTGATCCGCACCGCCCGTACGCCCTCGCCGGCGCCCCAGGCCGCGAGGATCACCAGCGCGGCGTGCACGGTCCAGTCGCCGAGACGCACGTACGGCGTGGTGCCGTGCGTGAGGGGGATCTCGTACACCCGCGCGGTGCTCGCGTCGGTGCCGAGCCGGGAGCCGATCCGCTTCCCGTTCGCGTCGTACACGGCGGAGACACCGGTCAGCGTCGAGTGCACCATCGGCCGGCCGGTCTCCGCGGCGCGCAGCGCGGCGAGCGAGGCGTGCTGCGCGGGAGCCCAGGTGTGCTGGAACGTCGACGTCGACGACTGGGCGACCAGCACCTCCGCGCCGTCGGCGGCCAACTGGCGGCTCATGTCGGGAAACGCGCTCTCGAAGCACACCATCGGGCCGATCCGCAGCCCGTCCCCGACGTTCATCACCACCTGCTCGGTGCCCCGCCTGCGGTCCTCGCCCGCCGCCTCGCCGACGGAGGTGGCCCAGCCGAGCAGGGAGCGGGCCGGCACGTACTCCCCGAAGGGCACCAGCCGCATCTTGTCGTACCGGTCGCCGGTCGGGCCGTCGGGGCCGACCAGCACCGAACTCTTGTAGATGCCCGGCTTGTCCGAGCGCCGGGCATCCACGTTGACCAGGATCTCCGCGCCCGTCTCCCGGGACAGCGCCGCCAGCCGGCGGGCCAGGTCGGGCCGGTCGTCCAGGTCGAAGCCGACGCTGCTCTCGCCCCAGACGATCAGGTCGAGGTCCCGGCCGGCGAGCCCGCGGGTGAGCTGTTCCTCGCGGTCGAAGCGCCGGTCGGCGCTGTCCGCGCCGTCCACGACGCCGGGCTGCACCACGGCGATCGCGGCCCGCTCGTCGGTGTCGGGCCGCGGCGACCAGACCCAGGCCGCGGAGGTGGCGGCCGCGGTGGCGACGAGCCCGGCCAGCGCGGGCACCCGCGCCCGGCGGACGGCGACGAGCACGGCGACGGCGACGTTCACCGCCACCACCAGGAAGCTCAGCAGCCAGACCCCGCCGACCGAGGCCAGCCGCAGCGCCGGGGCCACCTCCCACTGGCTGGAGCCGAGCATCCCCCAGGGGCCGCCGAGCCCCTGCCAGGAGCGGACCAGTTCCGCGGCCAGCCAGCCCGACGGCAGCACCAGGAGCGCCGCCGCGACCCGGCCGGCCGAGGGCGCGCCGCCCAGCAGCCGCCGCACCAGCAGGCCCCACGGCGCCCACAGCGCGCCGAGCAGCGCCGCGATCACGAAGGTGAACACGTGCAGGTTCGGCAGCAGCCAGTGGTGCATGGCGAGCATGAAGCCGAAGCCGGCGCACCACGCGTCGTACGCGGCCCGCCTCCCGGTCGGCGCGGTGCGGGCCAGCAGGATCCAGGGGACCAGCGCGAACCAGGCCCACCACCACAGGGCGGGGCCCGGGAAGGCGAGCACGGGCAGCGCTCCGGCGAGCACGGCGGCGGCCGAGCGCCACCACGGGGAGGCGAGCCGGCGGTCGAGCGTCTTCATGGGCGGCTCCCTACCCCCCGATGCCTACAGTGTGCGCCCGCGACGAGGGCGAATTTCAGTTGATCACACCGGGTGCCGATGGTGCGCAAGGCGTGTGCAAGGCGTTCTCCACGGCCTAGAGTGATCGATGATCGATCAAAACGGAGGTGCTCATGAACCGACCCATCACCGTGGTCACCGGCGGCAGCCGCGGCATCGGCGCGGCGACCTGTCTGCGCCTCGCGGCGGACGGACACGACCTGGCCGTCGGCTACGCGCGGGACTCGGTGGCCGCCGAAGCCGTGGTCGCGGGCGTGCGCGAGGCGGGCGGACGCGCGGTTGCGGTGCGCGCGGACACCTCGGTCGAGGCCGACGTCGAGCGCCTCTTCGACGTGGCGGAGGAACGGCTCGGGCCGGTGACCGGCCTGGTGAACAACGCGGCCGTGACCGGGCCGCTGGGACGCCTCGCCGACAGCGACACCGCCGACCTGCGCCGGGTCCTGGACGTCAACCTGTTCGGCGTGCTGCTGTGCGCCCGGCGCGCCGCGCGGCTCATGACGGCGCGGGGGAGCGGTGTGATCGTGAACGTTTCGTCGGGCGCCGCGACGCTCGGCAGCCCGGGGGAGTACGTCCACTACGCGGCGGCCAAGGCGGGCGTCGACACGCTGACGCTGGGGCTGGCCAAGGAGCTGGGGCCGGACGGTGTCCGGGTGAACGCGGTCGCGCCCGGCGTCATCGACACCGAGATGCACGCGGCGGCGGGCGCGCCGGACCGGGCGCGGCGGATGGGCGCGGCGGTGCCGATGGGCCGTGCCGGACGGGCGGAGGAGATCGCGGCGGCGATCTCCTGGCTGATGTCGCCCGACGCCTCGTACACGACGGGGACGGTGCTCAGGGTGGCCGGCGGGCGCTGACGGCGGGCGGGTGCCGGGGCGGGCGGCTCCGGGTCAGGCGGCCTCGATGACCTCGCTGCGGATCGCGGTCGCCCACTCGACCACCAGCAACTCGTACTCCACTCGCTCCTGCGCCGACAGGGTCCCGCCCGCGCGGCGCCAGAGCGCACGGATCGTCTCGTTCAGTTCCGCGGCGGAGCGCACGGAACCAGGAGTCGCGTAATCGGGGGACATGCGGACAAGCCTAGGGGCAAGCACTGACAGTGCGCTACCGGACGGCTACGGAAACGGTGGCGGTCAGCCGGCCGACTCCGCGGCGTGCGGGCTGAGGGCGCCGGTGCTGACCAGGGCGATGATGACGATGCCGAGCGCGATGCGGTACCAGACGAACGGCATGAAGCTCTTGGTGGAGATGAACTTCATGAACCAGGCGATCACCGCGTATCCGGTGCCGAAGGCGATGACCGTCGCGAAGAGCGTCGGCCCCCAGGAGACGTGGTCGCTCTCCATCGCGTCCGTCAGCTCGAACAGCCCGGAGGCGAGCACCGCCGGGATCGCGAGCAGGAACGAGTACCGGGCCGCCGCCTCGCGCCGGTAGCCCATGAAGAGCCCGCCGCTGATCGTGGCCCCGGACCGGGAGACGCCCGGGATGAGGGCGGCCGCCTGGCAGACGCCGTAGATCAGGCCGTCCCGGACGGTCAGGTTCTCCAGCTCCTTGCGCGCGCGGGGGGCGCGGTGCCGGCCGCCCTTCTCGTCCCGCGCGGCCATCCGGTCCGCGATGCCGATGATCACACCGACGACGATCAGCATCGTCGCAGTGATCCGCAGGTCGCGGAAGGGTCCCTCGATCTGGTCCTTCAGGGTCAGGCCGAGCACGCCGATCGGGATCGAGCCGACGATCACCAGCCAGCCCATGCGCGCGTCGGGGTCGCGGCGCATCGACTTGTCGGTCAGCGACCGTGTCCACGCCGAGATGATGCGCCCGATGTCCTTGCGGAAGTAGATGAGGACCGCGGCCTCGGTGCCGATCTGCGTGATCGCCGTGAAGGCGGCGCCCGGGTCGTGCCAGCCGGAGAACGCCGCCGTCAGGCGCAGGTGCGCGCTGGAGGACACGGGGAGGAACTCGGTCAGCCCCTGGACGAGTCCGAGGATGAGTGATTCGAACCAAGACATGAAGTTACGGAGTCCAAGTGCCGAGCGAGAAAAGGGCGATGGGCGCGCCGGCCCCCGAAGTCGGATGATCGGGACCGGCTGTGCCGAGGGGCAGCGTAGCGTTCCAAAGTGAAGTCCGGCCCACAGGGGTCAAAGGTCTCCTAGGCGGCCGTCGGGCCCGTCACGGTCCAGCCGTCGGCCTGCGGATGGGCGGTCAGGTCCTCGTGCCGGACGGTGTCGCCGCAGGCGCTGCACGTGATCCGCGGGACCAGCTCGCTGCCGCAGACGTGCTCGATCACCATGGGGCGGTCGTCGTCCGCGCGCAGGTGCCGGTCGCCCCAGGCCATCAGGGTCATCAGCACCGGTTCCAGCTCCAGTCCCGCCCGGGTCGGCCGGTACTCGAAGCGCTGCGGGCGCTCGCTGTACGGCTGCTTGGTCAGGACGCCGGCGTCCAGGAGCCGCCGCAGCCGGGTGGCGAGGATGTCGCGCGGGGCGCCGGTGTTGCGGACCAACTGGTCGAAGCGGCCGTTGCCGAGGCAGACCTCGCGCAGGACGAGCAGGGAGTACTTCTCCCCGACGAGCGCCAGGGTGTCGGCGATCGAGCAGGGGCGCGGGTTCTTGGGGGCGGCCATGATGCCCAGCATAGGGGAGGGTTTGTTTTTCCAACTCCCTGGACTATGGTGAGTCCAGAATTCCTACTCACTGGTAGTCGCCGGCAGCCGGAGGCCCGCAGCATGCGTGAAGCAGTCGTCGTCGAAGCCGTACGCACCCCGATGGGCAAGGGCAGGCCGAACGGCGCCCTCGCCCACGTCCACCCCGTGGAACTCCTCGCGCACACGCTGCGCACCCTCGTCGAGCGGTCCGGCGTCGACCCGGCGCTGATCGACGACGTCATCGGCGGCACCGTCGACCAGGTCGGCGAGCAGGCCATGAACACCACCCGCTACGCCCTGCTGTCCGCCGGCTTCCCCGAGTCCGTGCCCGCGACCACCGTGGACCGCCAGTGCGGCTCCTCCCAGCAGGCCGTCCACTTCGCCGCGCAGGGCGTCATGGCCGGGGCGTACGACCTGGTCGTCGCCTGCGGGGTCGAGTCGATGAGCCGCGTCCCGATGTGGTCGAACGTGCCGGCCGGCGCCGACCCCTTCGGCCCCGGCGTCGCGGCCCGCTACCCGGACGGACTCGTCCCGCAGGGCATCAGCGCCGAACTGATCGCCGCCAAGTGGTCGCTCTCCAGGGAGCGGATGGACGCCTTCGCCGTCTCCTCGCACCGGAAGGCCGCCGCGGCCTGGGAGTCCGGGCGCTTCGACGCCGAGATCGCGCCCCTGGACGGTGTCTCGCGCGACGAGTGCGTACGCCCCGCCAGCAGCGTGGAGGTCCTCGCCGGTCTCCGGCCCGCCTACCACGACCATGCCTTCGCCGAGCGCTTCCCGCAGATCGAGTGGAACGTCACCGCGGGCAACGCCAGCCCGGTCAACGACGGCGCCTCGGCCGTGCTGATCACCTCGGCCGAGACCGCCGCCCGCCTCGGCCTGCGCCCGCTCGCCCGCCTGCACAGCTTCGCCGTCACCGGCTCCGACCCGCTGCTGATGCTGACGGGCGTGGTCCCCGCCACCGAGAAGGTGCTGCGCCGGGCGTCGCTCTCGCTGGGGGACATCGACCTGTTCGAGGTCAACGAGGCGTTCGCGAGCGTGGTGCTGGCCTGGCAGCAGGAGACCGGAGCCGACCTCGACAAGGTCAACGTGCACGGCGGGGCCATCGCGCTGGGCCACCCCCTCGGCGCCAGCGGCACCCGGCTGACCACCACCCTCGTCCACGCCCTCAGGGAGCGCGGAGCGCGCTACGGACTCCAGACCATGTGCGAGGCCGGCGGCCTCGCCAACGCCATGATCCTGGAAGCCGTGTAACGCGCCGTCAGCGCCCGCGCAGCCGGTGCCGCTTGCGCCAGGCCACCGCCGCGCCCGCGAGCCCCGGCAGGGCGATGCAGGCCAGCGCGATCAGGAAGGCCGGAGACGTCGGCGTCGAGGCGCGGGCCCCGGCGACCACGTAGGCGGCGGTGTTGGGGATGGAGCCGAGCCCCGTCGCCAGGAGGAAGGGGAGCAGGCCCATGCGGGACACCGCCGCGCAGTAGTTGGCGGCGGCGAACGGCACCCCGGGGAACAGCCGGGCCGCCAGCATCGAGCGGAAGCCGTGCCGGCTGAGCTGCCCGTCGGCGGCCTTCAGCCACTTGCCCCGCAGCAACGGACGCAGCGCCTCCTGGCCCAGTACCCGGCCCAGGCAGAAGGCGATCCCGGCGCCGAGCACCGTCCCCGCCAGCGCGGAGGCGAGGCCGAGCTGCGAGCCGAACAGCGCACCCGCGGCCAGGTTCAGCAGCGGACGCGGCACGAAGGCGACGGTGCACAGCCCGTAGGCCACCGCGTAGGCGACGGCCGCCGCGGCTCCGCCGAGCTGCGGCGGCCAGCCGTCGGTGAGCAACCGCTGCGGCTGGAAGAGCAGGACCGTGGTCGCGGCCGAGGCCAGCAGGGCGACGAGCAGGGAGAGCCGGGACCACGGGGAGAGCAGGACTCTGCTGACGCGGGCGGCGAACCCGGTCGGTGCGGCCGGTGGGACCGGCCCGCCGGCGGTGGCGACGGCGAGCTCCGTTGCGGCGGTCCGGGGAGTGACCGTGGCGGTGCCCCCAGAGCGGGTGGTGGCATCGAGCATCCGGTGACACTAACCGACAAATGTGTGTGATCGCCGTATGGAGCGTCTCACCAGCGTCACAGCCGAGTGAATCCCCGCCCCGCACCCTGCCGGTTCCGCCCTGCTCACCAGGCCACCGGACGCACCGTCGCTCTCTCGGACCGCTCGCAAAAACCATTCGACGTGGAACAGGGCGTCGGCGAAGATCTGCCTCATGTTCCGGTACGCCTTCCACCTCGCAGCATCCGCCGTCGCGGATGCGCCGAAGGCTGCCGTCCTCTTCTTCTTCCCCGCCGCCGCCGACGGCGCCCGAAGCTGACCCTCCCCGGACACTCCGGCGGACCCCCCAGGGGGAGGGTCGGCCGGACACCGGGGTCCCCACCACCGCCACGAGGCTTCGAGGTACCGCCATGTCCAAGACGGCGTACGTCCGCACCAAACCGCATCTGAACATCGGCACGATGGGCCATGTCGACCACGGCAAGACCACCCTGACCGCCGCCATCACCAAGGTCCTCGCCGAGCGCGGCGCCGGCACGTTCGTGCCGTTCGACCGCATCGACCGCGCTCCGGAGGAGGCGGCGCGCGGCATCACCATCAACATCGCGCACGTCGAGTATGAGACCGACACCCGCCACTACGCGCACGTCGACATGCCCGGCCACGCCGACTACGTCAAGAACATGGTCACCGGCGCCGCCCAGCTCGACGGGGCGATCCTCGTCGTGTCCGCGCTGGACGGGATCATGCCGCAGACCGCCGAACACGTCCTGCTCGCCCGGCAGGTGGGCGTCGACCACATCGTGGTCGCGCTCAACAAGGCCGACGCCGGGGACGAGGAGCTGACCGACCTCGTCGAACTGGAGGTCCGCGAGCTGCTCACCGCGCACGGCTACGGCGGCGACTCCGTGCCCGTCGTGCGGGTCTCGGGACTGAAGGCCCTGGAGGGCGACCCCCGGTGGACGGCGTCCGTCGAGGCGCTGCTCGACGCCGTGGACACCTACGTGCCCATGCCGGAGCGGTACTTGGACGCGCCGTTCCTGCTGTCGGTGGAGAACGTGCTCACCATCACCGGCCGCGGCACGGTCGTCACCGGCGCGGTCGAGCGCGGCACGATCCGCGTCGGCGACCGGGTCGAGGTGCTCGGGGCGTCGGTCGAGACGGTGGTCACCGGTCTGGAGACCTTCGGCAAGCCGATGGAGGAGGCCCAGGCCGGGGACAACGTCGCGCTGCTGCTGCGGGGTGTCGGCCGCGACGCCGTGCGCCGGGGGCACGTGGTCGCCGCGCCCGGCAGCGTCGTGCCCGCGCGGCGCTTCTCGGCGCGGGTGTACGTGCTGTCGGCGCGGGAGGGCGGGCGTTCCACGCCGGTCGCCACGGGATACCGGCCGCAGTTCTACATCCGGACCGCGGACGTGGTCGGCGACGTGGACCTCGGCGAGGTGGCCGTCGCCCGGCCCGGTGACACCGTCACGATGACGGTGGAGCTGGGGCGGGACGTGCCGCTGGAGACGGGGCTGGGCTTCGCCATCCGCGAGGGCGGGCGGACCGTCGGGGCGGGGACGGTGACGGCGGTGGAGTGAACTCCCGCACAATGGGGGAGTGAACGAAGCCGTACCCGTCAGCCGCGTCACCGACCACGGCACCGCCAAGCTCATGCCCGACGTCGACCGGCGGCGGGCCTGGCTGCTCACCGTGGACGGGGCACCGCAGTCCTACGTCGACCTGGACGAGCCGGCGCACCTGGAGTTCGAGTACACGCGCCGGCTCGGCCATGTCCTGGACACCGTCGCCGAGCCGGGCCGCGCGCTGGACGTGCTGCACCTCGGCGGCGGCGCGTTCACCCTGCCGCGGTACCTGGCCACGACCCGGCCCGGGTCGCGGCAGGACGTCGTGGAGGTGGACCGGGGGCTGCTGGACCTGGTCGCCGAGCACCTGCCGCTGCCGGACGGTGCGGACATCACCGCGCACGGCGCAGACGCCCGCGCCTGGCTGGCCGCCGCCCCCGCGGACTCGGCCGACGTGCTGGTCGCCGACGTCTTCGGGGGCTCACGCGTGCCGGCGCGGCTGACCTCCGTCGAGTACGCCCGCGAGGCGGCACGGGTCCTGCGCGCCGACGGCGTGTACGTGGCCAACCTCGCCGACGGGGCGCCGTTCGGCTTCCTGCGCGGCCAGTTGGCCGGCTTCGCCACGCTCTTCGGGGAACTGGCGCTGATCGCCGAACCGGGGGTGCTGCGCGGGCGCCGGTTCGGCAACGCGGTCCTCGTCGCCGCGGGCCGGCCCCTGGACGTCCCGGCGCTGGCCCGGCGCACCGCCGCCGACGCCTTCCCGGCCAGGGTCGAACACGGGGCGGCCCTGCGGGACTTCATCGGCGGCGCGCGGCCGGTGCGGGACGCGGACGCCGTACCGTCGCCCGAGCCTCCCGCCGGGGCGTTCGGCATCGGCTGAGCGGCGCCTACGACTCGGTCGGCGGTTCCTCGGTGAGCCGCACGGTGCTGAGGATCTTCTGGATCGTCGCCTCCGGGACCTCCTCGTCGACGCCCTTGGCGCCGTACAGGTTCCAGGTGACGAAATCGCCCGCGCTGTTCTGGAACGCGAAGGTGATCGCCTTGCCCTCGGTGTCGCACTTGCCCTTCTGGGGCGTGCCCTGCGAGTACGCGGTGATGACGCTGCCCTTGATGCCGGAGGCTGTGGTGTACGCCTTCGGCTTGCCGTACTTCACGCTCTTCTTGTCCGGCTGGGTGTAACCGCCGTAGATCCACCACGGCACCCGCGTCTCGGCAGCCATGTCGGTGTCCTTGGCGCCGCTCTCACCTCGGGTACCGGTGGTGGCGAGGGCGGTGCTCTCCTTGCGGCCGTCCTTGTTCTCGTCCGTGGTGCACCACTCGGACTTCAGATAGGCGGGGGCGGTGACCGTCGTGCGGTCGGTCTTGCCCTTCTCCTCCCACTCGAAGCCGACGCTGGTGTCCTTGCTGTCGATCTCCCAGTCCGCGGGCACGTCGAACATGGTGCCGAAGCGCGGGTTGGCGACGACCTTCCAGCCGTCGACGGTGGCCTGCGCCTCCTCGCCGCCGCGCGGGTTGTCGTCGGAGCCGGACGCGCTCGGATCCGTGGACGGGGTCTCGGACTTGTCCGCGGACGCGCTCGCGGACGGCTTCTTGTCCTTGCCGTCGTCCGCCTGGTCCTCCTTGTCGCCGCCGAGCACCAGGAACCCGGTGACACCGGCGGCCACCACCACGGCGAGGGCCGCGACGATCGCGACCAGCTTCGTCCGGTTCCCGCCGCCGCCACCGCCCGGAGCGGGCTGCGGCGCCCCTGCGGGCTGCGGCGCCCCCCACTGCTGTTGCCCGTACTGGCCGGGCTGCTGTTGGTATCCCGGCTGCTGGTAGGGATTCGGCTGTTGGTACCCCGGCTGCTGGTACGGATTGTTCTGCGGGTTCTGCTCGCCCCCGGGCGGCTGCTGTCCTGGCCACATGAGCAGTCACCCTAATGCCGCCCAGGACACGATTCGGTCACCGGGCCTTGTCAGGGACGTACCGAAGTGCGGAAGGTTCGTCCCCGCTTGCACACACCGCCTCCTCAGGAGTCCGCCGGGTCGTACTCCCTGACGGTGGCGAGGATCCCGCGGACGGTGGCGTCGGGCACCTCGTCGGCGACGTCCGCGGGGCCGACGAACGACCAGGAGACGAAGTCGCCGTCCGCGGACTCGAAGGCGAAGGTGGTCGCCTTGCCGTTCACGTCGCACTTGCCCTTCTTCTCCACCCCGGACGACCGGGAGGTGGCGACGCTGCCCCTGATGCCGGAGGAGGTGGTGAAGGACGTCACCGGTCCCGTCGAGACCTTGTCCCGGTCCGGCTGGGTGAAGGAACCGTAGACCCAGTCCGCCGAGTCGTTCCGGGCGATCTCCTCGGTGCTCCGCGCGCCGTTGTTGCCCCGGGTGCCTGCGCTGGCCAGGGGCATGTAGTCGACCGAGCCGTCCCGGTCGCCGTCCGACCCGCACCACTTCTCCTGGAGGACGGCGGGGGCCTTCATGGCGACGAGGGGCTTCTCGTCGGGATCGTCGTCCTCCGTGACGTAGGTGACCCAAGTGGGCGACTGCCGCACCCAGGAGGCCGGTACGTCGAAGGCGATGCCCTGGCCGGGATTGGCGACGACGTTCCACCCGGCGAGGGTCGGCTTCAGCTCGTCGTCACCACCGCGCGGGTCGTCGCCGGCGGGGGACGAGGCCGGTGCGGAGGCGGTGGGGTCGGGCCGGGCCCCGTCGTCCTCGCCGCCGCCCAGGAGGACGGCCCCGGTCACGGCGGCGGCGACCACGACGGTCGCGGCGGCGACGATCGCCACCACCTTCGTACGGCCGTTGCCGGGCCCCCGGCCGGGCGGTCCACCGGACGTGACCGTGGGGGCGTTCCAGGGCGCGGGCTGCTGGTACGGGTTGGGCTGCTGGTACGGGTTGGGCTGCCGCGGGTCCGGTCCGCCGGTGGGTGACTGCTCTCCTGGCCACATGGATGGACAGCTTACGACGATCTTCCAAGCAGCCTGGCCCTGGATGCTACTCATGGGTAACCTACCTCCATGAGCGCAGATCAGATGTCGATCGGCGAGTTGCTCGCCGCCACGGTGCCGATGGTCAGGACCCTGAACCTCGAGTACCTGGAGACCACTCCGGAGAAGGCCGTCCTGGCCCTCCCGGACCAGAGCGAGTACCGCAATCACGTGGGCGGACCGCACGCCGGGGCCATGTTCACCCTGGGCGAGTCGGCCAGCGGCGCGATCGTGCTGGCCGCCTTCGGCGACCAGCTCTCCCGGGCCGTGCCGCTGCCGGTCACCGCCGAGATCGCCTTCAAGAAGATCGCGCTCGGCCCGGTCACCGCCACCGCGACGCTCGGTCGCCCGGCCGCCGACGTCGTCGCCGAGCTGGACGCCGGGAACCGCCCCGAGTTCCCGGTCAGCGTCGCCATCCGGCGCGAGGACGGCGCGGTGACCGGTGAGATGACCGTCATATGGACCCTGCGTCCCAACAGCTGACCTCCCGCGAACCGGTAGGCTTCCCGGGTGCGCCTTCGCCGAGGCGCGCCCGGGAACAGGTACGCGAAGCGGAGGATGCGCGTTGCACGTCCAGGAGTGGCTCGACACGGTGCCCGCGGTGGCCGTGTACGCCGTCGTCGGACTGGTCATCGGTCTGGAGAGCCTGGGCATCCCGTTGCCCGGTGAGATCATCCTGGTGTCCGCGGCCCTGCTGTCGTCGCAGCACGGCGGCATCGACCCGCTGGTCCTCGGCGCCTGTGCCAGCGCGGGCGCGGTGATCGGCGACTCCATCGGGTACGCCATCGGCCGCAAGGGCGGCCGGCCCCTGCTGGCCTGGCTGGGTCGCAAGTTCCCCAGGCACTTCAGCGAGGGCCACATCGCCACCGCCGAGCGGTCCTTCCAGAAGTGGGGCATGTGGGCCGTGTTCTTCGGCCGCTTCGTCGCCCTGCTGCGGATCTTCGCGGGCCCGCTGGCCGGTGTGCTGCGGATGCCGTACTGGAAGTTCCTGATCGCCAACGTCCTCGGCGGCATCGTCTGGGCGGGCGGTACCACCGCCGTCATCTACTACGTCGGGATCGTCGCGGAGTCCTGGCTCAAGCGCTTCTCGTGGCTGGGCCTGGTGCTGGCGGTCGTCATCGGCGTCGCCTCGATGCTGATCGTCAAGCGCAAGGCGGCCAAGGCCCAGCCGCTCCCCGCCGGGGAGTGAAGCGCCCCGTCGAGGGGCGCCGTGGGTGACGTTCCGCGGCTCCGCCGCAGGGGCGCGACCAGCCACGAACCACCCGCGCCCGGCCGCCCGGCCTCCTAGAGAACCTCCCCCAGCGCGCCCCGGTGCTCCCCGGCCAGCGCCGCGTACATCGTGCCGTTCAGCGTCACCCCGGCCCGCTCCTCCTCCGTCAAATCCCGCCTGACCTTCGCCGGGACCCCCGCGACCAATGAGCCCGGCGGCACCCGCATCCCCTGCGGCACCAGCGCCTGGGCCGCGACCAGCGAACCCGCGCCGATCACCGCGCCGTTGAGGACCGTGGCACCCATGCCGATCAGGCAGTCGTCCTCGACGGTCGCGCCGTGCACCACGGCGTTGTGCCCGATGGAGACCCGCTCGCCGACCGTGACGGGGAAACCGGGGTCGGCGTGCAGCGTGCAGTTGTCCTGGACGTTGCTGTCCGCGCCGACCGAGATCCGCTCGACGTCGCCGCGCAGCACCGCGCCGTACCAGACGCTCGCCCCGGCGTGCAGCGTCACGTCCCCGATGACCGAGGACGTCGGTGCCACGAAGGCCCCCGCGTCCACCTTGGGCTCCTTGCCGGCGATGCCCGTGATCAGCGCCTTCTGCGTCATCTCCGCCTCCTGTTCGGGTGATGTACGGCACCGTACGCCACCCGGTGGGGTGAAGATCACAGCACTCCGCGGTCATGGCCGCACCGCCCGCCGACTACCGTGAGCGGGTGCCCAAGCGCAAGAACACGTTCTCGTCCTGGCGGAGCCGCCTGGCGCAGCGGGCCGTCCACGCGGGCTGGGCCTGGGTGCAGCGAACCGGCTCCGTCACCGCCGCACACCCCGGACGCTTCCGCTTCGGCGCGCTGGGCACGGGCACCCGGCTCGCCTTCCCGCTCGGCACGGTCTTCGGCGAGCCCTGGATCCACGTCGGCGCCCACTGCATCATCGGCGAGCAGGTCACGCTGACCGCCGGGCTCATGCCCGACCTCGACCTCGGTCCCGAGCCGATCCTGCGCATAGGCGACGGCGTCGTCCTCGGCCGCGGCAGCCACGTCATCGCCGACACCACCGTCACCATCGGCAGCGACTGCTACTTCGGCCCGTACG
This sequence comes from Streptomyces sp. WAC 04229, assembly GCF_003947455.1. Classification (GTDB taxonomy): domain Bacteria; phylum Actinomycetota; class Actinomycetes; order Streptomycetales; family Streptomycetaceae; genus Streptomyces. The sequence goes on along the minus strand of NZ_QHJH01000109.1, from coordinate 7,142 downwards.
TCTACGTCACCTCCACCAACCACTCCTACGACGACCCGCACCAGCCCATCGGCAAGCAGTGGCCCCGGATGGACCCGGTCGAGATCGGCCCCGGCTGCTGGATCGGCACCGGCGCGGTGATCCTGCCCGGCGCGCGGATCGGGCGGAACGTGGTCGTGGCCGCCGGCGCCGTGGTGCGGGGCACCGTCCCCGACCACGCCGTGGTGGCGGGCGCGCCCGCCAAGGTCGTACGGCGCTGGACCCCAGCCGACGGCTGGCAGCCGCCGCTGCGGACCCCGGCCCCGGTGCCGATTCCCGACGGGGTCACGCCGGGACAGCTGCGGGAGTTGTCGGGGCTGGAGGGCGAGGCGCTGGCCAGGCTGGCGGAGTTGGACGACGACCGGCCGGAGGCGACGGGCAGGCTCGCGGAACCGGCCGCCGAGAGCTGAGCGTCGGCCGCGGCCGTGCGGCGCCTGGTCAGCCCGTGGCCGGCAGCAGGGTGCCCACCAGGGCGAGGCCCGCGCCCGCCGCCTGCACGGCGCGCAGCCGTTCGCTGAGGAACCCGCGTGCGGCCAGCGCGGTCACCACCGGGTACAGGGAGGCCAGCACCGCCGCCACCGTCACCGGGCCGTGCTGGGCGGCGATCGAGTACGTGCCGTTGGCCGCGACGTCGGCGAGCCCCACGAAGCCCAGCGCGGGCAGCGAGCCCCACGGGAAGCCCTCCGGCGGCAGCGCGGGGGCGCCGCGCCGGACGGACACCCACAGGGCCAGTCCGCCGGCGGCGACATTGGTGACGCGCTGGACGAACAGGGCGAGGAAGAGGCCGGTGAGCGTGGTCGACGCCTCCGCGATCAGGGCCATCACGGCACCGAACCCGAACGCCGCGACGAGGGTGAGGGCGACCGTCCGCCGCTGGACCGGCGCACCGCGCAGCTGCGGACCGCCGGCGAGCACCACGCCCGCGACGGCGACCAGGATGCCGGCGAACTGGGGCAGCCCGGGGCGCTCGCCGAGGGCGAGACCCACGCCCACCGGGACGGCCACACCGAGCGAGCCCAGGGGCGAGACGACGCCCATCGGGCCCAGGGCGAGCGCCTTGTAGAAGGCGAGCATCGCCACCGGACCGACCAGACCGGCGGCGACCGCGAACCAGAGGTGCGCGGACGCCTCGCTCCAGGCGCCGGTCGCGGCCACGATCGCGCCGAGGACGACGACGGCGACCGACTGGGAGACGACGACCACGGTGAGCGCGGGCGTGCGCCGGGTCAGTACCCCGCCGCCGAAGTCGGCCATGCCCCACAGAAGGCTGGTGGCCAGGGCGAACAGCGCTGTCATGATCCGGTCGCCTCGCAGTACAGTTCGGTGAACCTTCGGGTGCAGCAGACCATAGTTCACTGGACTGCACTGCGTCATCCAAAATAATGCACGAAACGGTGCGCGATACGGTGCACGAACTCATGAAGGCAAGGGACGGAACGTGGCGGACCTCGACCTGCTGACCCAGTCCCTGGCGCGCAACGTCAAGCGCTGGCGCACCGAGCGCGGCTTCACCCTGGAGGCGCTGGCCGCCCGCGCGGGCGTCAGCCGCGGCATGCTCATCCAGATCGAGCAGGCCCGTACCAACCCCAGCCTCGGCACCGTCGTCAAGATCGGCGACGCGCTCGGCATCAGCATCACCACCCTGCTGGACTGGGAGCAGGGCCCCAAGGTCCGCGTGGTCCCCGCCGAACAGGCGGTACGCCTCTGGCACACCGACGCCGGCAGCTTCAGCAGGCTGCTCGCCGGGGTGGAGGCGCCCGGACCGCTCGAGATGTGGGAGTGGCGGCTGATGCCGGGGGAGAGCAGCCCCTCCGACCCGCACCCCACCGGCACGGTCGAGATGGTGCACGTCACGGCCGGGGAGCTGACGCTCACCGTCGACGGGGCGGCGCACAGCGTCCCGGCCGGCGCCAGCGCCTCCTTCGAGTCCGACACCCCGCACACGTACGGCAACGAGGGCGCGGAGCCGATGGAGATGATCATGGCGGTGTCGGTGCCGCCCGTCCGCTGAGACGGCCGCCCCGCGCACCGGTCGCTGTTGTTAGCGTGCGGCCATGCACGCACCCATCGGGAACTTCGACAGCGCCACGCCCGCACCGGACTGCCTCGACGAGCTGACCCGCCCGGTCGCCGACGCCGTACGCCACTGGCGCGGCGGCGTCCCCGCCGAGCAGATCGTCTACGTCGACACCGACCCGGAATGGGCCGACACCGCCACCTTCGTCGAGCACTACGGCCATGACCTGCTCGAACGCTCCGCGAACTGCGTGGTGGTCACCGGCAAGCGGGCAGGCGGCACCACGCTCGCCGCCTGCCTGGTCCTCTCCACCACCCGCGTCGACGTCAACGGCGTCGTCCGACGTCACCTCGGCGCGCGCAAGGCGTCCTTCGCCCCGATGGACACCGCGACCGGCGAGACCGGCATGGAGTACGGCGGCATCACCCCGGTCGGCCTGCCCGGCGACTGGCCCCTGCTGGTGGACTCGGCCGTCGTCGACCTGCCCTACGTCCTCGTCGGCAGCGGACGCCGGCGCGGCAAGCTGCTGGTGCCCGGCAAGGCCTTCGCCGAACTGCCGGGCGCCGTCGTCCTGGAGGGGCTGGGCGTCGCCTGACCGTCACCCCGGTGCGTGGTGGGCCAGCGCCAGATGCGGGTCCGCCTCGCCCGGCACCGGTGCCGGGTCGGCGTGGACCAGCGCGGCGGTGAGCCGCGGCACGGCGTGCAACAGGGCGTGCTCGGCCTCGACGGCGACGCCGTGGGCCCGGCGGACGGTCGCCTCGCCGTCGACGACCAGGGCGACCTCGGCGCGCAGCCGGTGCCCGACCCAGCGCAGCCGCAGCTCACTCACCCCGCGCACGCCGGGCACCTCGCGCAGCACCTGTTCCGCCCGGTCCACCAGCGCCGGATCGACGGCGTCCATCAGCCGCCGGAACACCTCGCGCGCCGCGTCCCGCAGGACCAGCGCGATCGCGGCCGTGATCGCCAGCCCCACCAGCGGGTCGGCGAGCCGCCACCCCAGCGCGGCGCCGCCGGCGCCCAGCAGCACGGCCAGGGACGTGTAGCCGTCCGTCCGCGCGTGCAGCCCGTCGGCGACCAGCGCCGCCGAGCCGATCTCCCGGCCCACCCGGATCCGGTACCGGGCCACCCACTCGTTGCCCGCGAAACCGGCCAGCGCGGCCAACGCGACCGCCGGGACGTGCGCGACCGGGCGGGGGTCGAGGAGCCGGTCCACTGCCGTCCACCCCGCGAGGACCGCGGACGCGGCGATCGTCAGGACGATCGCGACGCCGGCCAGGTCCTCCGCCCGCCCGTAGCCGTAGGTGAAACGCCGGTTCGCCGCGCGGCGGCCCAGGACGAAGGCGATGCCGAGCGGGACGGCGGTCAGCGCGTCGGCGGTGTTGTGCACCGTGTCGCCGAGCAGGGCCACCGACCCGGAGACCGCCACCACGGCCGCCTGGACGAGCGCCGTGGCGCCCAGGACCGCCAGCGACACCCACAGCGCGCGCAGTCCGCGGGCGGAGGACTCCAGGGCCGAGTCCACCTTGGCGGCGCTTTCGTGGGAGTGCGGGGTCAGCCGGTGGGTGAGACGGTGCCATCGGCCCCCGTGGGGACGGTGGCCGTCGTGGGGGTGATGCCGGTGCGGGTCGCTCACGGGATGCCCCTTCCGGTGGTCCGGTGCGGTGGGTGGACGCGTGACGCCCACGGCGCCATTATGTGCGTATGAGCGCACGCATGCACCTGTCAGCTGCGGACGATGCGCACCCGCGCACACCGGGCGAGGAGCAGTTCGCGCTCGCCGCCGAACTCCTCGCCCTGCTCGGCGACCGCACCCGCCTGACCCTGCTGCACGCCCTGACCGGCGGCGAGGCCGACGTCACCACCCTCACCGAGGCGTGCGACGCGGCCCGGCCCGCGGTCAGCCAGCATCTGGCACGGCTGCGGCTCGCGGGGCTGGTGAGCACCCGCAAGGAAGGGCGCCGGGTCGTGTACACGCTGCGGGACGGGCATCTGCGCCGCCTGGTGGACGAGGCGCTGAACGTCGCCGACCACCGGCTCGGCGACCGTCCGCTGCACGACTGACCGGCGGCCTCAGCCGCCGGTCCGCACGCCCAGGTAGCGCTCGGCGAACTCCGCCGCCGCGACCGGCGAGTCGAACAGGCGGCGCAGCCTCGCCAGCGCCGCACCCGCGCGGTACGGGTCGCCCGACGCCGTGCCGTGGAACACCTCCGACAGCCACTGGGAGAACTCCTGGTAGTCCCAGGCCCGGGCGAGGCACGCCGCCGCGTACCCGGACAGCCCGGTGTCGTCGCCCTTCGTGAAGTGCGCCGCCAGCCCGTCGCCGAGCAGGAACGCGTCGTGCAGGGCGAGGTTCAGTCCCTTGGCGGCGATGGGCGCCGTCAGGTGCGCCGCGTCCCCGGCCAGGAAGAGCCGGCCGAAGACCACGGGTTCGACGACGTAGTTGTGCATGTCCAGGACGCGCCGCTCGATCAGCCGCCCTTCGCGGGGCGGCGGCGCGCCGGCCGCGCCCAGGCGCTCCCGCAGCTCGGTCCAGACCCGGTCGTGCGACCAGCTCTCCGGGTCGTCCCCCGGCGGGCACTGGAGGTAGTAGCGGGTCACCTCGGCGTTGCGGGGCATGTGGCCGGCGAAACCGCGCGGGTGCATGCCGAACACGACGCAGTCCGCGGACGGCGGCGCCTCGGCGAGGAGCGCCAGCCAGCCGACGCCGTAGTCGTGCCGGGCCAGGTGGGCCCGCTCCGGCGGCAGCGACGCCCGCGTCACCCCGCGCGCCCCGTCGCAGCCCGCGACGAAGTCCGCCCGCACGTGGAGGCGTTCACCGGAGTCGGGGCACACGTAGGACACCGACGGGCGGTCGGACTCCGGCTCGTGCAGACGTACGTCCCGGACACCGAACCGGATCTCCCCGCCGCGCACGTCCGCGTACTCGCGCACCAGGTCCGTCACCAGGAACTGCTGCGGATAGACGAAGTGGTGCTGCCCCGTCAGCCCGGTGTACTCGAACCGGTACCGCTCCCCGGCGAACCGGAACTCGCACTCGGTGTGTGTCTGTGCCCGTTCCAGCAGGGTCCGTGCCAGCCCCCGCCGTTCCAGCCCGCGTACGGCCCATTCCTCGATGACCCCCGCGCGCGGCCGCCGTTCGACGAACTCCCGGGTCTCGGTCTCCAGGACCAGGCAGTCGACGCCGGCGGCGCGCAGGATGGCACCGATGGTGAGCCCGGCCGGTCCGGCGCCCACGACGACGACCGGAAAACGCTGTGCGGGAGCTGAGTCGGAGTGGGGGGAAGGTGCGGTCACGCGCACATTATGTGGGCGCCCGGACGCCCTCGGGAACGCCCGCGGGGCCTTCGTCCCGGGGTGCCGGAAATTCCCCGGCGGGCGGATCGGGAACTCAGGTGGACTTCCGTAGAACCAGACGCGTGGGTGTGACCACGGACGGCAGGGGCCGGGGGCCGCCTCCCTGGGGAGGCTGTTGCGACGTCCGGTCGCAGAGAAGCCGCGCCATCAGCCGTCCCATCTCCTCGATGTCCTGGTGCACCGTCGTGAGCGGTGGATCCGTGGCCTCGGCTATGGACTCGAGGTTGTCGAAGCCGACGACGGCCACGTCCCCGGGCACGCTGCGTCCCCGTTCCCGCAGGATCCGCAACGCGCCGGAGGCCATCAGGTCCGAGGCGACGAACACCGCGTCCAGATCCGGTGCCTGATCGAGGAGCAGGGCCATCGCATCGGCGCCGCCCTGCAGAGTGAAGTCACCCTCGGCGAGCAGGTGGGGCGGGGTGTCCAGGAGGACGTCGCGGTAGCCGTCGAGGCGGTCGATCGCGGCCGCCTGGTTGAGCGGCCCGGTGATCGTCGCGATGCGCCGGCGTCCCAGAGACACGAGGTGCCGAACGGCTTCCCGGGCACCACCGCGGTTGTCGGCGTCGACGTAGGTGTAGACATCACTGCGATGTCCGGAGCCGGGGAGGGGACGTCCGCCGAAGACGGCGGGCAGCTCCATCTGCTCGACCATGTCCGGCAACGGGTCGTCGGCACGCAAGGAGAACAGCAGGGCGCCGTCGACATGGCCGCCGCCCAGGAAGTTGCAGACGCGCGCGTAGTCGTCATGCTCCTCGATGAAGAGGAGGACCGGCTGGGCTCCGTGCTGAACGAGTTCCTGTCGGATGCCGCGGATCTGGCGGTCGAAGTAGGGGTCAACGAAGAGGCGGTTCTGCGGTTCGGTGACCACCACGGCGACGGCGTTGTTCCGGCGGGTGACGAGCCTTCTGGCCGCCTGGTTCGGTACGTAGCCGAGTTCCGCCACCGCTTCCCGAATGCGTTCGGCGACCGCGGCCCGCACCTTCGGCTCGCCGTTGATCACCCGCGACACGGTGGACTTCGACACTCCCGCCCTCAGCGCCACGTCCTCGAGTGTGGGGCGTTGCCCGATCAGCCGTTCAGTCAACTCGATCTCCGATGCAGCGCAGTTCACCGTTGCCGCAGAGCACGTTAGCCGTCCGGGTGATCCCGGCGTCAGCCCAGTCGGGGGATCTCGATGGCCGGGCACCGGTCCATGACCATCTCCAGACCCGCGGAGTGGGTCCTTTCGTACGCCGCCTCGTCGATCACGCCGAGCTGGAACCAGACCGCCCCGGCGCCCTTCGCGACCGCCTCGTCGGCGACCGCGCCGGCCAGGTCGCCGTTGACGAAGACGTCGACGACGTCCACGTCGAAGGGGATGTCGGCGAGGGAGGCGTACCCCTGCTCGCCGTGGACCGTCTCCGCCTTGGGGTGCACGGGCACGACGCGCTTGCCGAAGCGCTGGAGCACCTCGGCGACGCCGTACGCCGCGCGCTGCCGGTTGGACGAGAGGCCCACCACGGCCCAGGTGTCTCCCAGCTCGGTGAGGATCTTGCGGACTGCTGCCTCGTCGCCGTACACCAGCGGCCTCCTTCGGTTCCCGGGTGACCCGCGTGTTCGCGTCTCCCGGTCAGGTCAACGGAGCGCGGGGAGCCGAGATTCCCAGCTCGGCGCGGGAGCGGTGCGCGCGCCCCCTGTGCGTCACCGCGTCACCCGCCTACGCTCACCCCGTGCTGCGCATCATCGACGCCCGGACCGGAGAGCCCGCCCCCGC
>NZ_QHJH01000108.1 GCF_003947455.1 Streptomyces sp. WAC 04229 | reverse complement strand
GAGGACTGCTTTCACGCGGGTGTGCGGGAGAAGAGGGGCCCCGTCCCGCGCCCCTCCTGCGGGGCGGGGCCCCTCTTCTCCCGCACACCCGCGTGAAAGCAGTCCTCATGTCCACACCCCGCGCCAACGCCATCGACGTCCAATTCCAAGCTGAGAACGCCTGGCGGACCTTCACCAAGGACCGCAACCTGCCCGCCCACCTCGGCCCGTGGACCAACAGCACCGCCCCCGACGGGTGCCAGTACCTGTCCGCGGAGGTGACCGGGCGGGGTGCCGCGCATGCGCTGCGTCTGTTCGCCGGCTCCGACCACCATCAGCTGTCCCTCCGCCATCCGGGGGATCAACGCCCGGCGTTCGATGTGGACAGTCCGGGCCGTACGGGGTTGGTGTGGCGGTCGTGTGGGGTGTGGGTGGAACTCTGGCATCCCGACCCCGTCCCGGCCGTTCCTGCGCCCGCTGAGGCGGCTCCCGCGGCCGCTATGCCGGCTGCCGCGCCCGGCGCGTCCCGGATCCTCGGCAGGGCCTCCGCGCGGCTCCCGTTCGGCCGCCAACGCAAAACCCCCGCGCGGTGACCGCGCCTGTGTGGGCCGGCGACCACGTTGGCCGCGCGTTCACCGGCACCACCACCGAAGCCGCCTGCCCCTGCACCAAAGCCCCGTGCGGCCTGATCGTCGCCGACCGCATCGACGACGCCTGCCCCGACCACGCCACCGCCCGATCCATGCGGCAATCCCACAACCGACGTGACTGCCCCGGAGGACACCAATGACCGACACCCTCAGCACCGAGTACGTCCAGCCCGAAGACCGGCCCGCGGCCTGGGCTGACATGGCAAGCGACCTCGCCGCCTGCGGCCGGACGCACGCTCAGATCGCCGCCGAACTGTGCATCGACGAACCGACCGTCTTCACGCTGCTCGCAGGAAGTCTCCGATGAGTGGCCGACTGCGCACCTTCAGCTTTGGCGGCGGCTGGCAGTCCACCGCCGCGCTGGTACTCGCCGCCCGCGGTGAACTGGACTATCGGACGTTCCTGATGGCCAATGTGGGAGACGACTCCGAGAACCCGGACACGATCACCTACTTCCACGAGTACGCCAAGCCGTTCGCCGACCGTCACGGCCTGGAACTACACCTGCTGGACCGGGTGAAGAAGGACGGCACGGTCGAAACGATCCGCGGTCGGATCATGAACAGCAACGGCAGCCGTCAGACCATCCCCGTCTACCTGTCCAACGGCAAGCCCGGTTCCCGGGTCTGCACCAAGGAATTCAAGATCGATGTGACGGGGGCATGGCTTCTCGCGAACGGTGCCAGCCCCGACAACAAGGCCACCGTAGGCATGGGTATCACCGTCGACGAGATCGGTCGGGCGAACCCGAACAAGGCCATGCCCTACGAGGAGATCGACTACCCCCTCCTGTGGCTTGGGATACGACGCGCCGACTGTCCCGGAATCGTCAGGTCCGCAGGCCTGCCCATGCCGCCGAAGTCGTCCTGTGACTTCTGCCCGATCCGCAAGGTCCACGAGTGGCAGGCCATGCAGGACAACGAGCCGGAGCGGTTCGCGCGAGCCTGCGAGATCGAGGACACGATCAACCGGCATCTCGCAGCGAAGGGTAAGCCGCCGGTGTTCGTCACGCCCTACGGCCGGCCGCTGCGTGAACTCTTCAAGCACGGGCGGCAGCTTCCGCTGATCGATATGGACGCCGAGGCCTGCTCGAACGGCTGGTGCATGACCTGACCCGCCAACCACCCAACCCGCCGGTCCTGGCGGCGGCTATCCGCCAGGGCCGGGCCCGCACCGACCGCCTCCGCCGAGGGGGACCGGTGAGCGCCGAAACCCACCCGAAACAGACACCGATCGCCCGCCCCGGGCCGTGCGAAAGGAACCCGATGACCAACCAGACCGACCGCCACATCGGCCGCTCGTTCCCGGGCATGGGAACCGACATCGAAGACGCCTGCCCCTGCCCGAAGGCGCCGTGTGGCCTCGTCGTCCTGGACGAGGTGACCGAAGCTTGCGACCAGCATCACTGGTCGGCGGCGAAGACGATGCGGCAGGGACACCCGGCCGACCAGTGCCCGGCCGCCGGGCTGCCCGCAATCACCGACCAGACCGCCGACGTCACGCCGCCGCCCGCGCTCACCGAGGAGGGCCGCCTCCGGGCACGCGTCGAGGTGCTGGAAGAGGACGCCGACCGGGACCAGGGTTTGGCCGCCACTGGGGCACGGTGTCTGCTCCAGGGACACCAGGGTCAGATCGAGTCGGGCCGCGCCATCGTCGAAGGTCACCGCTTTGCCCTGTCCGTGAAGCTCGGTCTGGGCACCGCCGCGCCCTGGGACGCGATCCATGAGCGGGTCGCCGACCTCAGCCGTATGGCCGACGAGACACAGCCCGCCGAGACCGAGGCGCACGCGCCGACCACCACGTGGGCAGTCGAAGTCCCCCTCCGCGGAACCTGGAAGACCTCGGGCGGCCCCTACGACGACCGGGATTGGGCCCTCGACAGCTTCGAGCTTTCCAAGCCGCACGCGATCGACCGGCCGGTCCGCGTCGTCCGCGCGACGACGACGTACACCGTGGAGGCCGAGCACCAGCCCGCCGCCGGGGCGCGGCAGGACGGGGCCACGCCGTGACCTTCGCCGACCGTCAGGCGGCAGCCCTCGCCGCCCTCGCATCCCGCACCCCGCCCGGCCGCCGGTTTCCGGGGGAGACGCAGCCGTCCGGGGACATGCCCGTCGACTGGCGGGACGCGGTCGCCTACCTGGATGCCCGGGACGAGGCGGAGAAGGAGACGCACCAGTGACCACAGCCCCTCCACGACCGGGCCCGCCACCTCCGGGTAGCGGGGCCGGCCCGTCCCCGGACGACCCGCTGAAGGGGCTCCCCCTGACCGCCCGACAACTCGACGTCCTCCATCGCATTGCGCAGGGGCAATCGTGGCAGCAGATCGGCAGAGACCTTGGGCTAACCGTGGGCGGGGTGGGTTCGCACAGCAAGCAGATCTTGCGGAAGTTGGGTGCGCAGACGTCTGCGCATGCCGTCTTCCTGGCGTGTGCTTCCGGAATCCTCGACCCGACCCGGCGGCACGGTGACCATGCCGGGTTCGCGGCTCACCGGTACTACGGCGAGGAGCCGTGTGAGGCGTGTTGGGAGGGCGAGCGTGCGTACAGGCGGGAACGCCGCGCCGCGCGTAAAGCCACCCAAGACAGCTCGGAAATCCGGACATCTTAGACACCCGCGCCGGCGGGCAAGACCGATCACGCCCGGAAGGGGCCCTCATGCACCGAATACCCCCGCTCCTCGCCGAATGCGTCCTCGTCGGCGCCATCGCCGTAGGTACCAGCTGGACGTGGATCGCCCTCACCAGCACCAGCGCTCTGTCTCCGGGTGCGGTCATCGTCTGCATGGTCATCACTGTCGCCGTCGTCTTCGCGGTGGAGGCCGTGGCCGGGCAGGTACGCCGTGGCCGGCGCCGACGAGCGCACGCCCGACCCCACACCACCAGGAAGGTCTCCTAATGCTGTACGACGCCCTCGGCATCACAGGAGCGGCGCTGTCCGCCGTAGCGGCATTCGCCTACGTCACTGGGCGGTTCCGCAAGCACCACATCTACGGCGTCATGAGCGTCGGCTACCTGCTGTACACGCTGGGCAACGTCCTCTCGCAGGACACCGTGTCCGCGGGGATGGGCGCCGGGTTCACCACCATTCTGGGCTGGCTGTGGTGGAAGGGCGGCGGCGGGGACGACACGAAGCGCCGGCTGAAGTCGTGGGCGTCCCGGTTCCAGGGCGTCCGCCGGACCGCACCCACCCACTCGTGACCCCACAGGAAGGCCACCAGATGACCGTCGACCTCGTCACCGTGTACGCCTGCCGGACCGCCGCCGCCTCCGCGTTCGCTGGCGGCGCGTCCCTCACGATCGCCCACGAGTGGATTCCCGGGGTGCTGCTGCTGTGGCTGGTGCCCAGCCTGCTCCTCGTCGCCCAGCTGGCCCGTCACGCCCCCGCCCGACCGGACGGAAGGAGCAGCTCGTGAGCATCTGGGCTACGTTCTTCGACCTTGAGGACAATCCGCCTGGCGCCTACCAGGGTTCTCACATCCTGCCGTCCGAGGCTGACGTGCGGGTGGCCAGCGACGAAGCTCCCTCGCTGGCGCAGGTTCCTTCCCACATCACTCGCGACGGTCGTGACGACCAGCCGGAGGACGGGCAGCCGTGGCCGTGGCTGCGGTTCTCCCTGGGCGTGGAGGATCAGGTGCTGGACCGCGGGCAGGTAGAGCAGCTGCACGCTGCTCTGGGGGCCTGGCTGGAACGGACGGGGGACCAGGCGTGACGGCGGGTGGGTCGACGTCTCGTGAGGCGGCCCGGCTGCGCGCGGCTGCCCGCCGGGGCTGGTGGCGGACGGTTCTCCGCTGGTGCGGCGTGCACAGCGTCGACCGGCGGCTGGAGGCGGCCGCGGTACGGCAGGAGCAGGGCAGCCTTGGCGAGCAGTGGACGGCGGAGCTGCTGACGCGATTACCGGCCGGGTGGCAGGTGTTCCACGATCTGGCGGTGCCTGGCCGGCGCTTCAACGTGGATCACGTGGCGATACCCCCGTCGGGGGACGGCCTGGTCGTGCTCGACTCGAAGAAGTGGCGGAAGTCGTGGGAGGGCCGCCCCTGCCCGACGGTGCTGCTCCGGGGTCGGGTGCACTGCGGACGGCAGGACCGGCACGAGCAGGTGGAGAAGTTCGCCGGCTACGTGTCGGGGACCGCGGCAGCCCTGGGCGTGCCGGCGGGGATGCTGCTGCCGGTCATCGTCGTCCACGGCTCACCAGTCGCCGGCGGGCGCCTGGACGTGCCTGTGCCGGCGTGGGAGCGGATGGTGCACGTTCTGGCCGCGGATCGGCTCCTGGCGACGTTGGTGGGCATGCCGGGAGGGATGGGTCCGGTACAGCCCAGGGCGGTCGACCTGGCGGCCCGGGTACGGCGGACCCTTCCCCGGTATGGGAGTGCGGCGTAGCCTGCCTGTGTGCCACCCGGGGAGATCGTGACCCGTCACCGAAGGCTTCGGCCCAGGTGGCGGGTCCTTTTTTCATGACCCTAGGATCGAACACATGAGCGACCTACCTCCGGAAGAACGTCTCGCGAAGCAGCGTGTCCTGCGGGAGTGGCTGGCCTGGCAGCTACGGACGACGGACGCGACGATCCGGACGCTTGAGGTCGAGGTGGAGAAGGCGCAGCGGCAGGCGCAGCGGGCGTGGCAGGAGGCGCGGTGGAAGCTGGAGCCGGCCCGGAACCGGCGTGCGGTCCTGCATCGGGGCGGGTGCGGGATCTGGAAGGGGGAGGCGGGGTTCCTGGAGCGGTCGGAGGTGATGCACGCGCTGGCGGACGAGACGCTGGTCGTGGAGATGTGCAGCGTGTGCAACCCGGAACCGGGCCTGCGTGAGTAAACCGTGAGGGAGGATGCCCCCATGACGGATCAACCCACGTACACGCCGTTCCCGGACTACACCCAGGAGGACATCGACGCGCTCGTCTCCTTCATTCAGGCCCGGGTTAAGCCGTTGCGTGACGCAGCGAGGTACGACTCGGAGGACTTCAAAGCCTTCCAGGCCCTGCTTGACGTCACCGTCCACATCAAGGGGGCTGCGCAGTCGGAGCTCAAGCAGGGCGACAGCCCATCGTTGGAGTTTCATCACCTGGCGCTAGCCGCCCGACAGTGGGACGATCACGCCGACTTTCTGCCCGCCTGGAAGCCGTACGGCTGATCGCACGACCGCCCCGCTCGCGACGGGGGACGCGGACGGGGCGGAAGGCTGGACCTGACCGTCGGACGCTGGCCACATCGAACGAGGTTGCCCTCGCCCGCGACCGAATCCCCTTCGGCATCGCCGACGGTCACGCAAGACCCGATGTTGATCAGGAGCGCCCGCGGTCGCTCACACCGGGTTGATCGCACACCTACCTCCGGCAAGGAGGCCAGGCTCGGCGCGCACTCCCATGGTGGCACGCCCCGCTGACAGGCGTCCCCCTGGAGCTGTTTCAGCCGCGGAGGACGTAGTTCTTGCGGAGTGTGAAGTTCGCCAGCATCTGCCGCAGCCCCGGAATGTCGAAGTCGGCAGTGAACTTGCCGCCCTCGCTGGTGGGCGGGTTCGAGCGGTTGGGTGAGCAGAGCAGTGGGCGGAGGCCCGCCTTGTTCTTCACGCACTCCCCGGCCTCCACCGTCCCGTCGCGGTCGAGGTCGGTGTTGGGGTGGTCGAGGCCGAGGATGTGCCCGAGTTCGTGCGCGGTGGCGTCCTTACGGCGGGCTTCGTTGACTGCGGGGGTGGTGGAGAACCAGTTGGGGATCGTCCAGTACTCGGAGTCCATGAGGATGTGCCCGCCCCACGCCGAGTTGTTGGCGGTGGCGTAGCAGGGCCGGGCCTGGCTCATGCCGCGTTGGCCGAGGGGCTGGTGGAGGTAGTGGACGATGATGCGGTGCCGGGGCGGGCACGTGCCGAGGGGCGTGGTGTCGAGGGTTTGGGTGACGGTGATACGGACGCCGACTTGGGTGGTGACTTGGGCGGCGGGGGCGGTGAAGTAGCCGGCGAGTTTGCTGCGGGCGGTGGTGCTGGCGAAGACGATCTCATAGGGGTCGGGGGAGAGGCTGTAGATGTTGTGGCTGGTGATGGCTTTCCAGCCGGTGCCGCTGTAGTGGGGGCCGGGGAGGCTGGCCGCGGTAAGCGTGAGGGCGCCGGCGAGGGCGGCGGTGAGGGTGGTGAGGGCGCGGATGGTTCGTGCGGGTATGCGAGGCATGCCCTTCAGTCTGGGCACGAAACCGGCACCCGTTCCCACCGCTCAGGGGCGGGGCCTCCACCGGCCGTGGCCGTCGCCTTCGAGGTCGACGCCGCAGTCCACGCACAGCGCTGATGTGTCCGGCAGCTGCCCCATTTCCACGATCTCCGTGTACTCCTGGTGCGGGCACCAGTTCTCGAGGACGTGCCACACCCACTGGCCGTCCGGGGAGATCGCGGTGCCCTTGTGGCCGCCGACAATGTGCAGGCCGAGGTGGGTGGGGATGGGCTGGCCGGTGCCGACAACCTGGAAGCTGCGCCGCATCGACTCCATGTTCTCGGGGCGCGGCTGGTACCAGACGTCCACGGCTCCGGGCCGGCGGACCGCGGTGTGGAGGATCTCCCCGGTGAGGTCGATGCCGTGGGGTCGGTCATCGATGGGGAGTTCGGTGCGGTGGATGACGGCCTGGTCTGGGGAAGGGCTCATGGTTCCACGGTCGCGCGTTGTGGGCCGCCTGTTCCCTCCGCTCATGGCGAGGCCCGGCAGCGGCGCTGGGGGCGTGCTGCCGGGCCGGTCTGCCGCAGGGTGGGTTAGCCCCAGGCGGTGTCGTACGGGGCGACGGACGGGCCGTCAGAGCCGTTGCTGCCGTCGGTGGGTGGGGTGCCCCAGGCGGTGTCGTCGGTGGACCCGCCGCCGCTGGTGTCGGGGGCGGGTGCGCCCCAGGCGGTGTCGGGTGGGGCAGCCGCGGTCGCGGCGGTGGGGGCGGTGAGGCCTCCGAGGGTGGCGGCGGCGGTGAGGGACACGCCGGCGAGGAGCCTTCGCAGTGGCTTCACGGGCTGATCCTTTCTGCGGGGTGGAATGCATAGCGGGGCGCCTGGTCCCGAATCCTCGTTGCCTTGGTCCTGCTGCGAATCCCTTTTGCCCTTCACGGCTGTTACCTGGCAGTAGTCGTGTGGGGTGTGGGGGAGGACTTTGGCTACGAGCGTCGGGGGACGCCCCACGGCTACGTTGCCTTAGGCTGGTTGCACACTCAACGGGTTGGTCGTGCGGGTGTTCGCAGTGCGGTAATCCGCAGTTGATCTCTGGTGTTTGACGGGGGAACCGGAAGCTTTGGCCATAACCAGTGCGCACGGTGACGGCAGGGAATTGTCGGAGAATGCGCTCCGCCTGTACGGGGCCTGCGCTATCCGAAATGCCGAACAAGTCGAGGCGATCAAAGCCGCTCATCCTGAAGCGCACGCCGAACTCGTCGACTGGGGACTCATCGCCCTCGACCAGCCGGCTGACACTGTGCCCGCGGTCCGGGACCCCAAGGGGGCGTTGCAGCGCCGCTTCGACGACGTCCTGAACGCCGCCGAACGGCAAGTGGCCCTGCTGAAGGCGCTGCCGGAGCTGGCGCAGCAGCTGTCCCACGCCTACGACTCCGTCCAACTCCGCATCCCGGGCACCGCGTCGGTGTACCTGGACGACTCGGACGTCGTGAACGCCCGCCTCCAGGACGTCGTCGGCGGAGCAAGGCGGGAGATCCTCGCGTCGCAGCCGGGCGGGCCGCGGGACCAGGCGCTGCTGGACATTGCGATGCCCCGGGACGTGGCAGCGTTGGACCGGGGGGTGGTGCTCAGGACGATCTACCGGGAGACGGTGCGGGATCACGGGCCGACGGCAGCGTATGCGGCTCAGATGACCAGCCGCGGGCCTGGCCGGTCGGCGCAGTACCGGACGATGCCCGGCAAGTTCGAACGGATGATCATCGTGGATCGGGAGACGGCGGTGGTCCCCGACTACATCGTGGCGGAGTCCCCACCGCACGCCGCGTGGATCATCACGGATCCGGCGTCTGTCGTGATGCTGGCCCGCGCGTTCGAGGCGACGTGGATGCGGGCGCAGCCGTGGATGGGGCAACTCCGCGCACGTCGTGGGGATGCGCGGGACACGGTGGGCTCACGTGCGTCGGCGCTGGACGGGGTACGGACGACACGCCGGCAGCGGGAGATCATGCGGAACCTGTGTGACGGCTACTCGCAGGAGACGACGGCGAAAAGGATCGGGGTGTCGAAGCGGACCCTGGAGGATGAGGTTGCGTCGATGAAGGAGCGTTGGGGGGTGGGCTCGATGAACGAGCTGATCTTCCACTATGCGCAGTCGCCGGATTGCCGGGTGGATGACAGTGCCTCCGCGGCGGGGCCGGCGGGGGCGGAGTACGAGACGACAGCCTGAGCGGGCGTCAGTGCGGCTGTGGCGTCTTGCTGCGGCCGCTGTACCAGGGGAGCGCCAGGCCGTCGTTCTCGGCCCGTGGTACGAGGTGCAGGTGCAGGTGGAACACGGACTGCGTGGCTGCCCGACCGCGCGAGGTGATCAGGTTCATGGACCCCGCCGGGTAGCTGCCAGCGAGGTCGGCGGCGCGCAGCATCGTGGTCGCGGAAGTGGCGGGGTCGGCCACGAAGTCAGTGACGTGGGCCTTCGGAATGACGAGCAGGTGGCCGTCGACGACGGGGTTGAGCGGGACGATGGCGATCGTCTCGGGCCAGTCGCGGACGATGTTCGCGGGGGCCCGTCCGGCAGCGATCTCACAGAACGGGCAGGGCGTTGTATCGGCGGGCTTAGGCATGGGTTTCTCCGGTGTGGTGGTGGGCGTCGCGGTGGGCCCCGCACAGGGTGCCGAAGTCGTCGGCGCGGCAGGGGCCGGTGCCTTCGTAGGTGTGGTGGGCGATGGTGGCGACGGGTATCGCCTCCTGCCCGGGAAGCCGGGCGGGCGTGGGGAGGGCGAGGCGTTCCTCGATGGACTCGACCCGAGCCGGGACACGGCGCCGGGCCGTACGGCTACTCACACGCCCTCCAGGCCGCCAGCGACCAGACGCAGCCGGGCACGCTGCGGCACGGGCTGCTTCCCGGGGATCGGCCAGTCGTCCGCGCGGACGCCGTACACGGGCGGCTCCCAGCTGTCCCACGTGTAGTGGCGGTACAGGTTGACCCAGTTGGCTTCGAAGTAGCAGGGAAGCAGCCCGCCAGCGTTCGGGATGGGTTCGGGTGCCGCCTCGTTCTGTGCCTTCACCTGCTCCTTGACGCGGGCGGCGTGGTCACGGTGGCGTTGGCAGAACCAGTGCCACCGGTACCAGCCGGTGCCGGGGAGTTTCTCCAGGACGCGGTGCTTGCCATCGGCGCCGCACACGTTCTCCGTGTTCCGGAAGTCCTCGGCGTCGCGCTTCTCCTGCTCCAGGCGTTCGGGCAGCGACATCTGCTCGGGGGCGTAGACGCGCTCCTTGTATGGGCGCAGTCGGGGACCGATGCAGAGACGCTTGGAGGGGTCGTAGCCGCCGGGTTTCTCGTCGTCGGGGACGTAGCGGGGACGGTCGTGTTCGAACAGGTCGCGCAGGACGTCGGTGTACCGGTGCCTGTCGTCGTGGCCTATCGCCTTGCGGAGGTTCCGCCACTGCTCTTTGGGGCTGTCGGTGGGCTGGAAGGTGATGACGTAGGCCATGGCGAGGAGGAGCTGGCGGGACTTGGCGTCGGCTCGGTCGTCTTGGTAGATGCGGCTGGCGAAGTCGGCGAAGTCCTTCCCGCCTCCGCCGCCGCCTCCCTTGGTCTGCGGGTCGGGTGGCGTCTGCTGGGTGTGGGCGAGGTGCAGTGCTGCTCCCACGGTCAGGCCTCCTCGGTGTTCTGGTGGGCTGCTGCGCGCCTCTTGGCGGCCCAGTCGGGGTCGAAGGCCATGGCGGGCCCACGGGGCGGTGGGGGCTGCCTCCAGGCCCGCACGTTGGCCAGGGTGCGCCGCGGGTAGACAGTCCATATCCAGGCCAGCGCGAGGAGGATGATCGGGGCGGCGGGCCAGAACTTCCAGGTGCGCCAGCCGGGGGTGACGGCGTCCTCGGCCCAGGACAGGAGGCGCGGGCCAGCTTCCCGTGCTCCGAGGGTGTAGCCGGCGGCGAGGAGGGCCAGAGCGGCGGCCGCCGCGGTCCAGGCGGTCACGGTCGGGTCCTCTCGGGTACGTGGGCGGCGTGCTTGAGGTAGGAGCCGTACGCTTCCTCCGCGAACCGCCAGCCAGCAGCCGTGATCCGCATGGGCCGCCACGTCGTCGGCTCCACCAGCGTCTCCAGCTCTCCGTCGTGGTCCAGGTACAGGCCGACACCCCAGAACCCGAACTCGATCAGCGTTTCCGGCATGCGCGGCAGGCGGGTGACGATGAGGGAGCGTTCACAGAACGGCGCGTACGAGGTGACGTTGCCGAGGGCGGTCGCGCAGGCGGTGGCGGAGCGGACGGTGGCCCGGACGACACGGCAGGGGCGTAGCGCAATGCGGGTGACCTTGGGGTGGTGCCGGTGCCCGGTGATCCGGAAGACGCCTGGGGGCGCCTGCCGGACGACGTTCTGCTGGCGGATGGTGAGGGCCTGCCAGGGGATGGGTTCGGCGTGGGGGAGGTGCAGGCAGGTCTCGATGATGGACCAGTGGGTGAGGGATCCGATGCTGCGGTCTTGGCGTCGGGCGTGTTCGGTGGGGTCGATGGTGAGGTGCAGGGTGGCCTTGGCGTAGCCGCGGGGGGACGGCACGGGCACGGTGTCAATCACAGGCGGCTCCTCTCGGCTCGTCGGGCTCGCATGCGGTCCTTGATCTGCTGCTGGGTGGGCTGCTCCCACTGATGCCAGCCGGCGACACGCGGTCTGTGTATCTCTCCACGGACGATCTGTCCGACTAGCGATCGGCTGACGCTGAAGGTGTCGGCAACTTGCTTCTGAGTGAACCTGCCTGTTGCATAGCGCACCTTGATCGCTCGGACCTGATCCTCGGAGATCTTCCCGGCGGGGTTCTTCAAGCCGTATAGGGTGCGGCCGTGCTCGTCTCGATCGCTGGAGTTCTGCCCAGGGGTGCCCCAGGCGAGGTTCCAGGCGGCGTTGTCGCTCTTGTCTCCGTTCAAGTGGCGGACCTGATGAGACGCCAAAGGCTTCTCGCCGTGAAAGGCTCGGCACACAACCACGTGTACGCGGTAGTTCTTCTGGTTCCGGGGTCGTTGACGTGGACCAGAGAACGTCATGTAGCCGTTGCTGTTGGGTGACAGGGAGAGGAACTTACCTGAAGGCCCTTGGACTCGCCCGTCGCCGTAGATCACGTAGTCTGGGAGATCGTCCAGTGTGCGCGTACTACCGGCGTTGATCTCATCGTCAAGAACGGCAGACGACCAGCGCTGCATGTGGTCGGCCTTGGTGACACCGCACCAGCGGCAGCCAGACGGCTCGGGCGAGCGATGGACTCGCTTCGGCATCACGCCTCCGTCACGGCCAGGATGGCCTTGCAGGTGTTGAGGTCTTCCTCGGCCCGGGTGAGCAGTTCGCGGCCGCCGGCCCAGATCCGGGTCCGCGGCTGGTCCTCGGCGAAGACGACCAGGCCGTGCTCGATGTGGAAGGTGCGGCCGTTGACCCGGGCGGTTTCGGCGTTGCTCCAGTCGCGGGCGCACAGCCAGATGGTGAGGTCGGCCCAGTACGGCGGGCAGGGGGTGGACCAGATGGGTTCGCCGTTGTCGAAGGTGGCGGTGTAGGGGAAGACGGGCCGGGTCTGCTGGCAGTGCTGGCAGCGGCCTACCTTCTGGGGTTCGTCCATCAGGCTGCTCCGTTGTCGGGCTCGCCGGGCGCGACGTGCTGTCGGTCAGCGGCGTGCTTGCGGGTCAGTTCGAGGGCCTGCGCGCGGACGTCCTCGGGGACGCTGGTCGCGGTGACCCGGACCCAGTGGTCGCAGTCGCACGGGTTGAGGCCGTGCCAGCGGTTGCCGTCGCAGTCGGTCTCCCACTCCACGGTGACGGGGATGGGGTCCATGACGGTGAACTCCTGCCAGTCGCCCCACGTGTACGAGGGCGGCTTCCCGCAGGCGGCGTGGACGAGGACGGCCTGGCCTTCGTCGATCTCCAGGAGGTAGTTCTTGTCGCCGGGCGGGCACTGGCAGGCGGTGTCGTCGTAGTCGGGGTTGTCGTCGGAGGGTTCGGCGGGCTCAAAGGCGAGGGTGGTCATTGGTTCTCCGGGGTGTGTGGGTGGGTCCAGTCGACGGTTGCGAGGTAGGTGACGGCGATGGTGATGGCGGCGATGACCGGGCCAGCGAGCGAGGCGGGTATGTCGACGAGCGTCATCAGGCGTCTTGCTGCTCCAGGCACTCGCAGTCCCCCACCACCTTCGCCTCGCACACATGACCACCGAGCGGCACGCCCATGTCGGCGTGCAGCCGGTAGCGGTCCAGAGCGGAGTCGAACTCGTGCCAGAACTCGCTGCTCTCGCCATGCCGGTCGTACTTGTCCCGCTGCGCCTTCAGCCACGCCTCGAACTCGTCGCCCCGACGCGGCTGCACCCCGGCGGGCTGGTGCTCGCGCGCCAGGGCGGCCAGCCAGTCCGGCCACCAGCTGACGTCTTCGCGGTAGTCCTGATCGATGGGCGCGTCGGTGAGCTCGCCGTCCTCACGGACCCAAACCCCGTACAGGCGGGCGGTCGCACGGTCGGTGAGGTAGTGGAAGACGACGCGGGCTGGGCGGATGTGGCCGCTGCCGTACTTGTTCTTGACGTCGGGGTGGCCGGACAGCTGGAGTTCGACGGACCGGGACAGGGGTGTGGCGGTGGGCTTGGCCATGCGGGGCTCCCGGGGTTGGGGCGTAGTGGGTAGCTTGGCGCGGTTCGGGCCGCGGCTTGCCTCCGCTCGTGATCGCGGATGGCGGGGTGGCGGCGGGAGGTCTGAGGCAGGACTCCACAGTACCGCACTAGACATGGCAATGCCACGCGTAGGTGAGGAGTGGTGGACGTGAAGACGCCCCCGGCAGTGGGAGCCGAGGGCGTCACCAGCACTTCCCCTCACCGCGTAGGAACGGATCATGGGGGCGCTTAGAGAGCAGCCCCACAAACTCGGGCTACACGAGCAGCATGCCCCACACCGGGGCGGGGCTTCCCCTGCTACATCTCGACGCCGATCGGCCCGAGACCGCTGTGGGCTCGGTTCAAGGCGCTGTACAGCTGCTGCGCCGCCTCGCGGGCCTCACCCAATCCGTGGAGGGCCTCGCCGAGGTCCTGGTCGAGGGTGCCCTTGTCGCTGCGGAGCCGGCCCGTCTCGTTGAGGTCGGCGAGCAGTCGGCTGATCTGTTCGAGGGCCTGGGGGAGCATCATCGCGAGTTCGGACAGGTTGCCGACGACGTTGTAGGCGTCGCCCGGGTACTGCCAGTCGTCGCCGGCCGCGCGGGTGCGGTGGTTGAGGGCGCGGACAGTGGAGGCTGCTTCGGCGGCCATCTGGGAGGGGCTGCGGTCGAGGTCCATGACGGGTACTCCAGGGCGTTGTCGGTCGGTGGAGCCAGTCTTTCGGATGGGGTGGGCTGGTGGGGCGGTAGGCCGCAAGTGCGGTGTTGTGCCTGGCCGGTACGCCTGTGCGCCCCCGCGGGCTCTCTCCCCGGCCCTGCAATCGCGCCGCACCGTCGAACGTATAGCGGATACACGGGCGCAGGCGTGCGTGGGCGTGGGGACGGGTCGGACTGCCCGGAGGGCGAGTCGGGGGTCCCGGAGACGGGGGTGCCGATCTACCAGTGTCCGGACTGCCGGGACTACTGGGAGTGGAGACAGAAGGGAGCGTGAGCGTCACAGTCCGGTGACTTCCCTCCCGCTCGGTGGCCGTGGCGCCGGATGATGCCCGCAGCGATCACCATCCCTGGGGGGACTAATGCACCGCACCACCACCACAGCCGCTGCTGTGCTGCTCGCTGTTCTCGCCGCCGGCTGCTCCAACGACGGAGACGGGGGAGGGGCCGGGGACGGCAAGGAGTCGAAGCCGTCGGCCGCGGGCCTGGCGAAGACGTGGACACCGAAACTCGAGCAGGTCACCGCCGGCGCGGACGACGCCGTCTGCAACGAGGTCGGCGACAAGGCCTGCGCCACCCACCTGACGGACATTGCGCTGGTGGTGGGGGAGCTGGAGCAGGCCGTGAACGACGCCGGGGGCACCGCAGAGTATCCGCGGACGGTGGCGGAGATCGGGAAGGTGAATGCTGCCGTGGACGCGTACACGGAGCACGAGTGCCTGGACGACGAGAACGCGGGCGTCTCGGGGTCGCCGTGTCCGGATGATGCGCAGACGATCCTGACGGGCGGCCAAACGCTGGTGCTGGCGCTGCAAGCCGACGAAGGGGCGTGAACGGTCAGGTCTCGGGCTGCCAGCCGTAGCCCTCCGCTAGTAGCTGCACGACGGGACACGTCTCGTGGTCGTAGAAGTCGACGCGCTGGTCGTAGTCCCCGTCGTCGTCCCACACAGGGCAGGAGTGCGCACGGCCGGCATGCAGCTCCAGCAGCTTCCGGTCGGCGGCGCAGCGACGGCGTACCGAGGCGGGCCCCTCGCAGTCGCACAACGTGGCGCCGCCCTGGAGAACGGTCATGTCGATGAGGGTGGTCCCGTGGAAGGAGCACTCCGCGTCGTGCCAGCGGTCGGCGTCGGCGTCCGCCTTCGTCATGGCGCGGTCCAGCCAGGCGGCGATGTCCTGGGCGGTGTGGTCGGTCACGAGGGGCTCCTTGGGGCGAGGGGCGTACGGTCATCGTCCTCTGCTGCGCGCCGGCCGTTCCCTACGGAGCCTAGGGAACGAGAGTCGGAAGCCCTGCCAGCCTGTTCGTATGAGTATCGACATGGAACAGCTCGGCGTCCCGCCGTTCGACTCCGCAGCGGGTGGCCGCTGGATGCAGCAGCAGGCCGTCTTCAAGGCCCTCACCTCGAGCGGTGAAAGCTCTCAGGTCGTGGCCGCCCTGACCGCGCTCGTCGCCGCGTTCGACAACGTCGTCGCCTTGCACGAGGGCCAGCCGGAAGGTACGTCCGCCCGGAACAACGTCCTGGGATACCTGGACCGGCTGACCGGGGTGCACGTGTACGAGGGCCTGGCGGGACTTCCGCGGATCAGCAATGCTCCCGCGTGTGCGGCCAAGGCGTGCGGGCACTCCCGGCAGGCGCACGTCGTCGACCCGGACCTCTGCCGCGACTGCGTGGGGTTGGACGCCGCCCACCACGGCTACACGCCGGGTACCTGCTGACCGGTTAATCCTGCCGGGTCACGGCGCGGTGGGCGGCGGGCTGCTCTTCGAAGGTGCACAGGTTGTGCCCGGCGGGCTTCTGGCACTGGAGGCCGTACCCGTCGAACTCGCTGCGCGGGCACTGCTCGGGCGGCCGGTGCGGGTTGTTGAAGCAGGTGTCCGGGTCGACGCCTTCGCAGCTGTCGCAGGCGTGCGTCTCGGCGGCTGCCGTCTCTTCGAGGATCTCTCGGACGGCCCGGCACACCCGCTGGTGCTGCTGCGGGTAGGTCGGCCGGTCGGGCCCGGGGACGGCGATGGCGTCCCAAAGGGCGTCGGCGTGCTGCACGGACAGGCCGTGTGCCGTCTCGGTGGCCTGCCGCGCCCCGACGGCGGTGTGGTCGCAAGGTGCGTTGCAGGCGTGGCACCACGGATCTCCCGCCACCAGCGGCGAGTGGTTGGCCCGGTGGTCGGCGCGGCCGTCGTGGTCGCCCTTGGGGTGGGTGCAGTGGGCGCAGCGCTCGGTCTCGGCGGGCTGTGTCTCGTCGGCCTTGCGCCGCAGCCCCAACACGACGTCGCGGACGGCGGTGCAGTACCTGGGATCGCTGCCGGGGTCGAGGGAGTGCTCTAGCGTCCGCTCGAAGAAGTCGGCGGCCCCGCGCAGTGCAGCAGGCCCGGCGGTCTGGTCGGTGGTCGCGGGCAGCACGGCGGCCGGGTCGTGCAGCCGTGCCTCCTCCGCCAGCCACCCCGGCCAACCGTCCGGGCCGCCAGCGAAGTGCACGGTCACCTGGCCGTCAGCAGGGCGGCCGAAGCGCGTCCACTCGCCCGTCACAGCAGCAGACACCGACGCCGGCATACCGGCCCGGGCCGCGCTGTACACGAGCTCAATCACCGACGGGCGGACGCCGACACCGGGGGCGTGGCTGCCGTCCATCTCGTCCTCGGTGAGGATCGGGGCGCCGGTGATGCCGTAGCGGATCTTCGTCGCGTAGGGGGTTCGGGCGGTCTGGTTGGTCATGGTGGTCTCCTGACGGAGTGGGGCGTGGGTTCAGTCTGGCGCGGGGATCGCGGTGGGTTCCCTGCGCGCGGCGCCCCCAGAGCTGACTGGGGGCGCCTGTGGATCGCTAGCGGCGGGCTCGCGGACGGTTCATGACGGCTTGGCGGGCGAGGGACCGCTGATGGTCGGAGACTTCGGTGATCGCGGCTTCCCGCGGCGGCGGTACCGGGCTTGCGGGCCGCTGTACGGGCTTCGGACGCGGCTCCGGTGCAGGAGCAGCCTCCGGAACGCTGACGGGCGCCTCCGCGGCCCTGGCTGCCCGCTTGTCGCTGGCCCGCTGCTCGCAGGAGATGCAGGGCTGGCCGGTGTCGACGTTCGTCCGCTCGTCGCAGCGTTTGTCACCGCACTCCGCGTCCCACTTCAGCATCGCCACGAGGACGCCTACAGGCTTCTCGATGGGGCCGGCCTGGTCGCGGCGGGCGTAGTACTTGTCCCACTTCGGCATCAGCCGGTACTCGACCAGCTGCTCCACTGTCCGGCCCGCGGGGTTGTCGTGGTCGAGGCTGGTCAGGACGGCGTCCACGAGCGGCTTCGGGAGCCCGTTCGGTACGAGGGCTTTCAACGGTGCGGGGAGGGCGGCGACGAAGGCGTCGTACTGGCGGCGTTGGGTTCGGGAGAAGGTGGGCTTGGTGTTGCTGGACGCGGCGGAGCCGCCAGCACGCGAACCCCTACTACCGGTAGAAGGCCTCCGGCCGTCAGTAGAAGAAGAGGGTTCTGGAGCAGGGGTCTGGTGCGGGCTCTGGATATTGCGCAGCGCCCGTGCTGCCCGACTCGCAGCATCCGTGCTGCTCCCCCTGGCAGCATCGGTGCTGCCAGCCCCCTCCTCTGCGTCTTTGGACGAGCCCTCGCGAGCAGCCTTCACCGCCTTCGGGTTCACGCCCTTCGGCACCCCGCCACGGCGCTCCACGCCCTGCGCACGCTTCTCCGCTCGTCGCGCCTCGATGACCTGCTTGGCCACCTCGGCGGCCTTCACGCCGGACGGCAGAGGGTCCTTCCACTCACCGTTCCCCTGCCACATCAACGGGGCGTCGTGCAGGTGGAAGACGTTCGCCTCGTTGTTCGTCGGATTCGCCGGGTCCCGGCGCTCCTCGACCGTCACCATGCCGGCGACCTCCATCTCCACCAGCGTGCGGTCCACAGTGGAGACGGACACGCCCATCTGAGCGGCCAGCTCCTTCCGGTACGGCTTGCCACGCCTAGTGTTCCTGACCTGCGTGTCCGCGTACGTCACCAGGATCGAGTAGAGCGTCCTCGCGTTCGTGGAGTACCGCGGGTCACACATCCACACAGCAGCGACCATCCCGAACGGCAGATTGCCTCCACGGCGAACTTCGGGGTCCAAACTCACAGGTCACACCCCCTGGTCTCCTGCTCCTGCTTGCGTCCCACGCCACCGCGGCGCGGACCGGATCGGAAGTACTCCAGGAAGACCTCGGTATCCATGGTTGCGGCTTTGCCAGCCTTGCCGTAGGGGTGCTTCTTCCCGGGTCCGAAGGGCCAGTCAGGAGATCGAGAGATGAAGCGGACCCCTTCACGGGTAATGCTGTCCACCAAGCCCAGCTCTTCCAGGAGCGCAGCGCCGCTGGTGAACGTCACGATCGACGGCAGAGGTGCCCCAGGCTTGCGTTCCTCCACGATCCGCGGTGTGGACCTGATGATTGGGGCGTTTTTCTGCTTCGGCAGGGGAAGACGCTTGCGACGCGGCTCCGGCTGATCAGCGGGAATCTCCGCTGGATCGATGGGGAGGCCCGTCTCTCGGTTCACCCACTCGTTGATCGGTAGGGCGTACAGAGTGCTGGCCCTGCGCGGAGCGCCAGGCATCACCAAGTGCCGTGCTCCGACGATGACGATCAGTCCCCTGATGAGCAGAGCGTTGATGTTCTTCTCAACCGATGACGGGGAGAACGGCGCAACACCGACAGCGTCCAAAGCTGTGAACGGTCGGCCCGTGAAGTGCTCTTTCAGTACTTCAAGCAGGCCATCCCCGCGCTGCTCGCTGAACGGCTCGCTGCTTGCTCGCTGTCCCAACGGGACCCGGTGGCGGTGGGTATGCAGGACGTTGTAGAGCGGACCTTCGGTCTGGATGGCCTGCCGCTCCGCACGTCCCGCCTCGGCTCGGTTGGGGTACCAGTGCACGGTGTTCGACCGCACCTTGGGCCACCACGTGGTCGCATAGTTCCGCGCGTGTTCCCTCCAGCGGATCTGTAGACGCTTGGTGATCCCGACGTACAGGAGTTCTCCGTCCTGTCCGTAGAACCGGTACAGCGCAGTGCGGGAGGGGCGAGGGCCGGAGCGGACTACCTGATTCTTCGGCCTGCTGGACATAGCAGGTACAGTCATGGCTAGACCTTGCTTTCGCGAGTGGGTCTCGGGTCAGCGGACTGCAATCCGCTGGTTGTGCTCGAACGGCCGGCCTGAGGTAGCTGCGACCTCCCTCAGTGGTCGGCCGTTCTGCGTTTCCGGGCACTGGGCTGCGATCCAGGCCCGTATCGCGATCACCGGTCTGTCCTGCGTGCCCGGGGCTTCTTGTCCGGTCCGCGGCGGTGCGGGTTGGGTGGGTGCTCGATGAGGTGCTTGATGAAGACCTCAGTGCGCATGCTGCGGGCGTTGACCACCCGTCCGTACTCGTAGGGCCGTCCCTCGCCTCGGTCACCGAACGGCCAGGTCGTGTCCTTCCTGGCGCGTGCGAGATGGCGGATCTTGTCGCCGGTCGCGCCGGGGAAGAGCCCCAGGTCGTGGGCGATGCGGGCGGCCTCGGTGAAGGTTGCCTCGGCGGGCAGGGCGCTCCAGTCGATGGCGTCGTTGGTCACGAGATCGTCCCCCTCTGCGAGGGACTTTTTACGAGTCTCGTGAAAGCGCGTAGGCTCACGCTGAACTCCTAACCGGGTTCCCCTGTCGGCGACGTGATTTCGCAGGTCAGCGCCTTCAGGGAGGCCGGCCGTTCCCTGCCGGGGGCGGTCGGCCGTGGTTCGTTTCGATGTATCTAACGGGCTCCACCCCGACGGGGCATGCCCTTTGATCTACTCGGTGTCAACCTGCCAGAGGCCGGCAGCCCAAACGTCTTCCCAGACCTCGATCGGACCTTCGTCGTCGGAGAAGGTGTTCACAACAACCAGCACAGGCACGGGTGTGCCCGGCTCGACATCGATGCGTAGGGCTTCCAGTTCGTAGTCCTTGGCCAAACGGGCACTCCGCCGCTCCGGCGACTTCGTGACCGTCTTCCCGGTGCGAGCCTTGTAGACCTCCTGCCAGAACTGGCCGAACGGCTCTGTGCTGAGTAGCTCGGGCACATCACCGAGGGCTCGCATGTGGATGCATGAGACGGCGAATACAGTGCGCTTGCCGTCACGTACGAACGTCCTGGTGCGAACCACAACCTCGTCCCGGAAATCCACGCCGAGTTGCTCGACCAGGACGGGATCGTCGATCGACCGCAATGCAGCGGTGTGATCCACAGACTTCTCCCCATGTCCGTACGGCTGGCCGGTACGTTCGATCCGCTTCAGACGGGCCGATGCGGAAGAGGCCACGCCCGGTTGCTCGGCAACCACGGTGCCTACACCCGGCTTCGGCACCGTGAGACCTTCCGACTTCAGCAGCCGGTAAGCACGGTTCGCGGTCGTGATCGACACCTTGAACTTCTTGCAGACCTCGGACATCGGTGGCATCTCCTGCCCGGGAGCCAGCTCGCCATCAGCGATCAGCTTTCGGTAGTGGCTGGCGATATCCGCGTATCCGGTGCGCTTCGGCTTGTTTCCGCTCATCTTCACCTTCTCTCTGTGTGGAGCGCTTGCCTTACCAGGTGTAGGGCTCTACTCTAAGGGGTGTCGGGGCGCGAACGCAACGACAGCCAGGACCAACGTGGCCCAGTACGCCAAAGGGCCCAGGTGGTTGCACACCTGGACCCCAAGGGGGCCCCGTAGGACCCGGCAGATCGCTACCAGCCTGAACAGGAGCGACTGCTATGAAGCACCGTATCCGACCGGTACAGCACTCCACCATGAGCACCACGCAGGCCGATGAGTTCCTGCGCCGGGCGAAGGCGCACGACGCCACCCGCACCGTCCTGGAACGCTTCCCCGCCGGCAGCCCCCGCGGCTCCTGGCCCGCTGAGAAGTTTGCCGCCGACCGCCGCACCGCCGGCCAGCCCGCCGAGGTCGTCATGGACCTCCACACCGACAGCTTCCTCGTCATCGTCCGGGGAGGTGCCCGGTGATGTTCAACCACGACGCCGGCCACTCCCACGGCTCCACCCTCGGCTTCGTCGCCGGCTGCCCCCTCTGCGACGCCGCGAAGACCGCCCGGAACCAGGCCATCGCCCACATCGCCGAGGCCATCCACCTCCTGTCCCTGATCAACCCCACCGGCGCCCGGCCCACGCTCCGCCTCAACCTCGCGCCGATCGACCTCACCGGCGACGACACCGGGAACTGCCACAGCATCGACCTCACCTCCAAGCAGGCCGAGACCGTCGCGGACGCCGTGGACTCCGTCAACGCCCACGCGGGCAGCGAGCCGCCCGACGACGCCCCCATCGACGGGCTCCTCGCGGAAGCAGTCGACGCCGTCACCAGGGCAATTCCCATCGACGAGGACAGCCTGAAGCGGCGGAAGGCCAAGTTCGAAGCGTGGATGGAGGGCCAGGCCGGAGAGGCCATCGAGTCCGGGGAGTGGTCAGCAGCCGCGGTCGCCCACAAGAACCCGCAGTTGTACGCCGACGTCACCGACCTGTTCCTGCTCCTCGACCCGCGCGAGATCACCCGCACCGTCCTGGACCACCGGCAGGTCGACATGCTGTACGCCGTCCAGGCCCTGGACGACATGTACGGCGACGTCCACGACCCGTACGCCGACGAGGACGGGGACCTGTGATGGACGTTCACACCCCGGCCAACGCTGTCCCCCCGGTGGACGGGACCGAGCTCGGCGACTGCCTCGAAGACCTCGCCGACATCCACCCCGGCATCGACCTCATCCGCGACGGCCTCCGCCTCCTCGCCCACGACCGCCTCGACCTCAACCAGACGCAGGTCCTCCTCGCCACGCTGGCCGGCTCCCCGGACAGCACCGATCTCCTCGGCGCCATCGGCCACCTGATTGCCCGCCTGTCGAACCCCGACACCAACCCCGCCCTCCGCCAGCTGCCCCTCGACCAGCAGAAGACCGCCGCCCACCAGGGCTGGCTCACCACCCACAACCTCACCGACCCCGACCTCCGCAACAGCGCCGCCAACGCCAACGCCGCCCTCGACCAGTAAGGACCCCGCAATGACCACCAAGACCGTCACCATCAACAGCCTCATCACCGACTACGCCCAGGACATCGCGGCTGAGGCCGGACTGGACGCCGCCGACTACCCGAAGACCGCCGCCGGCCTCTCCAAGCTCCTCACCGACGTCGCCCACGGCATCAGCCGCATCGACAACATCCACAGCTGGCTCACCGACGCCGCCGCCGACCTGGACGCCCTCCACCGGGTGGACGCCACCAGCGACCAGCGCAACGCCGTCCTCGCCCGCGTTGACGCGCGCCTCTACGAGGCCCACTACGACCTGACCTGACCACCCCGACCGGGTCCGGCCCCCGACACCCCCCGCGGGGGCCGGACCCGGTCGGGGTGGTCAGGTCAGGTCGTAGTGGGCCTCGTAGAGG
>NZ_QHJH01000107.1 GCF_003947455.1 Streptomyces sp. WAC 04229 | reverse complement strand
TTTTTTCAAAGTAACCGGCGCCCCCGAAGATCTACACGAGGTAGTTCGTCGGCAGCTTCAGATGTTAATAGAAACCGGGACCCGACCGCCGGCACCGTCGCCGGCATTCCGGTGCCACCCCGGCGTCAGTGACCCGAGGTCGCCTTCAGTCCCACGACGGCGACCAGCAGCAGGCAGATGAAGAAGATCCGGGCGGCGGTCACCGGCTCACCCAGCACCACCATGCCGAGCACCGCCGCCCCGGCCGCACCGATCCCCACCCACACGCCGTAAGCGGTACCGATGGGGAGCGTCCGGGCCGCGTACGACAGCAGCACCATGCTCGCGACGATCCCGGCACCGGTGAACAGACTGGGCACGAGCCGGGTGAAACCGTCGGTGTACTTCATCCCGATCGACCAGCCGACCTCGAGCAGACCGGCGACGAGCAACAGAACCCAGGCCATGACGGCACCTCCGTGAACGAAATGAACGGTGGTGCGTCGTCTTTTCATTCAGCCCGGTACGGCGCGTCTCGTCGGGTGCCTCCAAGGTAGCAAAGACAGCGGAGAGGGGCCGGTGACACTGGTCACCGGCCCCTCTTCCGTACCGCGTCTGCCGTACCGCGTGGTCTACAGATACAGCCCGGTGGAGTCCTCCGACCCCTCGAACCGGTCCGCGGCCACCGCGTGCAGGTCGCGCTCGCGCATCAGCACGTATCCGACCCCCCGCACCTCCACCTCGGCACGGTCCTCCGGGTCGTACAGCACCCGGTCGCCCGGCTCGACGGTCCGTACGTTCTGCCCGACGGCGACGACCTCGGCCCAGGCCAGCCGCTTGCCGACCGCCGCCGTGGCGGGGATCAGGATGCCGCCCCCGGAACGCCGCTCGCCCTCACCGGTGTCCTGCCGCACGAGTACGCGGTCGTGCAGCATCCGGATGGGCAGCTTGTCGTCCTGGGAGCCGTGCTCGTTTCTCTTGGCGCTCACGTCCCGAACCTACCTGCCCGCGCTCAGCGGCCGCGCCGCCGGGTGCCGCTCAGGGCGAGCAGACCCACGACTCCGGCCACCACGAGCGCGACGGGCACGACCCGCTCCAGCCGGGGCCTGCCCTCCTCGTCCACGAACTGCGACTTCACGTCGCTGACCGCGCTGTTGACCTTGACGTAGGCCCGCCCGAGGGTGTGGTCGACGCTGGACGCGACCTTGGCCTTGGCATCGCCCACGATCGTCTTCGGATGCACCCGCATCCCCAGCTCGTCGAGCGTCTCGGCCAGCACCTCGCGGCGGCGCTTGATGTCCGCCTCGATCTGCGCCGGGGTCCTGCTGTCCGACGTGTCCGCCACCGTACGCCTCCGAAGTCCTCTGACACTGTCCCGGACAGTCTGTCAGCTACTCGCTTCTCCGCACTGTCAGGACCCCCGGTTACGCTGATTCGATGAGCGAGCGACTCCAGCCCGGGGACCCGGCCCCCGCCTTCACCCTCCCGGACGCCGACGGCAACGAGGTGTCCCTGTCCGACCACAAGGGCCGCAAGGTCATCGTCTACTTCTACCCTGCCGCTCTTACCCCCGGCTGCACGAAGCAGGCGTGCGACTTCACGGACAACCTGGAGCTGCTGGCCGGCGCCGGGTACGACGTGATCGGCATCTCCCCCGACAAGCCGGAGAAACTCGCCAAGTTCCGCGAGGCCGAGTCCCTGAAGGTCACCCTCCTCGCCGACCCCGACAAGAAGGCCCTCGACGCGTACGGCGCCTTCGGCGAGAAGAAGAACTACGGCCGCACGTACATGGGCGTCATCCGCTCCACGATCGTCGTGGACGAGGAGGGCAAGGTCGAACGCGCCCTGTACAACGTCCGCGCGACGGGCCACGTAGCCAAGATCATCAAGGACCTGGGCATCTGACCCCGGTCTCCTGCGGGGCCCGTACCGAACCTTCCGGTACGGGCCCTTCCGCATGCCGTGCGTGACTGTCCGATAGTCGGTTCGTTACTCCGTACGAGGCTGCGAACGCGCGGCCGGGATGGAGGGGCCTGGTGGTGGCGAGTGGGTACAGCAGGGAGCGGCTGGAGGAGGCGGCTCGAGGGGCTCGGACGTTGTCGGAGGCGTTGGGGAGGTTGGGGGTGGATCCGAAGAGTTGGAAACGGCGGTACATCTTCGATCGGATGCGCAAGCTGGGGGTGGACGTCTCACACTTCGGGCGCGAGGGAGTGAAGTGGACGAGGGAGATCCTGGAGCCGGTGGTCGCCGAGTCGGCAAGTGTCTATGAGGTTCTGCGCCGACTCGGACTGGCGCCGGTGGGTGGGCACCACGCGAACATCTCCCGACGCATCAAGGCCTACGGCATCGACACCTCGCACTTCACACCGGTGGTCCGCACGGAGCGGCAGCGGCTCAACCAGCGTCGCCGGACCCCGGCGGAGATTCTGGTCGAGGACACGTCGGACGACGCCAGGCGCACCCCGGGCAGCCGCCTGAAGCGGGCGATGCGCGAACTCGGCATGGAGGAGCGCTGCTCACTCTGCGGCGTTGAGTCCGTGTGGCTGGGGGAGCCGCTACCCCTGGAGGTTGATCACATCGACGGCAACTGGCGGAACAACCGTCTGGAGAATCTTCGCCTCCTGTGCCCCAACTGCCACTCGACAACGGACAGTTATCGCGGCCGGGGGAAGAGGATCGCCTCATGACCGGCCGGATGCCCCGCCCGGGGGAGGACGAGCTGCGGACGGCGGTCACCGCGTCGGTCTCCCTGGCCGAGGTCGTACGCAGGCTGGGCCGACCGGGCAACGGCTCACAACGCGGACAGGTACGCAGGTGGATCGCCGAGCATGGGATCTCGACATCACATTTCCTCGGGCAGGCCCATCAAAGAGGGAAACCGGCCACGACGGCCAAGCATCCGGATGAGGTGCTGGTGAAGCACAGCGGTGCACGTCGCAACGGCACCAAGCGTCTACGCCGGGCGCTGCTCCTTGTCGGTGTGACTGAAGAGTGCGCTCGTTGCGGCGTGGGCCCCGAGTGGCTCGGCAGACCTATGACCCTGGAAATCGATCACATCAATGGCGACTGGAGCGACGACCGGCAGGAGAATCTCCGGCTGCTGTGCCCGAACTGCCACTCCATCACCAGCACCTGGTGCCGAGGAGGCCGAAGCAGGGAAGCAGCCGCCGACCGGTAGCATGGCCGGTCACGCGGCCGTGTTGGAATGGCAGACAAGCGGCGCTTAGAACGCCGTGGGTGAAAGCCCGTGTGGGTTCGAGTCCCACCGGCCGCACACATGAGGAGGGGGGCCGCGCCGCAGGCGGCCCCCCTCCGTGGCTCTCAGCCCAACAGCTCCCGCACCACCGGCACCAGCGCCCGGAACGCCTTCCCCCGGTGGCTGATCGCGTTCTTCTCGGCCGCGCTCAGTTCCGCGCACGTCCGGGTCTCGCCCTCCGGCTGGAGGATCGGGTCGTAGCCGAAGCCGCCCGTGCCGGCGGGGGTGTGGCGGAGGGTGCCGCGGAGTTGGCCCTCCACCACGCGCTCCGTGCCGTCGGGCAGGGCGAGCGCCGCCGCGCAGGCGAAGTGCGCGCCCCGGTGTTCGTCGGCGATGTCGCCGATCTGGGCGAGGAGGAGGTCCAGGTTGGCCTGGTCGTCTCCGTGGCGGCCGGCCCAGCGGGCGGAGAAGATGCCCGGCGCGCCGTTCAGGACGTCGACGCAGAGGCCGGAGTCGTCGGCGACGGCGGGCAGGCCGGTGGCCTGGGCGAGGGCGTGGGCCTTGAGCAGGGCGTTCTCGGCGAAGGTGACGCCGGTTTCCTTGACGTCGGGGATCTCCGGGTAGGCGTCCGCGCCGACGAGGTCGTGGGGCAGTCCGGCGTCGGCGAGGATGGCCCTCAGTTCGGTGATCTTTCCGGCGTTGCGGGTGGCGAGGATCAGGCGGGTCATGGGGACCAGTATTGCCGGGCCGCGGACTGCGGACCGGCGCACCCCGGGCCGGGGCCCTCCTCCTACGGCGTGCAGACCTTCGTCAGTTCGCCGGCCGCGTCGGTGACGGGGCTGAGGTCGGGGGTCTTGTCGCCGTTCTCGACCGAGGTGCGGACGTTGTCGACGGCCTTGCCGAGGTTGTCGACGGCCTTGTTGACGTCCGTGTTGTCGGTCTGGTCGCCGATCTTGTCCAGGTTCTTGTCGATGGAGTCGAGGGACTCCTCCCACTGGGTGGGGTCGGACGTGTTCTCCACGGCCTGCTGGAGTTCGGTGACGCTGTCGGCTATCGCGTCCGCCGTGCGTACGCAGTCGAGGGCCTTGTCGACGGCGTCGCAGCCGGTGGTGAGTCCGGCCGTGAGGGCGACTGCGGCCAGCGTGGCGGCGACGGTGGCGGTGCGGCGAAGGCTGCGGTGGCGGCTCGCGGCCATGGATCTCGGTCCTCCCCTTGGCACCGGGCCGGGCGGCCCGTGTGCGGTGCGGCGTCGGGCGTACGGCCGGTGTGGCCGTACGCCCGTGGTGCTGTACTGCTAGGGACGCGGTCGCGAGCGGGTGAGTTGCGTGTCCGCACGCACTTCCTTGAGGCGTCTTTGGCTCTCTCTTTACCTTTCCAGGGTCTCGTCGAGCGCCTTGCGCTGGAGTTCCGCGAGTTCCGCGCAGCCCGCGGTGGCGAGGTCGAGCAGGGTGTTCAGCTCGTCGCGCGCGAAGGGCTCGGCTTCGGCGGTGCCCTGGACCTCGACGAAGCGGCCGTCGCCGGTGCAGACGACGTTCATGTCGGTGTCGGCGCGCACGTCTTCCTCGTAGCGCAGGTCGAGGAGCGGGGTGCCGTCGACGATGCCGACCGAGACGGCGGAGACGGTGCCGGTCAGGGGCTTGCGGCTGGGCCTGATCAGCTTCTTGGTCTGGCCCCACGCGATGGCGTCGGCGAGGGCGACGTAGGCGCCGGTGATGGCGGCGGTGCGGGTGCCGCCGTCGGCCTGGAGGACGTCGCAGTCCAGGACGATGGTGTTCTCGCCGAGTTGCTTGTAGTCGATGACGGCGCGCAGGGAACGGCCGATGAGGCGGCTGATCTCGTGGGTGCGTCCGCCGATGCGGCCCTTGACGGACTCGCGGTCGCCGCGGGTGTTGGTGGCGCGGGGAAGCATGGCGTACTCGGCGGTGACCCAGCCTTCGCCGCTGCCCTTGCGCCAGCGGGGGACGCCTTCGGTGACGGAGGCGTTGCAGAGGACTTTGGTGTCGCCGAAGGAGACGAGGACGGAGCCTTCGGCGTGCTTGCTCCAGCCGCGTTCGATGGTGACGGGGCGGAGCTGCTGGGGGGTGCGGCCGTCGATGCGTGACATGCGGGTGAGCCTAGCGGCCATGCGGAAGGGGCCCCGACCGCGGTGCGAAGGCCGCCGCGGTCAGGGCCCCTTGCCGGTGGGCCCGGGGGTCCGGGTCACATCATGTCTTCGATTTCCGCCGCGATCGGGTCGGCGTCGGTGCCGATGACGACCTGGATGGCGGTGCCCATCTTGACGACGCCGTGGGCGCCCGCGGCCTTCAGGGCGGCTTCGTTGACCAGCTCGGGGTTGTTGACCTCGGTGCGGAGGCGGGTGATGCAGCCCTCGATTTCGTCGATGTTGTCGATGCCGCCGAGGCCGGCGACGATCTTCTCAGCCTTGCTGGCCATGTTCCTTCTCCCTGATCCGAACCGCTTTGTCGCAGTAACCCACAGTTGGCCCATCTTCGCGAGCCATCGTGCGGGTGGGTGCCGAATGATGGCGTCACGGCGACGGAGCCGTCTGCCAACTGGTCTACACCAGTGTACCGGCGACCGGATGGAGACCGGATGAGTGCCGACAGCGCGGTCAGCCCGGGGCGCGCCCGTTGGAACAAGGCGTTCCAGGGCCTGCAGAAGATGGGACGCAGTCTTCAGTTGCCCATCGCGGTCCTGCCCGCCGCCGGCATTCTCAACCGGCTCGGACAGCCGGACGTCTTCGGGGACGACGGTCTTGGCTGGTCGAACGTCTCGAAGGTGATGACCGGTGCGGGCGGTGCGCTGCTCGACGGTGCGCTGGGGCTGCCGCTGCTGTTCTGCGTGGGCGTGGCCATCGGGATGGCGAAGAAGGCGGACGGTTCGACGGCGCTGGCGGCGGTGGCGGGGTTCCTCGTCTACTTCAACGTGCTGCGGCAGTTCCCGGAGGACTGTCCGGAGGGGTCGGAGGCCATCCCGCAGATCGGGTGCCGGCTGACGGACGGGTCGGAGACGGTGACCGCGTTCACCTTCCAGAACCCGGGGGTGTTCGGCGGCATCGTGATGGGGCTGCTGACGGCCTATTTCTGGCAGCGCTTCCACCGTACGAAGCTGGTGGACTGGCTCGGTTTCTTCAACGGGCGCCGACTGGTGCCGATCATCATGGCGTTCGTGGCGATCGCGTTCGCGGCGCTGTGCCTGTGGGTGTGGCCGCCGATCGGTGACGCGCTGGAGAGTTTCAGCGACTGGCTGAACGGACTGGGCGCGTGGGGTTCGGGCATCTTCGGGGTCGCGAACCGGGCGTTGCTGGTGATCGGCCTGCACCAGTTCCTGAACGTGCCGATGTGGTTCCAGTTCGGCTCGTACACCAAGCCCGACGGCACGGTGGTGCACGGCGACATCAACATGTTCCTGGCGGGCGATCCGACGGCGGGTCAGTTCACGACGGGCTTCTTCCCGATCATGATGTTCGCGCTGCCGGCGGCGGCGCTGGCGATCACGCACTGCGCGAGGCCGCACCGGCGCAAGGAGGTCGGGGGTCTGATGCTGTCGGTGGGGCTGACGTCGTTCGTGACGGGGATCACGGAGCCGTTGGAGTACTCGTTCCTCTTCATCGCGCCGGTGCTGTACGCGGTGCACGCGGTGCTGACGGGTGTGTCGATGGCGGTGACGTGGGCGCTGGGCGTGAAGGACGGGTTCAGCTTCTCGGCGGGGCTGATCGACTACGTCATCAACTGGAACCTGGCGACGAGGCCGTGGCTGATCATCCCGATCGGGCTGTGCTTCGCGGTGGTGTACTACGTGGTCTTCCGGTTCGCGATCACGAAGTTCGACCTCAAGACCCCGGGCCGGGAGCCCGAGGACGAGGTGGAGGACGTCACGAAGGTGTAGACCTCACGCACCCTCACGTACCCTTTGACCGTGGTCTCGCGAAGGCCCCCGGACCTCCCGTCCGGGGGCCTTCGGCACGCCCTCGCACGCGTCTGAACTGGGGCCTTGTTCCGGCACTGCGCGTAGCGCTCCGGTAGCGGAATCGTGGGTTCCTTACGCGGCCTTCATCGTGCTACAACAGGTCTACACCACTGAGTGGTGTAGACCACCACCCGATGGAGGAAGTATGAGCACCGCCACCGACAAGGCGGCCCCCGCAAAGAAGCGGGGATCTGGTCTTTTCCAGGGTCTGCAGAAGGTCGGCCGCAGCCTGCAGCTCCCGATCGCCGTGCTGCCGGCGGCGGGCATCATGGTCCGGCTCGGCCAGGACGACATCTTCGGCAAGGACGGCCTCGGCTGGGACCGGGTCGCCGCGGTCTTCAACAACGCCGGCGGTGCCCTGACCGGATCGCTTCCGATCCTGTTCTGCATAGGCGTGGCCATCGGCTTCGCCAAGAAGGCGGACGGTTCGACGGCCCTGGCCGCGGTGGTCGGCTTCCTCGTCTACAGCAAGGTCCTGGAGGCCTTCCCGGTCACCGAGGCGGTGGTCAAGAAGGGCGAGGACGTCGCCGCGACGTACAACGACCCGGGGGTGCTCGGCGGCATCATCATGGGTCTGCTCGCCGCCGTGCTGTGGCAGCGGTTCCACCGCACCAGGCTGGTGGACTGGCTCGGCTTCTTCAACGGGCGCCGGCTGGTGCCGATCATCATGGCCTTCGTCGGCATCGTGGTCGGTGTCTTCTTCGGTCTGGTCTGGGAGCCCATCGGCACCGGCATCTCCAACTTCGGCGAGTGGATGACGGGCCTCGGCTCGGGCGGCGCGGCCCTGTTCGGCGGCGTGAACCGGGCGCTGATCCCGGTCGGCATGCACCAGTTCGTGAACACCGTGGCCTGGTTCCAGCTCGGCGACTTCACCAACTCCGCGGGTGAGGTCGTGCACGGCGACATCACCCGCTTCCTGGCCGGTGACCCGTCCGCCGGCATCTTCCAGTCGGGCTTCTTCCCGATCATGATGTTCGGTCTGCCGGCCGCCGCCATCGCCATCGCGCACACCGCCCGCCCGGAGCGCCGCAAGGCCGTCCTCGGCATGATGGTCTCGCTCGCGCTGACCTCGTTCGTCACGGGTGTGACCGAGCCGATCGAGTTCTCGTTCATGTTCATCGCGCCGGTCCTGTACGTGCTGCACGCGGTGCTCACCGCGATATCCATGGCGGTCACCTGGGGCCTGGGTGTGCACGCGGGCTTCAACTTCTCGGCCGGTGCCATCGACTACGCGCTGAACTGGCACCTGGCGACCAAGCCATGGCTGATCATCCCGATCGGTCTGGTGTTCGCGGCGATCTACTACGTGACGTTCCGCTTCGCGATCGTCAAGTTCGACCTGAAGACCCCGGGCCGCGAGCCCGAGGAGGAGGTCGAGGACCTCACGAAGGCGTGAGTCCCCGCCGTACGGCATGACGAGGGCCCCGGAACCGGGAAGGTTCCGGGGCCCTCGTCATACGTCCGCGGGCGGGGCTAGACCTCGTACACCGCACCCGTCGCCGCGACCTCCACCGCTCCGTCGTAGACCTCGCGCGCGTCGGCCAGGTTGATCCGGGGGTCGGTCCACGGGGGGATGTGGGTGAGCACCAGGCGGCGGGCGCCGGCGCGGGTGGCGGTCTCGCCCGCCTCGCGGCCGTTGAGGTGCAGGTCGGGGATGTCCTCCTTGCCGTGCGTGAAGGCGGCCTCGCACAGGAACAGGTCGGTGTCCCGGGCGAGTTCGTCCAGCACGGGGGTGACGCCCGTGTCGCCGGAGTAGGTGAGCGAGCGGCCGCCGTGCTCGACGCGGATGGCGTAGGCCTCCACGGGGTGGGCGACCCGCTCGGTGTGCACGGTGAACGGGCCGATCTCGAAGGTCGACGGCTTGACCGTGTGGAAGTCGAACACCTCGCTCATGGACGAGGCCGAGGGGGTGTCGGCGTAGGCGGTGGTGAGCCGGTGCTCGGTGCCCTCGGGTCCGTAGACCGGGAGCGGGGCGCAGCGGCCGCCGTCGTGCCGGTAGTAGCGCGCCACGAAGTAGGCGCACATGTCGATGCAGTGGTCGGAGTGCAGGTGGCTGAGGAAGATCGCGTCGAGGTCGTAGAGACCGCAGTGGCGCTGCAGCTCGCCGAGGGCACCGTTGCCCATGTCGAGGAGCAGCCGGAAGCCGTCGGCCTCGACGAGGTAGCTCGAGCAGGCCGATTCCGCGGACGGGAACGACCCCGAGCAGCCGACGACGGTGAGCTTCATGAAGCAGAAACCTCCGCTGGCGCGTGTGGAGAGACGGGGGTCGTGCGGTTTGTCGAGCGTAAGGCGCAAAACCCCGGGTCGCTCCTCCACCAGGGTGCGTTGTGGGCGAACTCACCTGCGGTGTCACCGGTTCGGCTGGAACCGGGGCGCGTGGGCGCACTGAAGGGGCGCGCGGGGAGAGTGCGCGCCGGTACCGTCTCGGTATGCACACGTCCTGGTGGCTCGCCCTCGCGGCGGTGGTCCTGCTCGCAGCCGTCGCCACGGTCGTCGACGGCTGGGGCCGCGGGCGTCGCCCTCCCCGGCCGGGCGGCAGCCGACGGCCTCCGGGACGCCCCACGGGTCCCCGGGCCCGGTCCACGCGTCCGCGGCCCGCGGAGATCTGGTGGGCGAACGTGCCGTACGAGGACACCGCCGGCGCCAAGGACCGGCCGTGCCTGGTGATCTCGGTGCGGGGACGGCGGGTGCTGGTCGCGAAAATCACCACGCGGCACCGGGACGGGCGGGCCGGGGTGATCACGTTGCCGCCGGGCTCGGTCGGGGACGCGCGGGGCCGGGCGAGTTTCCTGGAGACCGACGAGCTGCGTGAAGTGCCCGTGGGCGACTTCCGGCGCAGGGTGGGTGTGGTGGACCCGGTCCTGTGGGACCAGGTCCGTCACCTCGCGCCGTAGACCTCAGCCGCCGGTCAGGCCCAGAGCTGGCCCTGGAGGGTCTCGATGGCCGCTTCGGTGGTGGCCGCCGTGTAGACGCCGGTGGAGAGGTACTTCCAGCCGCCGTCGGCGACGACGAACACGATGTCCGCGCTCTCGCCGGCCCTCACCGCCTTCTTGCCCACGCCGATCGCGGCGTGCAGCGCGGCGCCGGTGGAGACGCCCGCGAAGATGCCCTCCTGCTGGAGGAGTTCCCGGGTGCGGGTGACCGCGTCGGCGGAGCCCACCGAGAAGCGGGTGGTGAGCACGGAGGCGTCGTACAGCTCGGGTACGAAGCCCTCGTCGAGGTTGCGCAGCCCGTACACCAGGTCGTCGTAGCGCGGCTCGGCGGCGACGATCCTGACGTCCGGCTTGTGCTCGCGCAGGTAGCGGCCGACGCCCATCAGCGTCCCCGTCGTCCCCAGACCCGCCACGAAGTGGGTGACCGAGGGGAGGTCGGCGAGGATCTCCGGGCCGGTCGTCGCGTAGTGGGCGCCCGCGTTGTCCGGGTTGCCGTACTGGTAGAGCATCACCCAGTCCGGGTGCTCGGCCGAGAGCTCCTTGGCGACCCGTACGGCGGTGTTGGAGCCGCCCGCGGCCGGCGAGGAGATGATCTCCGCGCCCCACATGGTGAGCAGGTCCCGGCGCTCCTGCGAGGTGTTCTCGGGCATCACGCAGACGATGCGGTAGCCCTTGAGCCTGGCCGCCATGGCCAGGGAGATGCCGGTGTTCCCGCTGGTCGGCTCCAGGATCGTGCAGCCCGGGGTGAGGCGGCCGTCCTTCTCCGCCTGCTCGATCATGTGCAGGGCGGGGCGGTCCTTGATGGAGCCGGTCGGGTTGCGGTCCTCCAGCTTGGCCCAGATGCGGACGTCGTCGGACGGCGAGAGCCGCGGCAGGCGCACCAGGGGGGTGTTGCCCACCGCCGCCAGCGGGGAGTCGTACCGCATCCCGATCAGGCCATACCGCCGGCGACGGCCGGCAGGATCGTGATGCTGTCGCCGTCGCTGAGCTTGGTGTCGATGCCGTCCAGGAAGCGGACGTCCTCGTCGTTCAGGTAGACGTTGACGAAGCGGCGCAGCTGCTCGCCGTTCGCCTTGTCGATGAGTCGCTCCTGAATGCCCGTGTGCCGGGTCTCGAGGTCGGCGAAGAGCTTGGCGAGGGTGTCCCCGTTGCCCTCCACCGCCTTCTGACCGTCGGTGTACTGGCGGAGGATGGTCGGGATGCGGACCTCGATGGCCATGGCTGAGGGCTCCTGTCGGAAGTTCGTGGTGGGTTCGAAGGGCACGCGGCGGCACACGTCGGCACGCCGCGGCGCACGGCCGAGGGGCCGTACGGCGGCGGCGGAGGATCAACAGATGGCGCTGTTCAGCCTGCACAGGTCGACGTGCAGCCGCGCCACGAGCAGCGTGCCCGGCGCCTTGTCGCTCACGTCGAGAAGAACCATGGGCTCATCGTATCGATTCCCGGTCCGGCCCCCGGAGTGTGATATCGCATGGTGGACGATTTTCGTCCACCATGCGATATCAGTAGGCCTCCACCACCTTGACCTCCTCCTCCGTGACCTCTCCCGCGACGATCCGGAACGAACGGAACTGGAAGTCGCCGGCGCCGTCGGCGTCCGCCGTGGAGACCAGGACGTAGTGCGCGCCGGGCTCGTTGGCGTAGCTGATGTCGGTGCGGGAGGGGTAGGCCTCGGTGGCGGTGTGCGAGTGGTAGATGACGGCCGGCTCCTCGTCGCGGTCGTCCATCTCGCGGTAGAGCTTGAGCAGGTCCTGCGAGTCGAACTCGTAGAAGGTGGGTGAGCGGGCCGCGTTCAGCATCGGGATGAACCGCTCGGGGCGGCCCTCGCCCTCGGGGCCGGCCACCACGCCGCACGCCTCGTCGGGGTGGTCCTCGCGCGCGTGGGCGACGATCTGGTCGTACAGGGCCTGGGTGATGGTCAGCATGCGGCCCAGGATAGACAGAGGGGCCGGTCCGTACCGAGGGGTGGTACGGACCGGCCCGTATGCCGGACATCCTGAGCGGTGGCCGTGCCGGGTGCCACGAGCACCCCGTGCGGCCGGACGTCCGCGAGGCGCGCGAACGCGCAGGTCAGCCGAGCTTCTCCAGCTCCGGTTCGCCGTGCCGCTCGGTGATCTGCGGGTTGCGGCTCTTGAGCACGGCCCAGCCGATGCCGAGGGCGGCGGCCCAGCCGGCCATCACGTACAGGCAGACGCGGGCGTCGGCGTCGTAGGCGATGAGGCAGGTGACGAAGAGGAGGAAGGCGATGGCGATGTAGGAGCAGACGGAGCCGCCCGGCGCCGGGAAGGAGGAGGCGGGCAGGCTGCCCGCGACGACCTTGCGGCGGTACCGGACGTGGCTGAAGAGGATCATCAGCCAGGTCCAGATGCCGGCCGCGGTGGCGACGGAGGTGACGTAGCCGAAGGCCTTCTCCGGGACGACGTAGTTCAGCACCACGCCGATGCCCATGAAGACGACGGAGACCGCGATGCCGAACGCCGGGGTCTTGGTCGACGACAGCCGGCTGAAGACCTTGGGGGCCTCGCCGTTGTCCGCGAGGGTGCGCAGCATCCGGCCCGTGGAGTACATACCGGAGTTGCAGGAGGACAGGGCGGCGGTCAGCACGACGAAGTTGACGATGCCGGCGCCGGCCGGGATGCCGATGACGGCGAACGCCTTCACGAAGGGGCTGACGCCCTCGGCGAACTCCGTCCACTTGACCACCGCCAGGATGACGGTGAGAGCGCCGACGTAGAAGAGCGCGATGCGCCAGGGCAGGGTGTTGATCGCCTTGGGGAGGGTCTTCTCCGGGTTCTCCGACTCACCGGCGGTGACGCCGACCAGTTCGACGGCCAGGTAGGCGAACATGACGCCCTGGAGGGTCATCAGGGACGAGCCGATGCCGTTCGGGAAGAAGCCGTCGAACTGCCACAGGTTGGAGACGGCGGCGGTGTCGCCGGCCTGGCTGAAGCCGAGGGTGAGCACGCCGAGGCCGATCACGATCATGCCGATGATGGCGGTGACCTTGACCATCGAGAACCAGAACTCGATCTCGCCGAAGAGTTTCACCGAGATGAGGTTGGCCCCGAAGAGCACGACCAGGAAGACCAGGGCGGAGACCCACTGCGGGATCTCGGGGAACCAGTAATGGATGTAGATGGCGGCGGCGGTGAGTTCCGCCATGCCGGTGACCACCCACATCAGCCAGTACGTCCAGCCGGTGAAGTAACCGAAGAAGGGGCCGAGGAACTCGCGCGAGTACTCGGCGAAGGAGCCGGAGACGGGACGGTAGAGCAGGAGCTCGCCGAGCGCCCGCATGATGAAGAAGATGATCACGCCCGCGAGGGCGTACATGAGGATGATGCTGGGTCCGGCCTTGGCGATGTTCGCCCCGGCGCCCAGGAAGAGACCGACGCCGATGGCGCCGCCGATCGCGATCATCTGGACCTGGCGGCTGTTGAGTCCGCGCTCGTAGCCCTCTTCCGGTGCCTTCTCCGTGTCGACCTGCGCAGAGGTCATGTGTGATGCGCCTTTCTCCATGCCGATCCGGACCTTCGGTCGGTCTCGGATCGGGTCGCGATCCCCCCGGATGATGGAGCTGAGCGGGCCTCACATCCCGCTCGGTGCCTGGCCGGCGGTCGCCGGCTCGGTGGCGCACCCGGCCGAACATTCGGGTGGTGTTCGCCGGGCGGTCGTGAAGATTTACCACGACCGCGACGCTGATCACAGGGACCGTTTGTGACGCGTCACACAGACAAAAGGGGACACAAGGCGCCCTGGCGGTGCAAAAAAGGGCGCGCTTTTGGGGTGATCGTTATCCGGATTTGAGGCTCCGCTGAGCGGGCACGAAGGGTGACCGAACCGCCACCTTCCGGGCGCGAGGTCCGCGGTCAGGGCATGAGGGTCGCGA
Organism: Streptomyces sp. WAC 04229; assembly: GCF_003947455.1. Classification (GTDB taxonomy): domain Bacteria; phylum Actinomycetota; class Actinomycetes; order Streptomycetales; family Streptomycetaceae; genus Streptomyces. Next base: position 8,522 of record NZ_QHJH01000107.1, on the reverse strand, counting down.
CGAGCGACTCCTGGAGCCCGCCGAGCCACAGGTACGCCATCACCATCGGCTTGCGCGGGTCCTCGTCCGGGAGCCGGTAGAGCAGGTCGGTGTCGTCCTCGTCGGCGATCTCCAGCCGGGAGCCGATCGCGAGGCGCAGGTCGTTCAGGGCACCCAGCCACTGCCGGGACTCCTGGGCCGACAGCTTCAGCACCGCCGCGTCCTTGCCGGCCGACCGGGAGGCCACGGCGTCCAGCGCGCGGATCACGGCGAGCGCGGTCTCCCGCTTGCCGGCCCGCAGGTCGTTCTCGGTGTACCGGCGGAACTCGGCGGAGGAGGCCCGCTGCTCCTCGGCCTCCCGGGCCTGCGGGGTGCCCTCCGGGTCGCCGTAGGCGTCCGGGAACAGGCGGCGCAGCACCGGGTCGGACGGCGGCTCGCTCGGCCCCTCGGCGAACAGCTCGGCGAGCGGGTCGTCGGAGGCGTCCTCGGCGGGGCCGGGGCCGATCAGCTCCAGGAGCTGCACGGCCAGCGAGCGGATGATGGAGATCTCGACGTCGTCGAGGGCGACGGCCGCGCCGCCGCCGGGGAGCGGTTCGAACTGTCCTGACATGGCGGCGATTCAGCTACTTCCGTCCTGCGGGCGGGCGAGGGTCATTTCCGGTCCTGCTGGAGGGTGGCCCACAGGCCGTAGCCGTGCATGGCCTGGACGTCCCGCTCCATCTCCTCGCGCGAGCCGGCGGAGACGACCGCCCGGCCCTTGTGGTGGACATCCATCATCAGCTTGGTGGCCTTGTCCTTGGAGTAGCCGAAGTACGACTGGAAGACGTACGTCACGTAGCTCATGAGGTTGACGGGGTCGTTGTGCACGATCGTCACCCAGGGCACGTCGGGCTCGGGTACGGCGAAGACCTCCTCCGCCGACTCGGTCTTCTCGATCTCCATGGGTGCGGCTGCCGTCACAGGGCCCATGCTGCCACCACAGGGGGGCACCCGCACAAACGGGCCCGTGGCGGGCGCCACGCGAACCGGGCGGACACCGAAATCGTCAGAGTGACGAAATGGGGGTACGATCCGTCGTATGAACACAGCGGACCTTGGGCTGCCGGTCGACGTTCCCTCCACGGCGCTCTTCACCGACCAGTACGAGCTGACCATGCTGCGGGCCGCGCTGAAGGCGGGCACCGCCGGGCGGCGGAGCGTGTTCGAGGTCTTCACCCGCCGGCTGCCCGACGGGCGCCGCTACGGCGTCGTGGCGGGCACCGGGCGGGTGCTGGACGCGGTGGAGAACTTCCGCTTCGACGCGGACGTGCTGCGCTTCCTGCGCGAGAAGGACATCGTCGACGAGCAGACCCTGGACTGGCTCGCCCAGTACCGCTTCGGCGGCGACATCTGGGGCTACCCCGAGGGCGAGGTGTACTTCCCCGGCTCGCCGATCATGCGGGTCGAGGGGACCTTCGGCGAGTGCGTGCTGCTGGAGACGGTGATCCTCTCCATCCTGAACCACGACTCGGCGATCGCCGCCGCCGCCTCCCGGATGTCCTCGGCCGCCGGGGACCGCCCGCTGATCGAGATGGGCGCCCGCCGCACCCACGAGCTGGCCGCGGTCGCCGCCGCGCGCTCCGCCTACGTCGGCGGCTTCGCCACCACCTCCGACCTGGCCGCCGGCTTCCGCTACAACATCCCCACCGTCGGCACCTCGGCGCACGCCTTCACCCTGCTGCACGACAGGGAGCGCGACGCCTTCCGCGCCCAGGTCGACGCCCTCGGCCGGGACACCACGCTCCTGGTGGACACCTACGACGTCGCCGAGGCCGTCCGTACGGCGGTGGAGGTCGCCGGGCCCGAGCTGGGCGCCGTGCGCATCGACTCCGGCGACCTGCTGCTGGTCGCGCACCGGGTGCGCCAGCAGCTGGACGAGCTGGGCGCCACCCGGACGAAGATCGTCGTGACCTCGGACCTGGACGAGTACGCCATCGCCTCGCTGGCGGCGGCGCCCGTGGACGCGTACGGGGTCGGCACCCAGCTGGTGACCGGGTCCGGGCACCCGACGGCCTCGATGGTCTACAAGCTGGTCGCCCGCGAGTCCGGCGGCGCCGGCGAGGGCGCGCCGCTGGTGCCGGTGGCCAAGAAGTCCAGCGGCGGCAAGACGTCGATCGGCGGACGCAAGTGGGCCGCCCGGCGCCTGGACGCCGACGGCCACGCGGAGGCCGAGGTGATCGGCACCGGGGCGGTGCCCGCGGACCTCGCCGACCGGCAGCTCCTGGTCGAGCTGGTCAGGGGCGGTGAGGTGGTCGCCCGCGAGCCGCTGGACGCCGCCCGGGACCGGCACGCGGCCGCGCGCGCCGGTCTGCCGCTGTCCGCGACGCAGCTCTCCCGAGGGGAACCAGTCATTCCGACGGAGTACGCGCACGAGGGCTCGGGTAACTAAAGCTGGTACGGACCGCCAGGCCCCCGCACCGCCCGTTCCCACCGACCTCACAATCGACCAGTCGACCCAGTCGAAGGACACCGACCATGCGCCGCGCCTTGATCGTCGTAGACGTGCAGAACGACTTCTGCGAGGGGGGCAGCCTCGCGGTGTCCGGCGGTGCCGACGTGGCCGCCGCCATCACCGAGCTGATCGGGCAGGCGCCCGCCGGCTACCGCCACGTCGTGGCCACCCGCGACCACCACATCGCGCCGGGCGGCCACTTCGCCGACAACCCCGACTACGTCCACTCCTGGCCGGCGCACTGCGTGGCCGGCACCGAGGGGGTCGGCTTCCATCCGAACTTCGCGCCGGCCGTCGCCTCCGGCGCCATAGACGCCGTCTTCGACAAGGGGGCGTACTCGGCGGCCTACAGCGGCTTCGAGGGCGCCGACGAGAACGGCACGCCGCTCGCCGAGTGGCTGCGGGCCCGGGAGATCGACGAGGTCGACGTGGTGGGCATCGCCACCGACCACTGCGTGCGGGCCACCGCCCTGGACGCGGCCCGCGAGGGCTTCCGCACCCAGGTGCTGCTCGACCTGACCGCCGGGGTGGCCCAGGCCACCACCGAGCGGGCCTTGGAGGAGCTGCTGGAGGCGGGCGTGGAGCTGTCCGGGAAGCCGGTCGTCCAGTAGCCCGCTACGCCTGGGCGGCCGGCCGTCTGAGCAGGGCGCGGATCGGGTGCCACAGCTCCTGGACCAGGTCAGGGCCGCCCGCCACCCCGGCGGCCGGCGCCGTGCGCCATATCAGGCCGTCCGGGTGGTGCAGGACCGCGGTGATCTCGTCCGGGGTCGGCGGGGCCGCGTTGCCCCGCAGGTAGACCGCGCGCAGCCCCAGGTTGCGCAGCCTGGTCAGGGCGCGCGCCCGGTTGCGGGCGTGGACGAGAAAGCGCAGGCTGCCCTCCGGGCAGGCGGGGCTGGGCAGGTTCAGTGCCACCACCACCGTGCCGTTCGGCAGCTTGCAGAAGCCTCCTGCGGCCATGCGGTCATACCCCCGTGTCAGCCGGCGTCGGTCCGGGCGTCGGGCCCGGTGTCAATAAGAGAACCACAGGACGCACCTAAACACGGATCGGCGGTGACCCGCCAGGGGGTCACCGCCGAACACCGTCTGACCTGCACTAATGCTGTTTACCTGCCTGCGGAGCCCACTTCCAGCTCGATCGTCGAGCCGTCCTTGGCCTCCTTGAGGATCTTGATCTTCGTGTTGGTGTCAGTGACCTTGACACCGCCGGTCGGGTTCGCCGGGTCGTAGTAGGTGTTCGTGCGGTCGTTGAAGACCGAGACGCCCTTCGAGCCCGGGACGTACTTCGCGACGTCCGCCTTGTGCAGCGTCATGCCGTCCGTCTTGTAGAGGCTGAACGGCGAGTCGTACGCCTGGATGCGGTTGCGCATCAGGGTGCCGTCCTTCCACTTCAGCGCGGTCGGGTGCGAGTCGATCGGCAGGACCAGGCCGGAGCCGGGGTGCTGGCTGGTGTTGTTGTCCGCCTGGGAGGTGTCCCACTTCCAGATCAGCAGGCCGTTCTGGTACGGGTAGTGCTCCACCCAGTCCGGGCGCTCCGAGAAGCCGAAGTTGTACGGGCCGGTCTTCAGCGTCTTGTCGTACGACACGTACTGGCGGTTCTCGGCGATGTAGTACTGCGCGTAGTCCTTGGTGAAGGACGCGCCCACGCGGGAGAAGCCGTTGGCGGTCCAAGCGGCGTCCGCGGACTCGGCGTTGTCGGTGAAGAGCGCCTGGCCGTCGGCCGTCACCGTGATCGCGTCGGCCGTGAAGCCCTTCTGGGCCACGCCGCCGTCGGTCTGGTAGCGGAAGCGGAGGTCGATCTTCTTGCCGGCGTAGGCGTCCAGCGGGTAGGCCAGCTTGCCGTAGGCGTCGGCCGTGCCGTGCAGGGCCGGCTTGTCGGCGGCGTCGCGCGGGATCGGCTGGCCGTCGAACGTGCCGTCGATGGCGGTCCAGTTGGCGCCGCCGTCGGTGGACACCTCGGTGTAGAGGTAGTCGTAGTTGGCCTCGATGTCGTACCAGCCGTCCAGGGTGAGGGCGGCGGACGACTTGCCGGTGAGGTCGACGCTGCGGGTCAGCGTGTTCTTGAGGTTGTCACCGCTGCCGCTCCACCACTGGGTCTTGCCCTCGGCGGGGGTGACGATCTCGGTGGTGACCGCCTTCTTCGGCAGCTCGACGACCAGGCCCTGCTTGTGCTTGGTGTTGTACTCGGCCAGGCCCAGCTTGTGCCAGGAGCTGACGCCCGCCTTGGCGGTGTCGTAGTTCAGCCAGCCCAGCTGGAGCTTGTCCCAGGCGTTCATGTCGCCGGGCAGGTCGCCGATCTCGTTGCGGCCGGTGCCCAGCCACGAGCCGGACGACATCAGCGTCCAGAAGCCGGTGGAGTTGTCGCCGCCGGCCGTGTCGTAGTGGTCCGGCAGACCGAGGTCGTGGCCGTACTCGTGGGCGTAGACGCCGAGTCCGCCGTTCTCGGGCTGGATCGTGTAGTCGCCGACCCAGACGCCGGTGGAGCCGATCTGCGAGCCGCCGAGCTTGTTCTGCTCCGGGCCGGTGGCGCCGGCGTCGGTGCCGAAGGCGTACCAGCGGTGCGCCCAGATCGCGTCGGTGCCCTGGGCGCCGCCGCCCGCGGACTCGTCCTCGCCCGCGTGCACGACCTGGAAGTGGTCGATGTAGCCGTCGGGCTCGTTGAAGTCGCCGTCGCCGTCGAAGTCGTAGCGGTCCCACTCGTCGAAGCGGGCGGCGTCGGCCTTGATCTGGGCGTCGGTGCGGCCGGCCGCCTTCTGCTGCTCGACCCAGGCGTTCAGGCCGTCGCTGACGACGTTCCACACGCTCGGGCAGTTGGTGTCGCCGCAGGCGTTGTTGCCGTAGCGCGCCTCGTTGTAGGGGACCTTGACCCAGTCGGAGACCTCGCCCTCGACCGAGTAGCGGCCGGAGGACTGCTTCTCGTAGTACGTCTTGACCGAGTCGACGCCCTTGCCGGAACCGAAGTACAGGTCCTGGAAGTGCTGCTGGTCGTAGTCCTCCTTCCAGGCCGTGGAGTTGTCCGTCTTGCGGTTCGGCTTGGCTATCTGGTTGTGCAGCGGGCCGGCCTCGCCGCCGTAGCGGCTGTCGACCTTGTCGCCGAACTCGACCAGGATGGTGAAGATCTTGTCGGTCTTCTCCCGGCCCAGCTCGACGTACTTGCTGTCGCCCTTCTTGCTCTTGAGCTGGACGACGTTGGAGCCGTCCTTCTTCTTCACCGAGGCCTTGCCGGATATGACCTGGTTCAGGGCCTCCTCACGCTGAGCGGCCTGCGTGTCGCTCAGCGGGCCCTTGAGGTCGTGGGAGTCCACGCCCTTCTCCGGGTGCGGGTCTTGGCGGTCCACGGCCGAGGGCCGGGCCGGCGAGTCCGCCTGGGCCACGCCGGCCGCGGACAGCGTGGCGGTCGCCGCGGCGAGTGCGACGGTGGTCGCCGCCGTTCTGAACGTCCAGGATCTGCTGGTCACTTGAGTTCCTCCCCCGCGTTCACGCGCGCGGATGGGGGGACAAGGACAGAGCAAAGTCCGCGCACACGTGCTCAACGCGTGTAGTCAAGTGACGACATTTGACTAGAGGTTCACCAGAAAAGACAGACCTTGACTTGAGCAGAACAAGTGCACTATGCGGAGGCGTCGTTCGTTTTGCGGACACCGGCCAGGGCCGCCGACCCCTCCGACGGGCGCGCGGCGCCGTCCACTTCCCGGACGCCATGAATCCGTGCGCCCCCCGTGCATCGGCCATGTCGGTTAGGTCATGCTTACTGCTGGTTCCACTCGGGCACACAGCGGGTTAGAGTCGCTTGGCGGAACGCCCGGAAGCCGGCGGACAGCCAGGCCGACAGCCCGTCTCACCCCCAAGATCGTCTTCCGAGGACACGATGGCCATGCCCCGTCCGACTGCCGCACAGTTCGCCTACGGTTCGTGCACCGTGATCTTCTCGACACTCGCCATGCTGCTGCTGTCACAGACGAGTTCGGGTCCCGGTGTCGCCGTCATCACCGTCGCGGCGCTCGCCCTCGGGCTGCTGGTCGCCATGACGGTCCCCCAGCCCAGGACACGCACCGTGTCCCCCGTTGCCGCCCGCGGGCCCGCCGCGGACCGGACGCCGGTGCCGGCGGCCCGGATCTCCGCGGGGGCGGGCGAGTCGCGGGGACGCGCCGCGTAGGGAGCCGACGACCGGGCCGTCGGCGGGCCGTCAGCGGGTGCTGACCACGACCGTCTTGGCGGCCTTGTCGTGCAGGCCCTGTTTGTAGGGCCGGTCGAAGAAGCTCCAGCCGCCCGCGATGACCGTCCAGATACAGGCACAGCAGAACGCGAACGGGATCCACAGCACCAGGGCACGGATCAGCGACGTCTGCACCGAGGGCGTCGCTCCGTTGTCCAGGTTGGCCACCCGCATCCCGAGCCACTTCTTGCCCAGGGTCTGGCCCGTTCTGCTGATCAGATAGGTGTCGTAGGCGATGTAGAGCACGGCGGCGATCACGGACTGCCAGAGCGAGTTGCCGACCTCGATGTCCTCGCCGTCCACCGTGTACTCCTGGACGTTGAAGGCCCAGCTGAGCAGCCAGACCACGATGCCCACGAGGATCATGTCGATGATCCGCGCGAGGGTGCGGCGGGCGCTGTCGGCGAGCGGGGGCATACCGGCGAGGGGGTCGCCGGGGGCGCCGGCACCGCCGTAGGGGTCACCGCCGTAAGGGCCGCCGCCGCCGGGAGGCGGGGCACCGTAGGGGCCTCCCCCGCCGGGCGGCGGAGCACCGTACGGGCCTCCTCCGCCGGGGGGCGGGGCGCCACCCGGAGGCGGGGTGCCGTAGGGACCGCCCTCGCCGGACCCGGGCTCCGGGCCCGGCCCTGGGGACGGAGGCGGTTTCCTGAAGGGGTCGTCTTCCGGCGGCTGCCCGCCGGATCCGGGGGGCGGTTCGCTGCTCATGTCCCGAGTCGAACTCGGACTCCCTTTCCCCGCATCCGGCGAGCGGCCGTCCGGAGTACGCGCTCAGGGGCAGCGGCCAAGGGTTCGTCGCCGGGTGCGGGTGCGTCGTGGCTGGTCGCGCAGTTCCCCGCGCCCCTTGAGGTACGTGCACCGGACGCGCCCCAAAGGGGCGCGGGGAACTGCGCGAGCAACCACAGCGCACCCGCACCCGGCACGAGACGCAAACCCCCGCCCAGTCAGCCCGCGACAAACGTGCCGGCGGCCTTGTCGTGCCAGCACTGGTGCCACGGCCGGTCGAACAGGCACCAGGCGACGCCCACCACACCGACAACCAGAAGGCCGGGCACGCTGTAGACCAGCCAGCGGCGCAGCGCGGCGCCGAAGGAAGGCGCCTCGTGGGCCTCGATGTCCCGCACCTCCAGGCCGAGCAGCCGCTTGCCCAGGGTGCGCCCCCACTTGGCGGTGGGCAGCGCCTCATAGACGACACCGAAGACGAGCAGCACGGCCAGCACGATCCCCAGGTACAGCGACGTCGTGCCGTCGAGCAGCCAGACCGTGACGGTCTCACCGGACAGCTTCGCCTGGTCGATCTTGTCGTTGACGTGGTCGATCGCCTTGGTGCCGAGCGGTACGGCGGCCACGGCGGTGACGCCCGCGAGGACGACCGTGTCGATCAGCCGGGCGGCCAGCCGCTTGCCGAGACCGGCGGGGCGGGCCGCCGCCTGGCGCCGGGCGGCGGCCTGGAACACGTCCTCGACCGGCGGCTTCCACGGCGCGACCGGCTGCTCCTCGCCGCCCGCCCCGGCCAGCCGGTGCACCTGCTGCGCCCACGAGGACTGACCGCCGCCGGGACCGGCCGCGACCGGCGCGGCGGGCTGCGGCGCGGACGCCTGGTGAGGGACGGGCGCCTGCGGGGGTACGGCCGGACCGGGCGGGCTCGCGGGCGTCTGCGGGGACGGAGCCTGCGGGGAGGCCGCCCGGGCGGCGGCCGCCTTCCCGGCGCCGAATCCCGGTCCGTCCGCAGCGGCGGCACCGCCGGGCTGCGCGCCCGCGCGGGGCTTGACGGCGCGGAAGGTCATGGTGCCCTCGTCGTCGTCGGCGGGAGAGGCGGGCCCACGAGCGGGGGCGGGGGAC
>NZ_QHJH01000106.1 GCF_003947455.1 Streptomyces sp. WAC 04229 | reverse complement strand
CGCCCCGCCCCACCGCCGGAGGCCTACGCGCGGCGGAAGCTGAGGGTCTCCCCCGCCGCCCCCGTGCGCCACAGGTCGTTGCAGGCCTCGGCCATCGCGGGCAGGCCCTCGACGATCTGGCCCCAGACGGTGCCGGGGACCCAGCCGACGTCGGCGTTGAGCAGCAGGTTGTTGCGCTCATAGAAGAGGGCGAGGTCGACGAGGGTGGTGCCCGCGCGGACCTCCCGGTCGTAGCCGTACGCCTTGGTGCCCAATTCGGCGCCGGCGAAGGCGAAGTAGCACAGGTCGCCCGGGATGGGCGTTACCGTCGGATTCTCCAGTGGTGGTTCGGATGTCGCGAAGGGCGGGAAGAGGGCGTAGATCTCGTTGCGCGCGTATTTGGCGTGATACACGTCGCTGCCGAGAGGGAGGGCGTCCCAGACGGCCTTGCAGGTGATCGGGGCCCGGTCGTCGAGCAGTTGGGCCGTGCAGGTGATTCCGCGCTTGACCAGCGAGACTTCGATGTAGCGATCAGCCATGCCTCCATGGCAGTGCCCCGCGGCCCCGCGGTCAAGGGCGCCGGGCCGAGGTATCGGACTGAAAACAGTCGGCATAACCCTTCCCCCATCGGGTAGCTGCGCGCCCATGGCTCCACCACACAGAACCCCGCCATGGGGTATATCCGACCAAAGGTCCAGGACAGCCGGGCCCACACGCCGGTCGCTGCTCGCGGGGGTCGCGGCGCTCGGCGCACTCGGGGCGGCCGGCTGCTCGCGGGTGGCCACCGCGTCCGACGTGGAGGGCGGTGACCTCCTCGACCGGCTCAGGGCACAGGGCGTCGCCCGGCTCGGCATCGCGGGCGAGATCCCCTTCGGCTACATCGACAAGAACGGTGAGCTGACCGGCGAGGCACCGGAGCTGGCCAAGGTCATCTTCAAGCGCCTCGGAGTGGACCGGGTGCAGCCGGTGCCGACGGAGTTCGGCTCACTCATCCCGGGGCTGGCGTCGCAGCAGTTCGACGTCGTGGCGGCCGGCATGTACATCAACCCCGACCGCTGCCAGCAGGTCATCTTCTCCGACCCCGACTACCAGATGCTCGACGCGTACATCGTGCGCAAGGGCAACCCGCTCGGGCTGCGCGACTACAAGGACGTCGTCGAGAAGAAGGCCAAGTTCGCGACCGGCACCGGCTACGCCGAGATCGCCTACGCGGTGGAGCACGGGTACAAGGAGGACGACATCCTGATCGTCCCCGACCAGGTGGCCGGCCTCAACGCCGTCGAGTCCGGGCGCGTGGACGTCTTCGCGGGAACGGCGCTGACCGTCCGCGAGGTGGTCAAGAAGTCCCGCAAGGCGGAGGCGACCGAGGCCTTCGCGCCGCTCGTCGACGGCAAGCCGCACGTCGACGGCGGCGGTTTCGCGTTCCGCCCGGACGAGACCAACCTGCGGGACGCCTTCAACGTCGAGCTGCAGAAGCTCAAGAAGAGCGGCGAACTGCTGCGCATCCTCAAGCCCTTCGGTTTCACCGAGAACGAGATGACCGATCTGACCGCGAAGGAGCTGTGCGGCGGATGACCTCGGGACTGTGGGAACTCGTACTCCAGGGCGTCTGGGTCACCATCCAGCTGCTCTTCTTCAGCACCCTGCTGGCGACGGCCGTCTCCTTCGTGGTCGGCATCGCGCGCACCCACCGGCTGTGGATCGTCCGCTTCCTCGCGGGCTTCTACACCGAGGTGTTCCGCGGCACCTCGGCGCTGGTGATGATCTTCTGGGTGTTCTTCGTGCTGCCCCCGGCCTTCGGCTGGCAGCTGGTGCCGATGTGGGCGGGCACGCTGGCGCTGGGCCTGACCTACGGGGCGTACGGCTCCGAGATCGTGCGCGGCTCGCTCGCCGCGGTCGACCCGGCGCAGCGGGAGGGCGGCATCGCGCTGAGCTTCACTCCCTGGCAGCGGATGAAGCTGATCATGCTGCCGCAGGCCGTGCCGGAGATGATCCCGCCGTTCTCCAACCTGCTGATCGAGCTGCTCAAGGGCACCGCCCTGGTCTCGATCATGGGCATGGGCGACCTGGCGTTCAGCGGCAACCTGGTGCGGCTGGCGCTCCAGGAGAGCGCGGAGATCTACACGTACATCCTGCTGATCTACTTCGTGATCGCGTTCCTGCTCACGCGGGTGATGCGCGGCCTGGAGAAGAAGCTGAAGGCGGGCGTCGGGAAGGCGCCGAAGAAGACGGCGGCCGCCGTGCGCGTGCCTGAGGGAAGTGGTGTGTCGTGAACTGGGACTGGAGCGCGGTCTCCGACTTCATGCCGCACTTCTGGGACGGTCTGCTGGTCACCCTGCAGATCCTGGTCCTCGGCTCGCTGGTCTCGTTCGGCCTGGGCCTGGTGTGGGCGCTGCTGATGCGGGTGCCGAGCCGCTGGGTGACCTGGCCGATCGGCATCGTCACCGAGTTCGTCCGGAACACCCCGCTGCTGGTGCAGCTCTTCTTCCTCTTCTACGTGCTGCCCGAGTGGAACATCACCTTCTCGGCGCTCACCACCGGTGTGGTCGCCATCGGCCTGCACTACTCGACGTACACGATGCAGGTCTACCGGGCCGGTATCGAGGCGGTGCCGGTCGGCCAGTGGGAGGCCGCGACGGCGCTCAACCTGCCGCTGCGGCGGACGTGGACGGCGGTCATCCTGCCGCAGGCCATCCGCCGTGTGGTGCCCGCCCTCGGCAACTACGTGATCTCCATGCTCAAGGACACGCCGCTGCTGATGGCGATCACGGTGCTGGAGATGCTCGGCGAGGCCCGGCTGTTCTCGCAGCAGAACTTCCAGTTCACCGAGCCCCTCACGGTGATCGGTGTGGCCTTCATCATCATCTCCTACCTGGCCTCCCTTGCCCTGCGAGCCCTGGAGCGACGCCTTGTCCACTGACACTCTTCCCAACCCCGAGAAAAGCCCCGAGCGAGGCGGCTCCGAGCTGATCCGTCTGGAGGGGGTCACCAAGCGGTTCGGGGACAACACCGTCCTCGACAACCTCGACTTCGCCGTGGACGCGGGCAAGCACGTCACCCTGATCGGGCCGTCCGGCTCGGGCAAGACGACGATCCTGCGGCTGCTGATGACGCTGCTCAAGCCCGACGAGGGCACGATCACCGTGGACGGGCAGAAGCTGTTCCCGGCGACCGAGAAGGAGCGCCGGGAGGTGCGCAAGCAGATCGGGATGGTGTTCCAGCAGTTCAACCTGTTCCCGAACATGACCGTGCTGCGCAACATCACCGAGGCGCCGGTCACCGTGCTCGGCCTGTCCAAGGACGAGGCGGTGGAGCGGGCCAAGGAGCTGCTCGACATGGTGGGCCTCGGCGACAAGTGCGACGCCCACCCGGCCCAGCTCTCCGGCGGTCAGCAGCAGCGGGTGGCGATCGCCCGGGCGCTGGCGATGCGGCCGAAGGTGCTGCTCCTCGACGAGGTGACCTCGGCGCTCGACCCCGAGCTGGTCGCGGGCGTCCTCGACCTGCTCCGGGACATCGCCCGCACCACGGACATCACCATGCTGTGCGTGACCCACGAGATGAACTTCGCCCGGGACATCTCGGACCAGGTGCTGATGTTCGACTCGGGCCGGGTCATCGAGGCCGGGCCGCCCGAGAAGATCTTCAGCGAGCCGGAGCACGACCGGACGCGGGAGTTTCTCAGCGCGGTCCTGTAATTGCACGGTGCGCCTGCCCCAACGTCCGAGGTCGGGACGCTGGGGCAGGCCACTGGCATGTGCCAGAGGGTCTGCGCCGCAGATGAGGGCCCCGAAATCCGGTCAACACGCCCTCACGAGAGGCGTCTTGGCGGCTATCGTGAAGGCCGGGATGCACCAGCGAGCGCAGGGGGAGACCACCGTGGCGCTGCAGCACAGGCCGACCGCGCCGCACCACTCGGCCCAGGACGCCCTGCGTGTCCTGGAGACGGTGACGCGGCACACCTCCGGAGTCACCGCCGCCGAGCTGGGCCGCGGCTCCGGTCTCGACCAGGAGCGGCTGACCGCGCTCCTGCGCATGCTGCGCCGCGAGGGCTACGTCGAGCAGACCGCCGACGGCGCGTACGTCACCGGCGAGGCCCTGGCCCGCCTGGGCTCGGCCGACGGACGCGAGCAGGCGGTGCGGGACAAGCTCCAGCGCACCCTGGACCGGCTGCGCGACTCGGTGGGCGCCGCCGTCTACATCAGCCGGTACGTCGACGGCGAGGTGAGCGTCACCCAGTACGCCGACAGCCCGGCCACGCCGAAGGTCAACGAGTGGGTGGACTTCAAGGTCTCGGCGCACGCCACCGCGGTCGGCAAGAGCCTGCTGACCCAGCTGGACCACGCGGGCCGCCGCGACCACCTGGCCCGGCACCGGATGGCCCGGCTGACCTCGCGCACCATCACCAGCGACGCGCTCCTGATGTCCCGGCTGGAGTCCCAGCCGCCCACCGTGCCGGTCCTCGACCTCCAGGAGTACGCGGTGGGGACGGTCTGCGCGGCCGTCCCGATCACGGCCGGCTCCTCCGTGGGCTGTCTGGCCCTGTCGCTCCCGGTGGAGCAGGCGCACCGGCTGCGCGAGGCGGCGGACGAGCTGAACCGGAACGCGGCACCGGTGCTGCTGTCGCTGACGATCTAGCGCGGCCCCGGCAGCCGGGGGTGGTCGGGAGCACCCCCGGGGACCGGGTAGTATTTTCGTCGTCGCCGACCGCGGGAAGCGGACGGCGGGAGTCATGCGCCGCTAGCTCAGTTGGTTAGAGCAGCTGACTCTTAATCAGCGGGTCCGGGGTTCGAGTCCCTGGCGGCGCACAGCACAAGGTCCCCCTCGCTCCGGCGAGGGGGGCCTTGCTCGTTTCCGTCCGGCCGGACGGTTCAGAAGGTGACGTCCGAGCACGCGTAGAACGCGTTGCCCGTGTCGGCGATCGTCCAGACCGCGACGATCACGTGGCGTCCGCTCAGCCCGGACGGCACGGTGCCGGTGTGGGAGAGCGTGGCCGGGGGCTGCTGGTTGTTGTAGGGCACCGTGAAGAACGGTGTCAGGTTGAGGTCGGACCGGGCCAGGTTGTGGTTCTGGTTCCAGCCCGGCTTGGTGACGTAGTACTTGAAGTCGGTCGTGGCGTGCCGGGCGGTGAACTGCCAGCGGAAGGTGTAGCTCTGCCCGCCGTTCACCTTCGTGGCGGGCCAGGCCTGGCCGTTGGGCTGCTTGGGACTGTCCAGCGGGGCGAACGAGCCGACCCCCGCGGAACAGATCTTCCCGTCGGCCGGACCGGCCGCCGGGAAGCCCTTGGGGCCCTCGACGCTCTGCGGCTCCCACTGGATGGAGCCGCACCCGGTGACGGTGCCGTTCTGGCACACCTTCTGCCGGCTGACGGGCAGGTCGGTGTAGCCGTGACCGGTGGCGCCGCCGGACGAGAGGACGAGGGCTCCGGTGGTCGCCATACCCACCGCGGCGGCGTAGATCTTGGTCCTTGTGCGCATACTGCTGCTCCTGTGACGTGTGGGGAAGTTCAGCGAGCCGTGCAGGTCTAGACCAAGTCTCAGATTATTGCCGTTAGTTGAACATGTCCATACCAATAGCGGAACCCGCTCGCCCCTCAGTGCCCGGCGTCCCCACGCCCCGCGCAGAACGCCACCGTCAGGTCCTTGACCAGCATCTTGCGCTCGTAGTCGTCCAGCTCGACCAGCCCCCGCACGGTCAGCCGGGTCACCGTGTCCTCCACCGAGTCCACGACCGAGGTCAGCACGCTGGCCCGCTGCGCCGCGTCCAGCGCGGCGATCCTGCGCCGGTGCATCGCGGCGGCGACCTCCGGGGCGTACTCCACCCGGACCGGCCGCACCGAGAACACCTCCAGACCGATCGGCGCCGCGTCCGCCGCGACCAGCCGGGTCAGCGTGTCGCCGGCCACGTCGGCGGAGCTGCGGACCGTGCCCAGCGGCTCCACCGGGACCCGGGCCAGCGCGGCCTCGACGCACTCGCGCAGATAGGTCTCGTGGTCCTCGACGCCCAGCGTGGCCTTCGCGGTGTCCCGCACCCGCCACACCACCAGCGTCACCGCCCTCAGCGCGACCCCGTTGCCGTCGGCCGCGGGCATCGGCTCGCTGCGCCAGTGCCGCAGCCGCACGTCGACCCGACGGCGCAGCAGCAGCGGGTTCACCCACATCAGGCCGGTGCGCCGGACGGTCCCCCGGTAGCGGCCGAACAGCCCCAGCACCCAGGCCCGTCCGGTCCGGCCCCGGGCCAGCCCGCCGAACCCGAACATCCCGAGCGCCCCGGCGGCCGCGTACGCCGCCCACTGCGCGGGCCCGAGCCCGGCACCGGAGTACGCCGGCAGCCCCAGCGCCTGGGCCGCGAGCGGCGGTACGACCCCGGCCCACCAGGAGGTGACCGCGCACCCGGCCGCTCCGCAGAACCCGGCGGCCACCCCCGCGGCGCCCGGCAGCACCCGGGCCGGACGCTCCGTCAGCTCCGGGTCGACCTGCGGTACCGGACGCGGGCGCGCCGCCTCGGGCCGCCGCGTCCGGGGCTGCTCGCCGGTGCCCTGCCGGCGGCCGACGACCGCGGGCCGCAACGGCACCGGCGCCGGATCGGGGTCGTCGCGGAACAGCAGGTGGACGGGGATCTCGGTGGTGGCCTCGTTCCGGATCAGCCGGGCGGGCCGGTGGCCGGTCTCCGCGGCCGGCGAGGGACCGGTGGCGGCCGGGGCCGTGCCCTGCGGGTTCGTTGACGATGTCGTACTCATGCGTGCTCCAGCCTCCGCGCCAGACGCCTCATGAACGGGTGATCACCTCGGGGCGGGCGGTCACGAGAAGAGCCGCCGCCAGGTCTCGGGGCCCGGGTAGCCGTCCGCCGCGCCACCGCGCCAGCCCTGGGTGCGCTGGAAGGCCTGGACGGCCCGCCGGTCCGCCTCACCCCAGCGCGGACCCGGTCCGGTCGTGTAGTACCTGCCGAACCCCTTCCGCACGAGCCGCTCGCCGAGCCGGGTGACGTACGGGTTCTCCGCACCCGGCCGGAACAGCGCCCGGCCCGGATAGCCGGCCACCCCGTGCGAGGCGGAGCCCGTGGCCGCGGCCGGGACGTCCTTGCCGCGGCCCTCGGTCAGCAGCCGCCAGGTACCCGGACCCGGCAGCCCGTCGGCCTCCCGGCCCCGCCAGCCCTGGGCCAGCTGGAACGCCTCGGTCGCCCTGCGGTCCGCCTCCGACCAGCGGGGACCGGGCCCGGAGGAGTAGAAGCGTCCGGCGCCGCGCGCGGCGAGCATCCGGCCCAGCTCGGTGACGTGCCGGTTGTCGGCGCCGGGCCCGAAGGACGACGCCCCCGGGTAGCCGGAGGCCGCGGCCGGCGCCCCGCCCGCCGTGCTCACCGGGCTCGCCGCGACGCCCTTGTAGCGGTAGGGCAGGTACTTCGCGGAATTGCTCCAGTAGGCGTAGGGCGTCGCGAGCTTCCGGGCGTTGGGCGGGGTCTGCTCGTAGGCCGTGTAGGCGGTGCGCGTGCCGTCCGTCCAGCCGCCGAAGATCACCACATGGGAGCCTTTCTGGGGGTCGGACGTGTTGTGGAAGAGCAGAATGTCGCCGGGCTGGAGTTCGCTCTTGGTGATCCGGTCGGCGACCGTGCCGAGGCTTCCGGTCCATTCGTTCGTCGGCAGTTTCCAGGCCATCGACACATAGCCCGAGCAGTCCTGCCGGTATCCGTCGGACCAGTAGGCGGTCATGCTGTACGGCACCTTCGCGGTGACCCAGGTCTTGGCCCGGTTGATGATCTCCGTACGGCTGATGGTGGCCAGCTCGGTGCCGGGCGCGGGCGCCGGCCGGCCCGCCGGACCGTGCAGCGGGGCCCTGGCACCCTGCGGGGTGTCCGGCTCGTCACCTGCGGGGTCGCCCGGTCGCAGGGGTGCGTGGGCGGCGGCCGGGAGCGCGGCGGCACCGCTCGCCCCCAGTGCGGCGGCCGTGGCGGTGGCCACGATCACCGTGCGCCGGCCCGTCGGGGAATGCGGTGGAACGCTCGTCCGGTGACGGCAACCGGGGCAGTCGCAGTCGCTCGCGGCATCGAATTCCTCGAATACGGGAGTCTCCATGCGATTCCCCTCACACTCCCGATCGAAATGTCCGCGGCGGTGCACTTCGGTACATGTCCGTCAGTTTCTCAACTGGTCTCCTTATTCGCATGTTGACGGTCCGAATGATGTAACCGGCCCCTCGGGACGACCTCCCCGGTGGTCGGGAGCACCGTCCGGCATCGGGTAGAGTCGTGCAGGTCAGCAGGCGCCGCTAGCTCAGTTGGTTAGAGCAGCTGACTCTTAATCAGCGGGTCCGGGGTTCGAGTCCCTGGCGGCGCACAGACGGCCGAAGGCCCCTCGTATCACACGGGGGGCCTTCGGCGTATCCGGGTCCCGAACGCCTTGCGATCATGACGATCACCGTAGAAGCCTGGTCCGGTTCGGGGGGCCGGACGCCGAGGGGCGTCATGCAACCGGGGGCTCTCGTTCCATGTCTATATAAGGTGTGTGTCGGCCGAGGGGGGCCGTTGCAGGCAAGGACCAACGAAACACGCATGACCCGCGTGTGGGGGGACAACACATGACGTCGACGCCGACGGGCGACGGGCAGGACCACGACCCGTCACAGACCACCCAGCTCAGGGTGGGCGGGCATCGGACCTGGAACACCGGTTCATTCCGCCGGATACGCAAGACCCTGCCGAAGTACGACTACGAGCACTACAGCCGGCTCGCGGGCCCCCTCACCCAGCCCGACCCGCACCAGCCGTACAAGGTCCAGTACCGCTCGCTGATATCCCAGGAGCCGCACCGCGTCCGGGTCGCGCTCATGCTGGCCGCCGCCCCGCTGCTGTCGGTGGTGCTGCTGGTCTGGCTGCTCCAGCCCACGCACTGGACCGAGCGCGACTACCCCGCCTTCGACTGGCTGCCCACGCTCGACATCGTGATGCTCGTGGCGATCGGCCTGATCGAGCTCTTCCGCTGCCTGAACGTCCTGTCGAACGCGCACGCCACCCTGGTCGCCCGCGACCCGGTCCCGGTGGTGCCCGAGACCGGCACCCGGGTCGCCTTCCTCACCTCCTTCGTGCCCGGCAAGGAGCCGCTGGAGATGGTGACGAAGACCCTGGAGGCGGCCGTGCGGATCCGCCACCGCGGTCTGATGCACGTCTGGCTCCTCGACGAGGGCGACGACCCCGAGGTGAAGGAAGTCTGCGCGCGCCTGGGAGTACATCACTTCTCCCGCAAGGGCGTCTCCAAGTGGAACCGGAAGAAGGGCCCGCACCGCGCCAAGACCAAGCACGGCAACTACAACGCCTGGCTGGACGCGCACGGCAACGACTACGACTTCTTCGCCTCGGTCGACACCGACCACGTGCCGCTGCCCAACTACCTGGAGCGGATGCTCGGCTTCTTCCGCGACCCGGACGTCGGCTTCGTCATCGGCCCGCAGGTCTACGGCAACTACGACAACCCGATCACCAAGGCCGCCGAGTCGCAGCAGTTCCTCTTCCACGCGCTGATCCAGCGCGCGGGCAACCGGTACGGCTCCCCCATGTTCGTGGGCACCTCGAACGCGGTGCGCATCAGCGCGCTCAAGCAGATCGGCGGGCTGTACGACTCGATCACCGAGGACATGGCGACCGGCTTCGAGATCCACCGCCACAAGAACCCGGCCACGGGCCGCAAGTGGCGCTCGGTCTACACCCCGGACGTGCTCGCGGTGGGCGAGGGCCCGAACGCCTGGACGGACTTCTTCACCCAGCAGATGCGCTGGTCGCGGGGGACGTACGAGACGATCCTCAAGCAGTACTGGAAGGGCTGGTACTCGCTGCCGCCGAGCAAGCTCTTCAACTACACGATGATGATCATCTTCTACCCGATGTCGGCCCTGAACTGGATCCTGGCGGCGCTGAGCTGCTGCCTGTTCCTGGGCCTGGGCGCCTCGGGCGTCAACATCGACCCCGCGGTCTGGCTGATGCTCTACGGCAACGCCTCCGCGCTCCAGATCGGCCTCTACGTCTGGAACCGCCGCCACAACGTCTCGCCGCACGAGCCGGAGGGCTCCGGGGGTGTGGCCGGCATGATCATGTCCGCCCTGTCGGCGCCGCTGTACGCCAAGGCGCTCATCGACTCCGTGCTGCGCCGCAAGAGCAAGTTCGTGGTGACCCCGAAGGGCGACTCGGCCAGCCCGGACACCCTGTTCGGGACCTTCCGGTACCACTGGTACTTCATCGTGATCTTCGCCGGCTCGATCACCGCGGGCTTCACCCTCGGGCACTCCCACCCCGCCATGATCATCTGGGCGACGTTCGCGCTGCTGATCACCGCGTCGCCGATGTTCGCCTGGCGCCACGAACTGCGGAAGGCGAAGAAGCGGCCGACGGCCGCCGCCGCCGAGCCGTCGCCGGGGGTCCCGGCGCAGCACAGGGCGCCCGAGCAGGCGTACACGCCGTACGCACCGCACGCGCCGCAGCAGAAGCCCAGCTGGGCAGCCCCCGCCGACGGGGGCGACGACCAGACCATGCAGATCGCCCTTGGTGGACTTGGGGGACGTAAGGAATGAAAGACCGTGCCGGCCGCCGCCGCGCCCGTCGCTTCGCGATAGGTACGGCGGTGGTAGTCGCGCTGGCCGGAATGAACGGACCGTGGCTCTACCGCTTCGGAACCGAGAAATACCACCAGTACAAGATCAATCAGCCGGAGTACAAGGCCGCCAACGGCAAGTGGGAGATCGTCGAGTTTCCCGAGGAGTACCGGCAGAACACCATCCACGCGGCGCTGCTGCGCACCGGCAAGGTGCTGCTCGTCGCCGGGTCGGGCAACAACCAGGACAACTTCGACGACAAGAAGTTCGACACCCGGATCTGGGACCCCGTCAAGGGCACCATCAAGAAGGTGCCGACGCCCGCCGACCTGTTCTGCACCGGCCACACCCAGCTCGCCAACGGCAACCTGCTGATCGCGGGCGGCACCAAGCGGTACGAGAAGCTCAAGGGCGACGTCACCAAGGCCGGCGGCCTGATGATCGTCCACAACGAGAACCCGGACCAGCCGATCACCCTGCCCGCGGGCACCAAGTTCACCGGCAAGGAGAACGGCAAGACCTTCGTCTCCAAGGACCCGGTCCTGGTGCCCCGCGCCAAGAAGGTCTTCGACCCGGAGACCGGCGCGTTCGTGCGCAACGACCCGGGCCTCGGCCGGATCTACGTCGAGGCGCAGCGCAGCGGCGCCAAGTACGAGACCGGTACGCAGGACAACTACCGCGTCCAGGGCCTGTCGGGCACGGACGCGCGCAACACCTACGGCATCGCGCAGAAGCTCGCCCTCGACAAGAAGGACTTCCAGGGGATCCGGGACGCCTTCGAGTTCGACCCGGTCGCCGAGAAGTACATCAAGGTCGACCCGATGCACGAGGCCCGCTGGTACCCGACGCTCACCACCCTGGGCGACGGCAAGATCCTCAGCGTCTCCGGCCTCGACGACATCGGCCAGCTGGTCCCGGGCAAGAACGAGATCTACGACCCGGAGACCAAGGGATGGACCTACACCGACAAGGTCCGCCAGTTCCCGACGTACCCGGCGCTGTTCCTCATGCAGAACGGCAAGATCTTCTACTCGGGCGCGAACGCCGGCTACGGCCCCGACGACGTGGGCCGCGACCCGGGCATCTGGGACGTGGAGACCAACAAGTTCACCAAGGTGCCCGGTCTCAGCGACGCCGACATGCTGGAGACCGCGAACACGGTGCTGCTGCCGCCGGCGCAGGACGAGAAGTACATGGTGATCGGCGGTGGCGGGGTCGGCGAGTCCAAGCTGTCCAGCGAGAAGACCCGGATCATCGACCTGAAGGCGGACGACCCGCGGTTCGTGGACGGACCGGCCATGGACAAGGGCACCCGCTACCCGCAGGCATCAGTCCTGCCGGACGACAGCGTGCTGGTCTCCGGCGGCTCGGAGGACTACCGGGGCCGCGGCGACTCCAACGTCCTCCAGGCCCGGATGTACCACCCGGACACGAACGACTTCGAGCGGGTGGCCGATCCGCTGGTGGGCCGGAACTACCACTCCGGTTCGATCCTGCTGCCCGACGGGCGCCTGATGTTCTTCGGGTCGGACTCGCTCTACGCGGACAAGGCCAACACCAAGCCGGGCAAGTTCGAGCAGCGGATCGAGATCTACACGCCGCCGTATCTCTACCGGGACTCGCGGCCGGATCTGTCCGGCGGGCCGAAGACCATCGCGCGGGGCGACTCGGGGACGTTCACCTCGCGGGCGGCGTCGACGGTGAAGAAGGTGCGGTTGATCCGGCCCAGCGCCTCAACGCACGTCACTGACGTGGATCAGCGGTCCATCGCGTTGGACTTCACGGCGGACGGGGACAAGTTGACCGTGACCGTGCCGGAGAACAAGAACCTTGTTCAGTCGGGGTGGTACATGATGTTCGTGACCGATGGGGAGGGGACGCCTTCGAAGGCGGAGTGGGTCAGAGTGCCGTAGCGCTCCCGCAGGTTGTGACTCTGGGTGCGGGAGCGCTGTGGCTGGTCGCGCTCCCGCGGCGGAGCCGCAAATGTCACAGCCCCGCGCCCCTGAGGGGCGCTATCCCTGTGCCAGTTTCAAGGCGTAGTCGGGGTACCACTCGCCCGCCTTCGGGCCGCCCTTGCATTCGCCGTCCGACTCTCCGGGGCGCTTGACCCAGACGTAGGCGTCGACCAGGGGGTCGGACGTCTTCGTCGTGGGGGTTTCGCCGAGGGCGCGGCCCGGGGGGTTGCACCAGCGTTCGTCCGGGTTGCCGCCGGTGTAGGGGCCGTTGCCGTTGCGGCTGGTGTCGATGACGAAGGGCTTGCCGCCGACCTTGGCGGAGAGCTGCTTGCCGTAGGCGATGGAGTCCTCGGTGGTGTAGAAGTTCGACACGTTGACCGAGAAGCCGTCGGCCTTGTCGATGCCGGCCCGCTTCAGCGGGCCGAAGATCTGGTCGGGGTGGCCCCAGCCGGCGTTGCCCGCGTCCAGGTACACCCTGGTGTTCTTCAGGGCGGCGAGCTTGTCGATGGCGTCGTTGAGGAGGGCGTAGCGCTCCTCGTGGAACTGGTCCGGGGTGCAGCCGTCCACCAGGTGGAGCACGGCGTCCGGTTCCAGGACGACCGTGGCGGAGCGGTCGCCGATGCCCTTGGCCACGCCGTCGACGAAGTCGCGGTAGGCGTTGCCGTCGGCGGCGCCGCCGCCCGAGTACTGGCCGCAGTCGCGGTGCGGGATGTTGTAGAGGACGAGCAGTGCGGTACGCCCGGCCTCATCGGCGGCCTCGGTGAAGCCACGGGCCTGTTCCTCGGGGTTCTCCGGGCTGAGCCACTCGCCGGTCGGCTGCTGGGCGATCTTGCGGATCTGCTCGGACTGGTCCTTCTTGCCGGCCTCGGCCAGCGACGCCACCTGCTGCGCGGCGGTGCCGTCGGGGTTGACCCAGAACGGGTCGGCCTCCTTGGGCTGCTGCGTGATCCCGGCGCCCGCGCTGCCGCCCTTGCCCTCTCCGTCGCCGGAGGAGGAGCAGCCCGCGAGCAGCAGTGCCGCGCCGAGCACCGCCGCCGACGTCCGCCTCGTGGACAACGTCGCGGCCCCCCTGCTGCCGTACATCCAACCCCCCTGGGTGCGTTGCGAGGCTCAATCCTGACATACGCCCCCGGCACTCGAACGGTTCCGGGACCGGGCGCCGGTTCCTGTGCTAGGCAGGCCCTAGGAGCCGGTTCCGGTGAGGTAGGCGGAGACGATGACGTTGGCCGTGTAGCTGTCGGTGGTGCGGTCGAAGGTGCCGCCGCAGGTGATCAGGCGGAGTTCGGCGCGGCCGGTGGTGCGGGGGCCGTAGGCCTGCTGGGCGTCGAAGCCGGTGCGGGTGAGGACCTGGACGTCGTCGACGGTGAACTCGGCGGTCCCGCCGTCGTCGCGGGCCACCCGGACCGTCTCGCCGGGCTCCAGGGTGCTCAGCTCGTAGAAGACGGCGGGCCGGGTCTCGGTGTCGACGTGGCCCACCATCAGCGCCGTCCCGGCCGCGCCCGGGGTGACGCCGGCCGCGTACCAGCCGACGGAGCCGGCCCGGTCGAACGGCGGCGGTTCGATGGCGCCCTGGGCGTCGAGTCCGCTGGGCAGGACCGGGGCGCTGACGTCGAGGCCGGGGACGTCGAGCCGCTGCGGCCGGGCGTCGTCGAGGGGTGCGTGGGCGGGCGGCAGCGGTACGTCGGGGGGCCGGCCTGCCGCCGCCATGTCGCCGGTGGCGGGCCGGGATATGCCCTCGCGCACGTCGGTGGCCTCGCGGCCCCACAGCCACAGCCCGAGGAGCAGCACGGTCCAGGCGATGCCGGTCACCAGGCGGCCGCCGGGGACGGTGGTGCCTCGTGCGTCCTGTTCGGACATGGTCAGTCCGTCCCGCGGCTCCGGCTGCGGACGCCGCGCAGCGCGACGGCGACGGCGGCGATGCCCGCGAGGACCAGGCCGGTCACGGTGTGCGCGGTGCCGGGGGGCTCGGGGCGGGCCTCGTCACCGCCGTCGGCGGCGGCCAGCCGGGCGCTGCCGCCGCCGCCCGCGTGGACGGGGGCGACGGGAGAGGCGGGTGCGGCCGGGCGCCGGCGCTCGACGTTGACGGTGCCCTCGCGGGCGTCGCCGCCGCACGTGACCCGCACGGCGTAGACGCCGGCCTCCATGCCGGAGCGGACCGTGCCGGTGCCGACGAGAACGCCGTCCTCCGCGGCCACGGTCAGCCGTGCCTCGGAGACGAACGCCGCCGACACGGCGACGGCCGTCCTCTCGGTGCAGTCGGGCACGCGCAGCTCGACGTCGCCGCCGGGCGCGGGCGAGGACGGAGACACCGAGACGCCCGCGCCGTCGGTCGCGTACGCGGCGGGCGCGACCGGTGCGAGCGCCGCCGCCAGAGCGGCCCCGGCACAGAGAGTGACTTTCAGTGAGCCCATCGTGTACCTCCAGTTGTCTGGAGACTCCCCCGCGGGACCCGCCCCCGCATCCTGCGCGAGGGTCGGGCTGCTCCGTTCGGGTTACACCGGGCGATCTCGGGTTTACCGAAGGCCGTGTCAGACCCGTTCGACGAGGTCCGCGATGGAGTCGACCACCTTGGAGGGGCGGTACGGGAAGTGCTCGACCTGCTCGGGCCGGGTCAGACCGGTCAGGACCAGGAAGGTCTGCATGCCCGCCTCCATGCCGGCCAGCACGTCGGTGTCCATGCGGTCGCCGATCATCGCGCTG
The DNA here is from genome assembly GCF_003947455.1 of Streptomyces sp. WAC 04229. Classification (GTDB taxonomy): domain Bacteria; phylum Actinomycetota; class Actinomycetes; order Streptomycetales; family Streptomycetaceae; genus Streptomyces. The sequence continues at coordinate 7,622 of NZ_QHJH01000106.1, read as the reverse complement.
GTCTCGGAGTGGGCGCCGATCGCGTTGAGCCCGGTGCGCATCATCAGCGGGTTGGGCTTGCCGGCGAAGTAGGGCTGCTTGCCGGTCGCCTTGGTGATCAGCGCGGCGACCGCGCCCGTCGCCGGGAGCGGGCCCTCGGTGGAGGGGCCGGTCTCGTCGGGGTTGGTGCAGATGAACCGGGCGCCGGCGTTGATCAGCCGGACCGCCTTGGTCATGGCCTCGAAGGAGTACGTACGGGTCTCACCGAGGACCACGTAGTCGGGGTCGTGGTCGGTGAGGATGTAGCCGATGTCGTGCAGGGCCGTGGTCAGACCGGCCTCGCCGATGACGTACGCCGACCCTCCGGGCCGCTGGTCGTCCAGGAACTGGGCGGTGGCCAGCGCCGACGTCCAGATCGACTCGATCGGCACCTCCAGGCCCATCCGCCGCAGCCGGGCGTGCAGGTCGCGCGGGGTGTAGATCGAGTTGTTGGTGAGGACCAGGAAGGGCTTGCCGGACTCCCGGAGCCTCTTGATGAAGGCGTCGGCCCCGGGAATCGGCACGCCCTCGTGGATGAGGACCCCGTCCATGTCGGTGAGCCACGACTCGATGGGCTTGCGGTCTGCCATTGCGACGAACTCCTGGCGTGCGGTGGGGCATGGGCGGGGGCGCCGGAACCACGGCGTACCGACGCCCCACAGCCTAATCAGGAGCCGGTCGGAGGGACCCCGTCGATCACCCGGAACCAGTGCTGGACCTCCGTGCAGGCAGGTGCGGGGTGGCTCAGCTGCCGGTGGCCGACTTCCATGCGTCGACGTACGAGGTGAGGTTCTCCTCGATGTCGTTCCAGTCGGGTTCGAAGATCTCGACGCCGTCCATCAGCTTGGCCAGTTCGATGGCGTTGGCGTCGGTGGCCTTGACGTCCTGGCGGGCCGCGAAGCCGCCGCCGATCTCGCTGACCTGCCGCTGTGCCTTCTGGCCGAGCATGTGGTCGAGGAGCTTCCTGCCGTTCTCGCCGTGCGGGGCGTCGGAGACCAGGCCGGCCGCGTAGGGCAGGGCGAACGTGGTGGGCCTGCCGCCTTCGCGGGCGGGGAACCAGATGCCGAGGTTCGGCATGGACTTGGACTGGGCGAAGTTCATCTGCACGTCGCCGTTGGCGGCCAGCAGCTCGCCCTTGTCGACCTTCGGGGCGAGCTTGCCGGTGGAGGCGGACGGGCCGACGTTGTTGGCCTGGAGCTTCCTGAGGTAGTCCATGGCCGGCTTCTCGCCGCCGAAGTCGTGCATGGCCTTGATGAGGACGGCGGTGCCGTCGCCGGCGACGCCCGGGGTGGAGTACTGGAGCTTGTTCTCGTACCTGCCGTCGAGCAGGTCCTCCCAGGTGGCGGGGGCCTTCTTGAGTTCCTTGGTGTTGTGGATGAACCCGAAGTAGTTGTTGACGACGGCGGTCCAGGTGCCGTTCGCCGCCTTGTCGGCGCCGCTGACCTGGTCCGCGCCCTCGGGGGCGTACTTCTGAAGCAGGCCCTTGCCGTCGGCCTGCTGGATGAAGGGCGGGAGGGTGACGAGCACGTCGGCCTGCGCGTTGCGCTTCTCGCGGGTGGCGCGCTGGACCATCTCGCCCGAGCCGCCCTCCACGTACTCGACCTTGATGCCGGTCTCGTTCTCGAAGTCCTCGAAGACCTGGTCGTACCAGCCGTCGCCGTTCTCGCCCTTGAGGCCGTCGGCGCTGTAGACGGTGACGACGTTCTCGTCGGAGGCAGCGGAGTTGCCGCCGCAGGCGGTCAGGGGGAGGGCGAGGAGGCAGACGGCGGCGAGCGGCAGGAGGGGCTTTCCGGGCATGGCGAGGTGAACTCCTTGCGGGAGAAGGCAGACGGGAGACGGAAGAAGAGGGACGGGCGAACGGCGGTCGGTCAGCGGTAGGCGGCCTTGGTGCGGATGCGGGAGACGGCGAGCAGCACCAGCAGGGTGGCCGTCATCAGGACCACGGCGACGGCGGAGCCGGTGAAGAGGGCGCCGCGGTCGGTGGCCGCGTAGACGAGGACCGGCAGCGGGGTCCAGTCCGGTGGGTAGAGCATCATCGTGGCGCTCAGCTCACCCATGGACAGGGCGAAGCAGAGGCCGGCGGCGGCGGTCAGGGACGGCAGCAGCAGCGGCAGCCGCACCCGCAGCAGGACGCGCGCAGGGGAGGCGCCGAGGGAGGCGGCGGCCTGCTCGTACGCCGGGTCGAGGCGGGTGATCGCCGCGGACACCGACTGGTATGCGAAGGCGGTGACCAGCACGGTGTGGGCGACGATCACGATCCAGCGGGTGCCGTTGAGGAGGAAGGGCGGCTGGGAGAAGGCGACCAGGATCGCCAGGCCGACCACGACGGAGGGCACGGCCACCGGCAGAACGAACAGGGCGTCCACGACCTTGCGGTGGCGCTTCTTCAACGCGGCGGCGGCGAGCGCGGCCCAGGTGCCGGCGGCCAGTGCCAGCAGGCTCGCGACGAGCGCGGTGACCAGGCTGGTGGTGAGGGCCTGGAGGGCCTCGCCGCGGGTCGCCGCCTGGTAGTTGGCGGCCGTGAGGCCGGACGGCAGGACGCTGGACCAGTGGGTGGCGAAGGACGCCCCCAGGACGACGAGCAGAGGGAGGGCGAAGAGGGGCAGGAAGAGGACGAGGAAGAGCGCCCACAGGGCCCACCTCGCCTTGCGGCTATGCACCAGCACGGCGGCTCACCACCCGGTAGAGGCCGTACAGGCCCACGGAGATCAGGACGTTGACGACGGCGACCACGCAGGCGCCCGGGTAGTCGGACTCCAGCATGGCCTTGCTGTACACGAGCGTCGGCAGGGTGGTGACGCCCTTGGCGCCGGTGAAGAGCACGATGCCGAACTCGTTGAGGCACAGCACCAGGACGAGGCTGCCGCCGGCCGCGAGCGCGGGCAGCGCCTCGGGCAGGACGATGTGGCGGATGATGCGCGGTGCGCGGGCCCCGAGCGAACTGGCCGCCTCCAGCTGGGCGGTGTCCAGCTGCGAGAACGCGGCGAGCAGCGGGCGCACCACGAACGGCGTGAAGTACGTGATCTCCGCGAGCAGCACGCCCCAGGGCGTGGTGAGGAACTGGAACGGTCCCTCGGACGCCCCGGTGGTGTCCGTCCACAGCCCGTTGGCCATGCCGACGGAGCCGTAGACGAACAGCAGGGCCAGCGTGATCAGGAAGGACGGGAAGGACAGGAAGACGTCGATGAAGCGGGCGACCGCCTTCGCCCCGGGGAACGGCACGAACGCGATGACCAGCGCGAGCACGAACCCGAGCACCAGGCACCCGGCGGTGGCGGCCACCGCCAGCCACACGGTGGTCCACAACGCCTCCCGGAACGCGTACGAGGCGAACACGTCGGCGTACGGCTGGAGGGAGGTGCCGCCGGTGTCGGGCTGGAAGGACTGCTGGACGACGAGGGCGAGCGGGTAAAGGAAGAAGAGCCCGAGCAGGACCACTGGAGGCAAGGCCCACACCAACGCCCCGAAGGGGCGCGGGGCTGTGCTCGATTTGCGGCTGCCGCCGCCGGGGCGCGACCAGCCACCCACGGCCCGCGGCTCACGGGCAACCTCAGCCATGGTCCACCCCAGCAGGCAGCAGCACTCCGTCGTCCGGCGCGAAATGCAACGTCACCTCGTCGCCGTGAGCAGGCGGATCCCGCAGCTCACGCAGGTCAGCCATCACCCGGTGACCACCCACGTCGACGAAGAGCCGGTGCGTCGCCCCCCGCCACTGGATCTCTCCCAGCGTCCCGGTGAGCCGGTTGGGACCGTCCCCGAGCCCGACGAGATGCGGGCGCACGCACAGGACGGCCGACGCGCCCCGCGCGGCACCCCCCGTGTCGACCTTGATGTCCGCGCCCGCGAAGGACACTCCCCCGGTTCCGACGGTCACCGGCAGCAGGTTCGCGCCGCCCACGAAGGACGCCGTGAACTCGTCGGCCGGCGCCCGGTACAGCTCCCTCGGCGTCCCGCACGCGCGCAGCCCCGCCCTGTCCATGACCGCGATCCGGTCGGCGAGGGTCAGGGCCTCCACCTGGTCGTGGGTGACGTAGAGGATCGACACGTCGGGCAGCTCGCGGTGCAGGCGGGCCAGTTCGGCGAGCATGCCGGAGCGGAGCTGGGCGTCGAGCGCGGAGAGGGGTTCGTCGAGGAGCAGGACGCCGGGCCGGATGGCGAGCGCGCGGGCGATGGCGACGCGCTGCTGCTGGCCGCCGGACAGCTCGCGGGGGTGGCGGCGGGCGTAGGCGCCCATGCCGGTCATGGCCAGCGCCTCGGCGACCCGTTCCCGGATCTCGGCCCGGGGGACCTTGCGGGCGCGGAGTCCGAAGGCGACGTTGTCCTCCACCCGCATGTGCGGGAAGAGCGCGTACTGCTGGACGACCATGCCGATGCCGCGCCGGTGCGGGGGCAGGCCGGTGACGTCGCGGTCGCCGAGGAAGACCCGCCCCGAGGCGGGCCGTACGAACCCGGCGACCGCCCGCAGCGCGGTGGTCTTGCCGGATCCGGACGGCCCGAGCAGCGCCATCACCTCGCCGGGTTCGACGGTGAGGTCGAGGGCGTCGAGGACGACGTTGCCGTCGTAGGCGACGGTGACCGAGTCGAAGCGGATGCCGCTGCCGGTGGCGTTCATCAGCCGTCGGCTCCCCGCAGGAGGGCGGGCAGGCCGGTGACCGAGTCGATGACGTGTCCGGCGCCCGCTTCGCGGAAGGCGTCGTCGCCGTGGGCCCCGGTGCGCACCCCGGCGACCAGTCCCGCGCCGGCCCGTACACCGCTGAGCACGTCGTACGAGGTGTCGCCGACGACGGCGACCTGGCGTACGGCGTCGGCGGCCTTCGTGCGCAGGAACGCCTCCAGCACCATGTCCGGGTACGGCCGTCCGCGTCCGCCCGCGTCGGCGGGGCACAGGGTGAGCGGCACCAGGTCGTGCCAGCCCAGCGCGTCGAGGATGGCGTCCTGGGTGACGCGGGCGAAGCCGGTGGTCAGGACGACGGTACGGCCGTCGGCGGTCAGTTCCTCGACGGCCTCGCGGGCGCCGGGGACCGGGGCGATCAGGCCGCCGTCGACCAGTTCGCCGTACGCCTTCTCGAAGGTGGTGTTGGCGTGCTGGGCGCGGTCCTCGTCGCCGAACAGGTGCCGGAAGACGGAGATCTTGGACTCGCCCATGGTGGCGCGGACGTAGTCGAGCTTCTCGGCGTGGTCCGGGGTGCCGGGCTCGACGCCCAGTTCGCGGGCGGCGGCGTCGAAGGCGCGCTCGACGAGGCCGCCGTCGGCGACGGTGGTGCCGGCCATGTCGAGGACGACGAGGCGGATGTCTGTGGTGGTCATGGTCATGGGTGCTGTCACCAACCCAGTTCGTTCGCGGTGGTTTCGGCTATCGCGGGTGAGCAGGTCATGCCGCGCCCGCCGGGCCCGGTGACCAGCCACACCCCGTCGCGCACGCGCTGGCGGTGCACGACGCGGCTCGTGTCGGTGCACTGCGCGTACACCCCGGCCCACCGGCGGCGGACCTTGGGCAGCGGCCGGCCCAGGAGGGACTCGACGACGCCGGTGAGGTGCTCGTAGGGGTCCTCGACGGTGTCGAAGGCGAAGGGGTGCTCGTACTCGTGGGTGTCGCCGATGGTCAGTCCGCCGTCGGCGCGCTGCACCATCAGCAGCTGCATCCGGTGCTCGGCGGCCGTGGCCGGCTGCGGCTGCCGCGCGTTCAGCTCGTCCAGGGCGGGCGAGCCGTAGGCGGGGTAGTAGCGGAAGCTGTCGGCGTCGGCGACCGAGGTGGTGAGGGGTTCGCCGAGGGGGTCGGTCTGCATCATCTGGAGGCGGACCCGCCGCACGGGCAGGCCGGGCCCGGCCAGCTCGCGGACCAGGCCGCCGAGCCAGGCGCCGGTGCACAGGACGACGGCGTCGCCGGTGTGCGTGTCGCCGTGGTCGTCGCGGACGGCGTTCTCGCCGATGACGTCGCGGACCTCGCGGCCGGGCAGGAAGGTGTACCTCGGGGACCGGCGGAGTTCGGCGCGCAGGGCGAGCTGGGCGGTGCGGGGTTCGACGGCGGCGTCCCGCCCGCAGTACAGCGCGGCGTCGAAGTCGCCGCGCAGGGCGGGGTTCAGCGCGCGCGCCTCACCGGCGGTGAGCAGCTTGTGGCCCCGGGCGGCGGCGTCCGGGCGGGCCACGGCCGCCTCGGCGACCGCCCGTTCCAGGTCGCCGCGGACCGGGGTGAGGGAGCCGTTCGGGCGGAAGCCCAGCGCCGGGAGCCGGGCGCCGATCTCCTCCCACAGTTCCCGGGCCCGCAGCGCGGTCTCCAGCTCCTCGCCGCCCGCGCGGCCGCTGACCCAGATCTGGCCGAAATTGCGCAGCGAGGCGCCGCGGGCCTCCGTCTCGCGCTCGATCTGTACGACCTCGTGGCCGCGGTTCACTGCGTGCCAGGCGTGCATGGTGCCCACCACGCCGGCTCCGACGACTATCACTCTCACGACGGCCACGCTCCTTGCCAAGGGGGAACCGGAGGAATCCGGCTGACAACGAGAGCGTGAACTCGTCGTCACGTTTGGGCTAGACCCGTTATCTTTTCGTTATGATTCGGCGGTCTGTGCGAGTGGTGGTTTTCAGCCGCGCAGGTGGGTCGTGAAGGAGAAGCGGTCGCCCCGGTAGAGCGTCCGGACCCGCTCCAGCGGGCGCCCCTCCGTGTCCCGGGAGACGCGGTGGATGAGCAGCATCGGGAGAGCCGGCGGCGTGCCGATGAGCAGCGCCTCGCGCGGGGTGGCGAGCACGGTCTCGATGCGTTCGTCGGCGTCGCCGAAGGCGATGCCCTGCCCGGCGAGGTGGGCGTAGAAGGACGAGTCCGGGTCGAAGGTGCTGTCCAGGTCGGGGAGCCGGGCCACGGAGAGGTAGGTGCTCTCCAGGCCGACCCGCTCGTCGTCGGCGAGCAGCACCCGCTCCAGGTGCCAGACGGGCTCCCCGCGGGTGAGGCCGGTCTCGGCGGCGAGCGCGTCGGGGCAGGGGAAGCGGTCGAGGGTGACCAGCGCGCGGCCGGGTGTGCGTCCCTGGCGGCGGACGCCCTCGGTGTAGCTGGCCAGGGAGAGCGGCTGCGCCAGCTTGGGGCCGGCCACCACGGTGCCGCGGCCCTGGCGGCGCAGCTTGCCCTCGAGGACCAGCTCGCGCAGCGCCTGCCGCACGGTCTCGCGGGCGACCTCGTACCGCTCGGAGAGGTCCCGCTCGGTGGGGATGGCGCTGCCCTCCGCCAGCTCGCCGACCAGACGGTCGATCCGCGCCTTGACGGCGTAGTACTTCGGCACGCGGCCGTGCTCCGGGATCCCGGAGCGGACGGGGGCGCCGGGGGCCTGGTCGTTCGGATAGTCCACGCAGGGATGGTCGCAGACGGGGGCGGGGGCGGTGGGCCCGACGGAGCGGTGAGCCCGGTGGGAGCCGCAGGCGCGGCGGGAGCCGTGGCGTCAGCGGCGGCGTCCGCGGGTCAGCAGTACGGCCGTGCCGCCGGCGGCGAAGAAGAGGAGGGTGACCGCCAGGGCCGTCTCGACCCGGCCGGGTCCGGTTCCGGCGAGTTCGTCGGCGGAGTGGGTGCCGGTGCTCCGGTCCCCCGGCGTGGCGGACCTGTCGGGGGAGGCGTCGGGGGA
>NZ_QHJH01000105.1 GCF_003947455.1 Streptomyces sp. WAC 04229 | reverse complement strand
CTGCTCACCGCCCCCACCCTCCCCGCCAAGACCAACCTCCTCCTGCGCTGGACGGGTGCCGACGGCGCGGACGCCCGCTACCTGCCGCTGCCCAACCCCCTGCGACAGGCGTGAGCGGACCGGGACCGCCGCGATAATCCGTGCGATCGCGGACCCCGGAGGTGCACACTCGCTGCATGGCGGACATCGAGGCGTTCCGGGACGAGGCCGCCCGCTGGGCGGCCGGCGGGACCGGTGACACGGCGGGCGAGCTGGCGGAGGCGCTCGGGCTGCGGACGGCGGTGCTGCTTGAGGGCCCCAGCGACCTCGCGGCCGTCGAGGCGCTGGCCGTGCGGGAGGGCCGGGACCTGGTCGCCGAAGGGGTGGCCGTGGTGGCGATGGGCGGGGCGATGAGCGTCGGCCGGTACGCCGGTCTGCTCGGCCCGCCCGGTCTCGGCCTGCGCCTGACGGGCCTGTGCGACGTGGGCGAGGTGCGGTTCTACGAACGGGGCTGGCAGCGGGCCAGGGCACCGCGGGACTTCTTCGTCTGCGAGGCGGACCTGGAGGACGAACTGCTCCGCGCCCTCGGCCCGGAACGGGCCGAGGAGATCATCCGGGCCGAGGGCGAGCTGCGCCCCTGGCAGACCTTCCTGGGCCAGCCCGCCCAGCACGGCCGTTCCCGGCACCAGCAACTGCGGCGCTTCCTCTCCACGAAGAAGGGCCGCAAGATCCGCTACGGCCGCCTCCTGGTCGAGGCCCTCGACCCCGCCCGGGCACCCGCTCCACTCCGCGGACTCTTCACGGGCCTGTGACCGGGCGGGCGCGTCAGAACCGGGTCAGCCGGCCGATGTCCACCGGGTCGATCCCGGTCAGCTGAGCGATGCGGGGCGCGGGGATCCCGGCCGCGTGAGCACGGTGCACCAGCGCCTCCCAGTCCTGGGTGACCTCCCGGAAGCCGAGGAGCTCCCTCTCCAGGTCGGTGATGGACGCCGGGGTGCACTCCTGCTCCACCCGCAGGGCCTCGTCCGCGGTCAGCGGCACGGGCAGCCGCTCGGCGTCCTCCGGGATGAGGACGTCCTTGGCCGCCGGGAGAATCCTGACCTGCTCGGACCCCGGCGCCGTACCGTGCGCGGAGAGCCAGCCGCGCACGGCGGGCGTCTCCAGACACTCCAACGGCCCGACCGCCGCCAGCGGCGCCGCGAGCCGCGGATGACGCTCCGGCAGCAGGAACAGGTACGCGTCATCGGCCATCGCTCAGCCTCGCCTTTCCCGACACGGGTGTGAGGCACCGATATTAGTGCCGTCCGGGAAGGCCTGGCGCCGTGAGCCGGGACGTGCCCCTAGTACCCTGACCTCCGGTCGTGGAGCGGACTCCGGGGGCCGACGAGATGGGTGGGCAGGGAAAGTGCTGAGAGAGGTCGCGGCGACTCGTTACGTCGCACCCCTGCACGAGGGCGGCTCGGTGCCGGGTCTCGTCGAGGCCGACGACCTCGGCACCTATGTCCTCAAGTTCACCGGCTCCGCGCAGGGCCGCAAGGCGCTGGTCGCCGAGGTGATCGTCGGGGAGCTGGGGCGGGAGCTGGGGCTCCGGGTGCCCGAGCTGGTCCTCGCGCACTTCGACCCGGCGACGGCCGAGGACCAGCCGCACCAGGAGGTGCGCGACCTGCTCGACGCCAGTGCCGGACTCAACCTCGGCATGGACTACCTGTCGGGCGGCGCCGACCTCACGCCGGAGCTGGCCAGGACGTTCCCCGTGGACGCGCGGGAGGCCGGGCGCGTCGTCTGGCTGGACGCCCTCACCGTGAACGTGGACCGCACGGTGCACAGCTCCAACCTGATGGTCTGGCCCACCCTCGGCATCGCACCCCCGCGTTTGTGGCTGATCGACCACGGCGCCGCGCTCGTCTTCCACCACCGCTGGGACACCTCCGCCCCGGAGAAGGCGTACGACTTCCGCCACCACGCCCTCGGCCACCACGCGCCCGACGTCCGGGCCGCCGACGCCGAACTCGCCCCGAAGGTGACGGAGGAACTGCTGCGCGACGTGGTGGGCCGGGTGCCGGACGCCTGGCTGACCCCCGAGGCGGGCTTCGGCACACCGGACGAGGTGCGCTCCGCCTACGTCGGCTACCTGCACGCGCGCGTACGGGCGTCCGCGCGGTGGCTGCCCACCGAGTTCCCGGGCCGCGACGAGCTGGCCGCCGAGAACGCCGCCCGGGCCGCCCGGACCGAGCGGGGCCGCCCGGACTGGCTCAAGCGCGTCCCCGACCTGCACGGCAGGCCGGCCGCCGAACGGGACTGGTCCGCCCACGTGGACTGAGACACGACCGCGCCCCCGGTGCTGTGCGGTACCGGGGGCGCGGTCGGGTCACGTCACGGACGCCGGGCGTCAGCCCTTGAGCTGCTCGTACGCCGGCAGCGTCAGGAAGTCGGCGTAGTCCTCGTCGAGCGAGACCGTCAGGAGCAGGTCGTGGGCCTGCTGCCAGTTGCCGGCCGCGAAGGCCTCGTCGCCGATCTCCGCGCGGATGTTCGCCAGTTCCTCGGCGGCGACCTTGCGGGCCAGTTCGGCGGTGACCTGCTCGCCGTTGTCGAGGACCACCTCCGCGTTGATCCACTGCCAGATCTGCGAGCGGGAGATCTCGGCGGTGGCCGCGTCCTCCATCAGGTTGAAGATGGCGACCGCGCCGAGACCGCGCAGCCAGGCCTCGATGTAGCGGATGCCGACCTGCACCGCGTTGACCAGGCCCGCGTACGTCGGCTTGGCGTCCAGGGAGTCGATCGCGATCAGGTCGGCCGCCTTGACGTCGACGTCCTCGCGCAGGCGGTCCTTCTGGTTGGGCCGGTCGCCGAGGACCTTGTCGAAGGACTCCATGGCGATCGGGACCAGGTCGGGGTGGGCGACCCAGGAGCCGTCGAAGCCGTCGCCGGCCTCGCGGTCCTTGTCGGCGCGGACCTTCTCGAAGGCCACCTTGTTGACCTCGGCGTCCCGGCGGGACGGGATGAACGCCGCCATGCCGCCGATCGCGTGCGCGCCGCGCTTGTGGCAGGTGCGCACGAGGAGTTCGGTGTACGCGCGCATGAACGGGGCGGTCATCGTGACCGCGTTGCGGTCCGGGAGGACGAACTTGGCGCCGCCGTCACGGAAGTTCTTCACGATGGAGAACAGGTAGTCCCAGCGGCCCGCGTTCAGCCCCGAGGCGTGGTCGCGCAGTTCGTAGAGGATCTCCTCCATCTCGTACGCGGCCGTGATCGTCTCGATCAGGACGGTGGCGCGGACGGTGCCCTGGGGGATGCCGACGTAGTCCTGCGCGAAGACGAACACCTCGTTCCAGAGGCGGGCCTCCAGGTGCGACTCCGTCTTGGGCAGGTAGAAGTACGGGCCCTTGCCGAGGTCCAGCAGGCGCTGGGCGTTGTGGAAGAAGTACAGGCCGAAGTCGACCAGCGCGCCGGGCACCGGACGGCCGTCGACCTGGAGGTGGCGCTCGTCGAGGTGCCAGCCGCGCGGGCGCATGACGACCGTCGCCAGCTCCTCGTCCGGGCGCAGGGCGTACGACTTGCCGGTGCGCTCGTCGGTGAAGTCGATGGCGCGGTGGTAGGCGGCGGTGAGGTTGAGCTGGCCGCCGACGACGTTCTCCCAGGTCGGCGCGGAGGCGTCCTCGAAGTCCGCGAGCCAGACCTTCGCGCCCGAGTTGAGGGCGTTGATGGTCATCTTGCGGTCGGTCGGGCCGGTGATCTCGACCCGGCGGTCCTGCAGCGCGGCCGGAGCGGGGGCCACCTTCCAGGAGTCGTCCGCGCGAATGGCGGCGGTCTCCGGGAGGAAGTCGAGCGTGGAGGTGCGGGCGATCCCGGCGCGGCGCTCCGCGCGGCGGGCGAGGAGCTCGTCACGCCGGGGCGTGAACCGCCGGTGCAGCTCGGCCACGAAGGCGAGCGCCGCATCGGTGAGGACCTCCTCCTGCCGGGGCAGGGGCTCGGCGTCGACGATGGCCAGCGGGGACGGCGCTGGTGCGGACATGAGCTGTCACTTCCTTCAGCGTGGCACCGGGTGCCAGAGGGTGCGTATGGGGCATTACGCACTCGCCGTGCAGTCGAGTGCTTCTGGTCAGTGGATACTAGTTTCCTCATCGTGGAACTTCAATGGTTTGTTGACGTCGAGATTCTCCGGTTCGAGGAAAGGTGGCGCTCGGTGCCACGCCGTTCACTCAAGGTGGACCAGGTCGGCCTCGGTGTCGATGTCGTACGGCCGCGCCACGTCCGCGCACTCCACGAGCGCGATCTCGGCCTCGTGCTCCCTCAGGTAGGCGCGTGCCCCCCGGTCCCCGGTGGCAGTCGCCGCGACCCCCGCCCAGTGCGCGGCGCCGAGCAGGACGGGGTGCCCGCGCACCCCCGCGTACGCCGCCGACGCGAGCGACGTCTCGTCCCGGTATCCGGCGCGCACCCGGGCCATCGCCTCCGCGCCGATGCCCGGCTGGTCCACCAGGGAGACCAGGGCCGCCCGTGCCCCCGTCCCGGTGAGCGAGTCGAGGCCGGCCCGCAGCGAGGACCCCATGCCCCGCTCCCACTCCGGGTTGTCCACGAGTACGCAGCCCGAGAGATCCGCCCGGTCGCGTACGTCCGCCGCGCCCGCCCCGAGGACGACGTGCACGCGGGTGCAGCCGGCCGCGCGGAGCACGGCGACCGCGTGTTCGACGAGTGGGTGTCCACGGTGTTCGAGCAGGGCCTTGGGGCGCCCGCCGAGCCGGCGGCCGCCCCCGGCGGCCAGCAGCAGCCCCGCTACCTGGTCTTCGTCATCCGTCATGGGTCCTGCATACCTGACGGCCCGCCAAACGTCCGGACGTGCGCGGGGCCGCCGAAGACTGAAATTCGGTCCGCGTGGTGGCGTGCGCCGTGCGGCGTGGCGTTTACTGGCCCGCGCACGAGGGGGTTCGAGGGGGAGGGCTGTGTTGCGGAGCTTGGGGCAGAGGCGAGTGACCGTCGGCGACGAGGGCGTGAGGGTGGCGGAACTGAGGGCCGCGGTGTCCCGGTTGCGCCGCCAACTCGCCCTGCTGCCCGCCGACTTCCCGGACCGGGCGATCGCCGAGGACGAGCTGGCCGACCTCGCCGCGATGGCGGGGCACGGGGTCCCCGAGGCGCCGCGGCTGCGCCGCTCCCTGCTGCTGATAGCGGCCGCGATCGGCTCCGTCAGCGCCCTGTCGCCGGGGCTGACGGAGGTCCGGCACGCCGTGGAACTCTTCGGGGACCCGCCGCCGCGCGGCGACAGGCCCTAGGGTCGGTCGGGCGGCTTCAGGCCGCCGGGTTGCCGTTCGACGTCAGCAGTGCCTCCGACAGTTCCGCCGCCACCTGCTGGAGCAGGGGCACGATCCGGTCGGTCGCGGCCTCGGTGACGCGGCCCGCCGGGCCGGAGATCGAGATGGCCGCCGCGGTGGGGGAGTCCGGCACGGAGACGGCCAGGCAGCGCACGCCGATCTCCTGCTCGTTGTCGTCGATCGCGTATCCCTGGCGGCGCACGTCCGCCAGCGCCGCGATGAACCCGTCCGGCGTGGTGATCGTCTTGTCGGTCGCGGCCGGCATGCCCGTGCGGCCCAGCAGGGCGCGCACCTCGTCCGCCGGGAAGTCCGCGAGCAGCGCCTTGCCGACGCCGGTGGAGTGCGGCAGGACGCGCCGGCCGACCTCGGTGAACATGCGCATCGAGTGCTTGGACGGCACCTGGGCGACGTACACGATCTCGTCGCCGTCGAGCAGAGCCATGTTCGCCGTCTCGCCCGTCTCCTCGACCAGGCGGGCCAGGTGCGGGCGGGCCCAGGTGCCGAGCAGCCGGGAGGCGGACTCGCCCAGGCGGATCAGGCGGGGGCCGAGCGCGTACCGGCGGTTGGGCTGCTGACGGACGTATCCGCAGGCCACGAGGGTGCGCATCAGGCGGTGGATGGTCGGCAGCGGCAGGCCGCTGCTGGCCGACAGCTCGCTCAGGCCGACCTCGCCGCCCGCGTCCGCCATCCGTTCGAGCAGGTCGAAGGCGCGCTCCAGGGACTGGACGCCGCCTGTGGCGGACCTGGCGGAGTCGGTGGTGCTGGCGCTGGACGTCGGCACGGCACGTTCCTTTCGGGGCTGGCGGGAGGAAAGAAGCGTACCCGGCGGCCGGTTGACTACCGGCTTGTACGTAGCTACGTTCTGCTTGCTGGAATTCTAATTCCGCTTTGTGGAAACGTCCAGGGCTGGGTACTGGGCATGCCTCCACAAAGGGTGCCTCTTGACGGGGTCCGGCGGGGAGTGAAGACTCCTTCAACAGAACGTTGAAATACAGGGCAGGGAAGAGAGGGGTTCGGGTGTCGCAGGCTGAACTGGTGCTGCGCTCGACGCGCGTCGTCACTCCCGAGGGGACACGCGCCGCGTCGATCGCGGTGACCGGAGAGAAGATCACCGCCGTCCTCCCGTACGACGCCCCCGTCCCGGAGGGCGCGCGGCTGGAGGACGTCGGCGACCACGTCGTCCTGCCCGGCCTGGTCGACACCCACGTGCACGTGAACGACCCGGGGCGCACCGAGTGGGAGGGCTTCTGGACCGCCACCCGCGCGGCGGCGGCCGGCGGCATCACCACCCTCGTGGACATGCCGCTCAATTCCATCCCGCCGACCACGACGGTCGGCCACCTGCGCACCAAGCGCGAGGTCGCCGCCGCCAAGGCCCACATAGACGTCGGCTTCTGGGGCGGCGCCCTGCCCGACAACGTCAAGGACCTGCGACCGCTGCACGAGGCCGGCGTCTTCGGCTTCAAGGCGTTCCTGTCGCCGTCCGGGGTCGACGAGTTCCCGCACCTCGACCAGGAGCAGCTCGCCCGGTCGCTGGCGGAGATCGCCGCCTTCGACGGCCTGCTCATCGTGCACGCCGAGGACCCGCACCACCTGGCCGCGGCCCCGCAGCAGGGCGGTCCGAAGTACAGCCACTTCCTCGCCAGCCGCCCGCGCGACGCCGAGGACACCGCGATCGCCACCCTGCTCGCGCAGGCCAAGCGGTTCAACGCGCGCGTGCACATCCTCCACCTCTCCTCCAGCGACGCCCTGCCGCTGATCGCGCAGGCCCGCGCCGACGGCGTGCAGGTGACGGTCGAGACCTGCCCGCACTACCTCACGCTCACCGCCGAGGAAGTGCCGGACGGCGCCAGCGAGTTCAAGTGCTGCCCGCCGATCCGCGAGGCCGCCAACCAGGACCTGCTCTGGCAGGCCCTCGTGGACGGCACCATCGACTGTGTCGTCACCGACCATTCGCCGTCCACCGCCGACCTCAAGACCGACGACTTCGCCACCGCCTGGGGCGGCATCGCCGGTCTCCAGCTGAGCCTGCCCGCGATGTGGACCAAGGCCCGCGAGCGCGGTCTCGGCCTGGAGGACATCGTGCGCTGGATGTCGGCGCAGACCGCGCGCCAGGTGGGTCTCGACGGGCGCAAGGGCGCCATCGCGGCCGGCCACGACGCCGACTTCGCCGTCCTCGCCCCCGACGAGACGTTCACCGTCGACCCGGCCGCCCTCCAGCACCGCAACCGCGTCACCGCGTACGCGGGCAAGACCCTGTACGGCGTCGTGAAGTCCACCTGGCTGCGCGGAGAGCGCGTCCTGGCGGACGGCGCGTTCACCGACCCGAAGGGACAGCTCCTCAGCCGGACCTGAGACGTCCGGACCCCCTGAACCCAGACCATCCCGAACGACCCCGAGAGGAACACCTGATCACCGTGACGGCCCAGCAGAACTCCCAGTTGGCCAGCTTCACCGGCGACGCGAACCCCTACGGAGGCGGTGACCCGTACGCGGACTACCGCACGGCCGACCTCCCGTTCACCCATCTCGCGAACCTCGCCGACCGGCGACTGGGCGCCGGTGTCGTCGCCGCCAACGACGAGTTCTTCGCCCAGCGCGAGAACCTGCTGGTGCCGGAGCCCGCCGAGTTCGACCCCGAGCACTTCGGGCACAAGGGCAAGGTCATGGACGGCTGGGAGACCCGGCGGCGGCGCGGCGCCTCCGCCGAGCACCCCTGGCCCACCGAGGACGACCACGACTGGGCGCTGGTCCGGCTCGGCGCCCCCGGCGTGATCCGCGGCATCGTGGTCGACACCGCCCACTTCCGCGGCAACTACCCGCAGGCGGTCTCCGTCGAGGGCGCCACCGTCGAGGGCTCCCCGTCGGCGGAGGAACTGCTCGCCGGGGACGTCAAGTGGACGACCCTCGTCCCGCGCACCCCCGTCGGCGGCCACGCCGCCAACGGCTTCGCGGTCTCGGCCGAGCAGCGCTTCACCCACCTGCGCCTCAAGCAGCACCCCGACGGCGGCATCGCCCGGCTGCGCGTGTACGGCGAGGTCCTCCCGGACCCGGCCTGGCTCACCGCCCTCGGCACCTTCGACGTGGTCGCCCTGGAGAACGGCGGGCAGGCCGAGGACGCCTCCAACCTCTTCTACTCGCCGGCCACCAACACCATCCAGCCGGGCCGCTCCCGCAAGATGGACGACGGCTGGGAGACCCGCCGCCGCCGCGACCAGGGCAACGACTGGATCCGCTACCGGCTGGTGGACCGCTCCCAGATCCGCGCGATCGAGATCGACACGGCCTACCTGAAGGGCAACTCGGCCGGCTGGGCCTCGGTCTCGGTGCAGGACGGCGAGGGCGGGGAGTGGCGCGAGATCCTGCCCCGCACCCGCCTCCAGCCCGACACCAACCACCGCTTCGTCCTGCCGGAGCCGGCCGTCGGCACGCACGCGCGCGTGGACATCTTCCCCGACGGCGGCATCTCCCGCCTGCGCCTGTTCGGCTCCCTCACCGAGGACGGCGCGGCCCACCTGGCCGCCCGGCACCAGGAGCTCGGCGGCTGACCCCGCCCTTCACACCCACGCGCGGGGCGCCCGGCCGGACAGCACCGGTGCGCCCCGCGCGTGCGTTCCCCCGCGTCCGCACGCGCGGGCGGCGGGACGGAGCGGTCCTACGCCGCGTGACCGCCGTCCACGGCGAACTCCGCGCCCGTGACGTACGTGGCCCCGGCCAGGTGCGCCACCGTCGACGCCACCTCGTCCGCCGTGCCGAAGCGGCCCAGCGCGGTCAGTGCCGACTGGCCGTCGGCGAACGGCCCGTCGGCCGGGTTCATGTCGGTGTCGATCGGGCCGGGGTGAATGATGTTGGCGGTGATGCCGCGCCCGCCCAGTTCCCGGGCCAGCGCCTTGGTCAGCCCGATCAGAGCCGACTTGCTCATCGCGTACAGCGTCCCGCCGGGACCCGGTACGCGCTGCGTCATGCAGCTGCCGATGGTGATGATCCGTCCGCCGTCCGCCATGCGGCCGGCCGCCGCCTGCGCGGTGAGGAAGACGCCGCGCACGTTGACGGCCAGGACCCGGTCCAGGTCGGCGACCGAGAACCCCTCGATGGGGCCGAGCAGCCCGACGCCGGCGTTGTTGACCAGTACGTCGAGTCCGCCCAGGGCGTCTGCGGCCCGCTCCACCGCCCCCGCCGCCTCGGCCGGGTCGGCGGAGTCCGCCCGCAGGGCCACCGCCCGGCGTCCCAGCGCCTCCACCTCGCGTACGACGTTCGCGGCGGCGTCCTTGCCGTTCACATAGGTCAGGGCCACGTCGGCGCCCTCCCGCGCCAGCCGTAGCACGGTGGCCGCGCCGATCCCGCGACTGCCGCCGGTGACGAGGGCCGCCCGGCCGAGCAGGGGTGCGGAGGGGCGCGTCAGAGGATCCGTGTTCGTGTGCTGATCCGTGTTCGTCTTCATGGGTCCATCTCAGCGGGCGGCAACCCCGCGCGCTGGCGGCGATCGGACGTCGAATCCGGTGCGGGCCGATCGTGGCTCGCGCGGTCTGTGAACACGCCGAAAACACATATGACGTCCAGGGAAACTCCACGGTCTTGTCATTGACATGCCACTGTCTACGCGCGTCATCATGAATCCATGCGATTCCCCCCACACGCCGCCCGGCTCGGCGCGGCAACCGCAGTCCTGTCCGCCCTGCTCGTGGGCGGCACCGTCTCCGCGACCACCGCGGGCGCCGCCCCGGCGGCGGTCGGCGACATCTGCTACAGCGCCCTGCCCTCCCAGGCGCACGACACCCTGGACCTGATCGAGCAGGGTGGCCCCTACCCCTTCGAGCAGGACGGGACCGTCTTCCAGAACCGGGAGGGCATCCTGCCCGGCCAGTCCACCGGCTACTACCACGAGTACACGGTGATCACCCCGGGCTCCGACACGCGCGGCGCCCGGCGCATCGTCACCGGTGAGAAGAACCAGGAGGACTACTACACGGCCGACCACTACGCGTCGTTCGACCTCGTCGACCACGGCTGCTGAGCCGCCGGTCCCGGGCGGGTCGACTGCTCAGCCGGGCTTGCGGCTCTCGGCGGCCGCGAACAGCGCGCCGCCGAGCACGAGCAGCGCCACGCTCGCGTAGAGCTCGGCGCCGTCGAGGAAGCCGATCCGCTGCACCAGGCCCCAACGCCAGTCGGTGAACTCGTGCACCAGCCCCAACACGCCCTGGATCACGGCGAGCAGTCCCAGGAACTCCAGCAATTCCTTCATGTCACCGACTCTCGCCCCGCGGACCCCCCACCCACATCGGCCGCGGGGCGAGCTCTCCCCGACCGAAGGCCCCCTTCCCCGTCGTCCCGCGCGTCGAAAGTCTGAGGTCCCGCGACTTTGGTCGGTGATCCCGCGCGAGGGATCGTGGTCGTGGCGAGCCCTGCGTAGATTTGTCGACCGTGAGCGAAGACAGACCCGATCGGATCACCCCGGCGTTCCCCGGACGCCGGTGGCTGCTGCCGTCGGCGCTGATCGAACAACTCGACCCCAGCCCGGACCGGTCCTCGGGGCGATGGTCCCGGCGGCCCCGGCGCACCGCCCGTGACTGGATGGTCGACTTCACCTGCTTCCTGATCGCCGTCGTGGTCGGTCTCCTCGGCGCGGACGGGCTGGAGAACGAGCCGAACCTCTCGCACGGCATGGAGATCGCCGACCAGCTGGTCGGCGCCCTCGCCTGCGCGGCCGTCTGGCTCCGACGCCGGTGGCCGGTCGGGCTGGCCGTCGCCATGCTGCCCCTCGGCTTCGTCTCGGTCACGTCGGGCGGGGCCACCACGGTCGCCCTGTTCACCGTGGCCGTGCACCGGCCCTTCCGGTACGTGGCCTGGGTGGCGGGCGCCCAGATCGCGCTCCAGCCCCTCTACTACTGGCTGCGCCCCGACCCCGATCTGCCCTACCTCGGCATCCTCGTCTTCGGCACCCTGCTCACCGCCGCGGTGGTCGGCTGGGGCATGCTCGCCCGTTCCAAACGGCAGCTCATGCTCAGCCTCCGCGACCGCGCCCGACGCGCCGAGACCGAGGCGCGGCTGCGGGCGGAGCAGGCCCAGCGGCTCGCGCGGGAGGCCATCGCCCGCGAGATGCACGACGTCCTCGCGCACCGGCTGACGCTGCTCAGCGTGCACGCGGGCGCCCTGGAGTTCCGCCCCGACGCGCCCCGCGAGGAGGTGGTGCGCGCGGCCGGCGTCATCCGGGAGAGCGCGCACGAGGCGCTCCAGGACCTGCGGGAGATCATCGGCGTGCTCCGCTCGGCGGAGTCCGACGACGCCGGGGGCCGCCCTCAGCCGACGCTCGCGGCGCTCGACGCGCTGGTCACCGAGTCCCGGGAGGCCGGCATGAAGGTCACCCTCGCGGGCGGCGTCGCCGACCCCGCCGAGGTCCCCGCCTCCGTCGGCCGCACCGCCTACCGCATCGCCCAGGAGGCCTTGACCAACGCCCGCAAGCACGCCCCCGGCACCGAGGTCACGGTCTCGGTCGGCGGAGCACCGGGCGACGGACTGGCGATGTCGGTGCGCAACGCCCCGGCCGACGGCGAGGTGCCCCACGTGCCCGGATCCGGACAGGGGCTGATCGGACTGACCGAGCGGGCCGCGCTCGCGGGCGGCACCCTGGCGCACGGCGCCACGGCCGACGGAGGCTTCGAGGTGCGGGCGTGGCTGCCGTGGGGATGAGCCCGGCACCGGTGACCGGAGGGGCTCTGTCCACAGGGCGAACTCGGCCGTCGGCAACCGTGATTACGTAGGGCACATGACTGCGATCAGACTGCTCATCGTCGATGACGACCCGCTGGTGCGGGCCGGGCTGTCCTTCATGCTGGGCGGCGCCGACGACGTCGAGATCGTCGGCGAGGCAGCCGACGGCGACGAGGTCGAGGCGCTCGTCGACCGCACCCACCCGGACGTCGTCCTCATGGACATCCGGATGCCGGTGGTCGACGGCCTGACGGCGACCGAGCGGCTGCGCGGCCGCGCCAAGGCCCCGCAGATCATCGTGCTCACCACCTTCCACGCCGACGATCAGGTGCTGCGGGCGCTGCGCGCGGGCGCCGCCGGGTTCGTCCTCAAGGACACCCCGCCCGCGGAGATCCTGGACGCCGTGCGCAGGGTCGCGGCCGGTGATCCAGTCCTGTCGCCCGCCGTGACCCGCCGGCTGATGGACCAGGCGGCCGCGGGCGCCGCCGACACGCGCCGCACCCGCGCGCGTGCCCGCCTCGACACCCTCAACGACCGCGAACGCGAGGTCGCCGTCGCGGTCGGCCGCGGGCTGGCCAACGCCGCCATCGCGGCGGAGCTGTTCATGAGCGTCGCCACCGTCAAGACCCACGTCTCCCGCGTCCTGGCCAAGCTGGACCTCGACAACCGGGTGCAGATCGCACTCCTGGCACACGACGCGGGCCTGCTGGAGGGTTACCAGGAGGACGGCGGGTAGGGGGCCGGGGGAGCGGGGGCCGGACGTGTCCGCTCAACCCGCCGCGGCCGCCGCGCCCCCGGGGACCTCGGCCAGCCGTACGGGTCTGCGCTCGCGGCGGGAGATGTCGCAGGCCTCGGCGACACGCAGGGCCTGGAGAGCCTCCCGGCCGTCGCACGGGTTGGCCCGCTCACCGCGCACGACCTCCACGAACGTGGCCAGCTCGGCCTCGTAGGCGGGCCCGAACCGTTCCACGAAGCCCGTCCACGGCTTGTCCGCGGCCGGGGGACCGGTCGGCTCGGTGGACGCGATCGGCGTACGGTCGTCCAGACCGACGACGATCTGGTCCAGCTCCCCGGCCAGCTCCATGCGGACGTCGTACCCCGCCCCGTTCAGCCGCGTCGCCGTCACCGTGGCCAGCGTCCCGTCGTCCAGCGTGAGCAGCGCGGCGCCGGTGTCCACGTCGTCCGCCGCGCGGAACATCGGCGGCCCGGCGTCCGACCCGGCGGCGTAGACGTCGGAGACCTCCCGCCCGGTCACCCAGCGGAGGACGTCGAAGTCGTGGATGAGCGTGTCCCGGTAGAGCCCGCCGGACTGCGGCAGGTACTCGGCCGGCGGTGGGGCCTGGTCGCTCGTCACCGCCCGGACGGTGTGCAGCCGGCCGAGCCGCCCGGCCCGTACCGCCTCCCGGGCCCCCTTGTACCCGGCGTCGAAGCGCCGCTGGAACCCCATCTGGAGCACCGTCCCGGCCGCCTCCACCTCGGCGATCGCCTGTAACGTGCCGGTCAGGTCCAGCGCGATGGGCTTCTCGCAGAACACCGGCAGCCCCGAGCGTGCTGCCCGACCGATCAGTTCGGCGTGGGCCGGTGTCGCCGTGGTGATCACCACGGCGTCCACGCCCCACCGGAAGATCTCGTCCACCCCGGGTGCCGCCGTCTCCCCCAGCCGGTGCGCCAGATCCTGGGCCCGCGTGAGGTCGGCGTCCGTGAGAATCAGGGATCCCACGTCGCGGTGGCGGCTGAGCGTGTTGGCGTGAACGGTGCCGATACGGCCCGTCCCGATGACCCCGATGCGCATGGAATCAAAGTGGGCTCACAGCCCGCACCCTGTCAATGTGTATGTCCGGACAATCGAACTGCACAACTTCCCGTCACCTGCGCACGGAGCTACGCTCGGCCCGTGCCGAAACCAGAAGTGGACCCCACCGTGTCGCTGGAGCTCAGCGTGGATCGCAGCAGCCCCGTGCCGCTGTACTTCCAGCTGTCGCAGCAGCTGGAGGCGGCGATCGAGCACGGCGCGCTGACCCCGGGCAGCCTGCTGGGCAACGAGATCGAGCTGGCCGCACGGCTCGGTCTGTCCCGGCCCACCGTCCGCCAGGCCATCCAGTCGCTCGTCGACAAGGGCCTGCTGGTGCGCCGCCGGGGCGTCGGCACCCAGGTCGTGCACAGCAAGGTCAGGCGCCCGCTGGAACTCAGCAGCCTCTACGACGACCTGGAGGCCGCGGGCCAGCGCCCCGCGACGAAAGTCCTGGTCAACACGGTGGTCCCGGCGACCGCGGAGACCGCCGCCGCACTCGGCGTGGCCGAGGGGACCGACGTGCACCGCGTCGAGCGGCTGCGGCTGACGCACGGGGAGCCGATGGCGTACCTGTGCAACTGCCTGCCCTCCGGTCTCCTCGACCTCGACACCGGACAGCTGGAGGCCACCGGCCTGTACCGGCTGATGCGCGCCGCCGGGATCACCCTGCACAGCGCCCGCCAGTCCATCGGCGCCCGTGCCGCCACCGCCGACGAGGCCGAACGGCTCGGCGAGGACGAGGGAGCGCCCCTGCTCACGATGGAACGCACCACGTTCGACGACACGGGACGCGCGGTGGAGTTCGGCACGCACACCTACCGCCCCTCCCGGTACTCCTTCGAGTTCCAGCTCCTCGTACGGCCCTGAGCCCGCTCCCTCCGGCCGCCGCTCGCCGCGCGGGTTCGTCGCAATGTCCGGACAATGTGACCGTCGCCCGATCCCCGGAGTAAGACGCTCCGCTTGTGTGTCGGACAATGGGGCGTTTGGGGCTTCCCGGCCCCGGCCGGAGCCTCGGGCCCCGGCACGCACAGCACGGCACAGCAAGAAGGGCACGGCCTCGTGGCACGGTTTCGGACCTGGGTAGGCATCGCGCTGGCAGGAGCACTGTCGGTGTCCCTGGCCGGGTGCAGCAGCACTGGCGGCAAGCGGGCCGAGGACGCCCGCAAGGCCGCGTCCGCCCAGGGGCAGGCGGCGGTGAACACGCCCCGCTGGACCTTCGCGATGATCACCCACTCGGGCGACGGCGACACCTTCTGGGACATCGTCCAGAGCGGCGCCGAGCAGGCCGCGGTGAAGGACAACATCAACTTCCTGTACTCCCACGACGACGAGGCGCAGCAGCAGGCGCAGCTGGTGAACGCCGCCATCGACAAGAAGGTCGACGGGATCATCGTCACGCTGGCCAAGCCCGACGCCATGAAGTCCGCCCTCGACCGCGCCCGCAAGGCGGGCATCCCGGTGATCACCGTGAACTCCGGGTCCGAGGAGTCGAAGGCGTTCGGCGCTCTCACCCATGTCGGCCAGGACGAGACGATCGCCGGCGAGGCGGTCGGCGAGGAGCTGAACGAGCGAGGCCGTGAGCAGGCCCTCTGCGTGCTCCACGAGCAGGGCAACGTCGGCCACGAGCAGCGCTGCGACGGCGTCGAGAAGACCTTCGACGGCAAGGTCCAGCGGCTCTACGTCAACGGCACCAGCATGCCGGACGTGCAGTCAGCCATCGAGGCCAAGCTCCAGACCGACAAGGCCGTCGACGCGGTGGTCACCCTCGGCGCCCCCTACGCCGACACCGCGGTGAAGGCCAAGCAGGGCGCGGGCAGCGAGGCAGAGATCGACACCTTCGACCTCAACGCCAAGGTGGCGGCCGGGCTCGCCGACGGCACCCTCGGCTTCGCGGTCGACCAGCAGCCCTACCTCCAGGGCTACGAGGCCGTGGACCTGCTGTGGCTGTACAAGTACAACGCCGACGTCCTGGGCGGCGGCCGGCCGGTGCTCACCGGACCGCAGATCATCACCAAGGACGACGCCGACGCGCTCTCCGAGTACACCGAGCGGGGCACCCGATGAGCGCGGGCACGGACGCGGCCACCGCTGACGAAAGGATTCTGCAGACCTCTCGGCTGCGGAAACTCCTGGGCCGCCCCGAACTGGGCTCCGTCGTCGGCGCCATCGCCGTCTTCGTGTTCTTCGCCTTCTTCGCCGACAGCTTCCTGCAGGCCGCCAGCCTCAGCACGGTGCTCTACGCCGCCTCCACGATCGGCATCATGGCCGTCCCGGTGGCGCTGCTGATGATCGGCGGCGAGTTCGACCTGTCGGCCGGCGTCATGGTCACCTCGTCGGCGCTGGTGTCGTCGATGTTCAGCTACCAGATGACCGCCAACGTCTGGGTGGGCGTGGGGGTGTCGCTGCTGGTCACCCTGGCGATCGGCGCGTTCAACGGCTTCATGCTGACCCGCACGAAACTGCCCAGCTTCATCATCACGCTGGGCACCTTCCTGATGCTGACCGGCCTGAACCTGGGCTTCACCAAGCTGATCGACGGCACCGTCTCCACCAAGTCGATCGCCGACATGGAGGGCTTCCCCTCCGCCCGCGACGTCTTCGCGTCCACGATCACCATCGGCGGCGTCGGCTTCAAGGTCACGATCCTGTGGTGGCTCGCCCTGGTCGCCGTCGCCAGCTGGATCCTGCTGCGCACCCGCGCCGGCAACTGGATCTTCGCGGTCGGCGGCAACAAGGACGCCGCCCGCGCGGTGGGCGTCCCGGTCACCCGGACCAGGGTCGGCCTCTACATGGGCGTCGGCTTCGGCGCCTGGATCGCGGGCCAGCACCTGCTCTTCTCCTACGACGTCGTCCAGTCCGGCGAGGGCGTCGGCAACGAGCTGATCTACATCATCGCGGCCGTCATCGGCGGCTGTCTGATCACCGGCGGCTACGGCAGCGCCGTCGGCTCGGCGGTCGGCGCGTTCATCTTCGGCATGACCAGCAAGGGCATCGTCTTCGCCGAGTGGAACCCCGACTGGTTCAAGTTCTTCCTCGGAGCGATGCTGCTCCTCGCGACCCTGCTCAACGCCTGGGTCCGCAAGCGCGCGGAGGCCACCAAATGACGCAGACCCCGGTACCCGAGGCGCTCGTCGAGCTGTCCGGCGTCAGCAAGAACTACGGCAACGTACGCGCCCTCGAAGGCGTGTCCCTCCAGGTGCACACGGGGGAGATCACCTGCGTCCTGGGCGACAACGGCGCGGGCAAATCCACCCTCATCAAGATCATTTCCGGGCTGCACCAGCACGACGGCGGCACCCTCGCCCTCGACGGCGAGGAGACCCGCCTCGCCTCCCCGCGCGAGGCCCTGGACCGCGGCATCGCCACCGTCTACCAGGACCTCGCCGTCGTCCCGCTGATGCCGGTCTGGCGCAACTTCTTCCTCGGCTCGGAGCCCCGCAAGGGCGTCGCCCCGTTCAAGCGCATGGACGTCGACCACATGCGCCGCACCACCCACGCGGAGCTCCTGCGCATGGGCATCGACCTGCGCGACGTCGACCAGCCCATCGGCACCCTCTCCGGCGGCGAACGCCAGTGCGTGGCGATCGCACGCGCGGTGTACTTCGGCGCGAAGGTGCTCGTCCTGGACGAGCCGACCGCCGCCCTCGGCGTGAAGCAGTCCGGCGTCGTCCTGAAGTACGTGGCGGCCGCCCGCGACCAGGGCCTGGGCGTCGTCCTCATCACCCACAACCCGCACCACGCGTACCTGGTGGGGGACCGCTTCGTCCTCCTGAAGCGCGGCGCGATGGTCGGCAACCACGAGCGCGAGGACATCACCCTGGACGAGCTGACGCGCCAGATGGCGGGCGGAACGGAGCTGGACGATCTACGCCATGAACTGGAACGCCGATAACGGGCGCGGGGAACCGCGCGAGTAGCCACGACGCACCCGCACCCGGCGACGAACCGGTCACGCCACCCCCTGTCCATTCGGCACCCGGCACACCCGTGCGGCACAATCGCACCCGATGAGCACCTACCGCGACTTCACCGCCCCCATCGGATCCCGCCGCGCCCCGGTCCTGCGCACCGTGGGCACGAGGGAACGCCGCTCGCACCTGACGGCACCCCGCGTGCCCACGGTCGGCATCGACATCGGCGGCACGAAGGTCATGGCGGGCGTCGTCGACGCCGACGGCAACATCCTGGAGCGCCTGCGCACGGAGACCCCGGACAAGTCCAAGAGCCCGAAGGTGGTCGAGGACACCATCGTCGAGCTGGTCCTGGACCTCTCCGACCGGCACGACGTGCACGCCGTCGGCATCGGCGCGGCCGGCTGGGTCGACGCCGACCGCAACCGCGTGCTCTTCGCACCGCACCTGTCCTGGCGCAACGAGCCGCTGCGCGACCGCATCGCCGGCCGCCTCGCGGTCCCCGTCCTGGTGGACAACGACGCCAACACCGCAGCCTGGGCCGAGTGGCGCTTCGGCGCCGGCCGCGGCGAGGACCACCTCGTCATGATCACGCTCGGCACCGGCATCGGCGGCGCCATCCTGGAGGACGGCCAGGTCAAGCGGGGCAAGTACGGGGTCGCCGGTGAGTTCGGGCACATGCAGGTGGTGCCCGGCGGCCACCGCTGCCCGTGCGGCAACCGCGGCTGCTGGGAGCAGTACAGCTCCGGGAACGCCCTGGTCAGGGAGGCCCGCGAGCTGGCCGCGGCCGACTCGCCGGTGGCGTACGGGATCATCGAGCACGTCAAGGGCAGCATCGGCGACATCACCGGCCCGATGATCACCGAGCTGGCCCGCGACGGCGACGCCATGTGCGTCGAGCTGCTCCAGGACATCGGGCAGTGGCTCGGCGTCGGCATCGCCAACCTCGCCGCCGCCCTCGACCCGTCCTGCTTCGTGATCGGCGGCGGGGTCAGCGCCGCGGACGACCTGCTCATCGGTCCCGCGCGCGACGCCTTCAAACGCCAGCTCACCGGCCGCGGCTACCGCCCCGAGGCCCGCATCGTCCGGGCCCAGCTGGGCCCCGAGGCCGGCATGGTGGGCGCCGCCGACCTGGCCCGGCTGGTGGCCCGCCGGTTCCGCCGCGCCAAGCGGCGCCGCGTGGAGCGGTACGAGCGCTACGAGCGGTACGCCGAGGCCCGCCGCACCCCCGGGGAGTCGCTGTGACCGAGACCCTGCCCCACCAGGCCGGAACGCCCGAGGAACACGGGCCGCCGGCCGAGGACCGCCGGCACAGGATCCGGCGCCGTGCGCTGACGCTGCTCACCATCGTGCTGCTCATCGGCGTCCCCGCCGGCTACCTCGTGATCTCCGCCAACCAGAGCCGCGACAGCGGCCGGCAGAAGGAGGCGAAGTACGCGGCGACCGGCATGACCCGGGGCTGGCCGTCCAAGCTCCAGCGCCGCATCTACGAGCTGCCGGTCCCGGTGCCCTCCGAGAAGATCGCGTACTACGAGACGAACAACTGGAAGACCAGCCGCCTCTACGTCCAGTTCCAGACCACCAACGCCGGTCTGGACGCCTTCCTGGCCGGACTGGGCGTCGACCGGGACGCGCTGGAGAAGGACAAGATCGCCATCAGCGACCGGGCCCAGCGGGTCACCGGCTGGAACTTCCGCTCCTCCAGCACCTGGTGGGGCGTGGTCAACGAGCAGCGGAACCCGGCACCGACCCAGGACGTCGTCGTGGACCTGGACGACCCGGACTATCCCATGGTGTACGTCGTCTCACGCACCGTTCCCTAGGGACGCACGGCTCCGGCGGTCCGCCGGGGCCGATTGTCAGACCCCGCCCGTAGAGTCGAAGACAGCTGATCGGGACCACGGGCGGGAGGTGACAGGACGTATGGGCGACATGGCCGTGGCGGACGCAACCGTCTCCGGGCGGGCGGGGGAGCGGCTGGAGTCGAGCGGGCCGCGGCGCCCCGCACCGTCCCTCCCGCTCCGGCTGGCCGCCGTCTTCCTGCCCGCACCCCTTCCGCGCGACGCCCGGATCGCCTTCTGGGACCCGGAGGCAGGCGGGGACGACACCCTCTCCGGGTACGCCCCGACATCCGACGGCGACCCGGCCGGACCCACGGAGCGCACGGAACTCACGGTCGTCCGCCGGCACGGCACCGGCGTGCGGCGTGCCACGACCCCCGCGCTGTCGTTGCCGCTCGGCGAGGCCCTGCCGCTCCTGGTGCGGGCCCGGCACGACCCGGCCGCCCACCCGGCGACCGCCTGCTGGGGAGCCGCGGCCCTGCACGCCCTGCGGCTCACCGCGCGCGGCAGGCTGCTGCCCGGCCTCACCGCCACGGGACACGACGCCTGGCGCGCCGGACCGCTGGACCCCGACGACATCGCGCACCTGCGGGCCGTGGCCGCCGCCCTGCCCCCGGAGGGCCACGCTGTGCCGCTGGACGGCCCGGGCCCGATCCGGCTGCCGGAGCCGGAGGCACTGGTCCGCGCCTTCCTGGACGCCGTCGCCGACACCCTGCCCCGCACCCCGGCCGCCCCCCATGCCTCGGGACGCCCCTTCGCCGCACGCGCGGCCCAGCACCTGCCCGGCGCCCACGACTGGGCCGCCGAGGTCGCCGCCGGGATGGACGCGGGCGTGCGGGTCTCGCTCCGCCTGGACCTGTCGGCGTACGACCTCTTCGACCGGGACGTCGCCGCCGAGGGAAGCGGCGGCAGCGGCGGGGTGCGCAGCGCGGGGGCCGCGATCGTCCAGGTGCACAGCCTCGCCGACCCCACCCTGGTCGCCGACGCCGCGGACCTGTGGTCGGGGGAGGCCGACGCCGCGTTCGGCCCCCGTGCGCGTGTCGACACCGCCCTCGCCGTGCGACGCGCGGCGCGGGTCTGGCCGCCCCTCGACCGCCTCACCGAGCAGGACGTGCCCGACGTCCTCGGGCTGTCCGAGGAGGAGGTCACCGACCTGCTGGGCGTGGCGGCGGGTCGGCTCGCCGCCGCCGGGGTGGCCGTGCACTGGCCCCGCGACCTCGCGCAGGACCTCACCGCGACCGCGGTCGTCAGGACCGCGCCGGGCTCGGCGACGGACGGCACGGGATTCTTCGAGAGCGAGGACCTCCTCCAGTTCCGCTGGCAGCTGGCCATCGGAGGCGACCCGCTCACCGAGGCCGAGATGGACACCCTCGCGGAGGCCCACCGCCCGGTCGTCCGGCTCCGTGACCGGTGGGTCCTGGTCGACCCGGCGCTCGTCCGCCGGGCCCGCAAGCGCGACCTGGGCCTGCTCGACCCGGTCGACGCCCTGTCCGTCGCCCTCACCGGCAGCGCGGAGGCCGACGGCGAGACCGTCGACGTGGTGCCGGTCGGCGCGCTGGCCGCCCTGCGCGACCGGCTCACCGCGGGCGTACACCCCGCCGAACCGCCGCCCGGCCTGCACGCCACCCTCCGCGACTACCAGCTGCGCGGACTCGCCTGGCTCGACCTCATGACCTCCCTCGGCCTCGGCGGCTGCCTCGCCGACGACATGGGCCTCGGCAAGACGGTCACCGTCATCGCCCTGCACCTCAAGAGGGCCAGGACCGAGCCCACCCTGGTGGTCTGCCCGGCCTCCCTGCTGGGCAACTGGCAGCGGGAGATCACCCGCTTCGCGCCCGGCGTCCCCGTCCGCCGCTTCCACGGCGCCGACCGCACCCTGGACGACCTGGCCGGCGGCTTCGTGCTCACCACGTACGGCACGATGCGGTCCGCCGCCCCGGCCCTCGCCGAGCGGCCCTGGGGCATGGTCGTCGCGGACGAGGCCCAGCACGTCAAGAACCCGTACTCGGCGACGGCGAAGGCCCTGCGCACCATCCCGTCCCCCGCGCGGGTGGCGCTGACCGGCACACCGGTGGAGAACAACCTCTCCGAGCTGTGGGCCCTGCTCGACTGGACCACCCCCGGACTCCTCGGCCCCCTGAAGTCCTTCCGCGCGCGCCACGCCCGCGCGGTGGAGAACGGCGAGGACGACGAGGCGGTGGCCCGCCTCGCCCGCCTGATCCGCCCCTTCCTGCTCCGCCGCAAGAAGTCCGACCCCGGCATCGTCCCCGAGCTGCCGCCGAAGACCGAGACCGACCACCCCGTCCCCCTCACCCGCGAACAGGCCGCGCTGTACGAGGCGGTGGTGCGCGAGTCGATGCTCGCCATCGAGGAGGCCGAGGGCATCGGCCGCCGCGGTCTCGTCCTCAAGCTCCTGACCTCGCTGAAGCAGATCTGCGACCACCCCGCGCTCTTCCTCAAGGAGGAGCACCCACCGGGCGCCACAGGTGTGGGCGGCGCCGACCGCATGGCCGCCCGCTCGGGGAAACTCGCCCTGCTGGACGAGCTGTTGGACACGTTGCTCGCGGAGGACGGATCGGCGCTCGTCTTCACGCAGTACGTCGGCATGGCCCGCCTCATCACCTCCCACCTGGCCGCTCGCGCGGTCCCCGTCGACCTCCTCCACGGCGGCACGCCGGTGCCCGAGCGCGAACGCATGGTGGACCGCTTCCAGAGCGGCGGGACGCCGGTCCTCGTCCTGTCCCTCAAAGCCGCCGGCACCGGCCTGAACCTCACCCGCGCGGGCCACGTCGTGCACTTCGACCGGTGGTGGAACCCGGCCGTCGAGGAGCAGGCCACCGACCGCGCCTACCGCATCGGCCAGACCCAGCCGGTCCAGGTGCACCGCCTCATCACCGAGGGCACGGTCGAGGACCGGATCGCCGAGATGCTCCAGTCCAAGCGGGCCCTGGCCGACGCGATCCTCGGCTCCGGCGAGTCGGCCCTCACCGAGCTGACGGCCCGTGAGCTGTCCGACCTGGTGTCCCTGCGGAGGCCGTCATGACCGCCCGCCCGGCCGACGAGGCCCGCCGCGCTCTGCGCGAGGCCCGGCTGCGCGGCGAGACGACACCGGACCTCCCCACGGCCACCGCGTCCGGGACCGGCGCCCACCCGGAGCCCGACGGCTCGGTCCGCGAAGCCGCGCGGCAGCGTGACCGGGACCAGGGCCGCGACGGGGAAGGGGACCGCCCTCCGCGCCCCGGCGACATCGCACGCGCGGCGCTGCGCGGCACCCGGACCGCACGGCACACGCCGGCGCACGACGCCGACGCCGAG
Organism: Streptomyces sp. WAC 04229; assembly: GCF_003947455.1. Taxonomy (GTDB): domain Bacteria; phylum Actinomycetota; class Actinomycetes; order Streptomycetales; family Streptomycetaceae; genus Streptomyces. Next base: position 135 of record NZ_QHJH01000105.1, on the reverse strand, counting down.
GAGCCCAAGGAGCCCGAGGAGCCCGAGGAGACGGCTCCCCGAGCCCCGTCCGACCGCACGGACGACCCCTCGGACCCCGTCTCCCGGCCCGTCTCCGAGCCCGTCCCCGGCCCCGACTCCGTGTCCGTCCCCGGC
>NZ_QHJH01000104.1 GCF_003947455.1 Streptomyces sp. WAC 04229 | reverse complement strand
GCCGAGGGGGTGGGCTTCGCGGTGGCGGGCTCGGAGGCGTCGGCCGTGGGCTTGGAGGAGCCGGTGGACGGCTTGGAGCCGGCGTCGGACGGCTTGGCGGCGGGGGTCTTGGGGGTGGCCGTCGACTGCGGCTTGTGCGGCTTGTCTGGCTTGTTGCGCTTGTGTGACGGTTCGGAGTCCTGGTGCTGGGTTGCGGCCGGCTTGGTCGACGGCGCCGCCGAGGGCTCGCCGCTCTGCTGGCTGCTCCACTCCCGGTACCAGTTCGCGTCGCCCCACCTGTCCTTGGCCGTGGTCGAGGCGGCGGTGCTCTGCGGCTCCCGCTCCTCGCTGCCGGGCCAGTCGGAACAGGCCAGGGCGACGGAGGGTATGCCTATGGCCCCCGCGACCAGTGCCGCGACGACCGGCCGCCGGTAGCGCTGCTGGTGGCGATGCTTTCCCATGCGTGACCTCACTCGGTGGCGACAACCTGAGGTTGGTCATTCTTGGGACGGGCCGACACGGGGGCAAAGGGCCCTTCTCCTATTGCGCTTAGTAGGCGGGCCGGGTACTTGCGGCGGACGGTCGGGCGTGCAGACCCCGTCCCGACCGGTGACCGGTGGCATGTGCCGCCTCGTCAGAAGACTGCCGCGCGCGACGAAGCGCGGACTCTCCCGCATGGTCTGGACCGCCACTCCCACCGGCCTGCGTCGCATCAGAGGCAAGCCGGACAAAGTCCTATTTGTCGCGGAGGTGATGTCTACTAAGGTGCCCGCAGAGATCGGCGAGCGGCGTGACGGATGTCACGGAACCATGCATTCCGGTTCAGTCCTGCCCGTTGGACAGGGCCGCCACGGCCTCCTTGGCCGCCTTGATGGCGCCCTTGTTGACGGTGTCCGAGGACGGCGCCTTCTTGGACTCGAAGTCGCTGCCGTTGTACGTGATCATCACCAGGGCGTTGGACGCGCGGACCAGCACGGTGCCCTCGCGCGTCTGCTGCTTGTCCTCGGTGGTCAGGTTCACCACGGAGTAGGCGCCGTCGCCGAGCCCCGGGACCTCGCCGCCCCCGCTGCGGTCGGCGATCCGCTCCTTGTACGACTTCTGCGCCGCCTCGTCGGACGCCATCACCTCGAAGGAGACGTCGAGCCAGCGGTAGTCGTATCCCTTGAGCGCGTTCCACGAACAGGTGCGGCGCACGGCCGAGTCGGTCGAGGGGATCTCCTTGCCGGCCGCCTTGGCACCCGGCACCAGCGAGGCGACCGTCTTCGTGGCCAGGCTCCCGCACGGCGCGGGGGCGGCGGCGTACGTCTTGGTCGCGGCCTCCGTGGCCGGCGCGGAGGCGGACCGCTCGGCGTTGTCGGGCGGCGTCTTGTCCTTCGCGGCCGGTGAGGTGTCCGGCCCGGACGACAGCGCCCAGCCCGCCGTGGCGAGCACGGCGACGGGCGCCAGACGCGCGGTCAGGGCGAGCGGCAGGGGAAGAGAACGCACGGCGCACTTCTCGTGGGGATGGTGCGGAGGGGGGTCCGCACTGCGGACGGGACGTCAGTCTCACACGACTCCCTGTGGGGCGGAAGCCCGAACTCGGTGCGTGGCCGGGCGGTGACGCAGACGGACCGACGCCGCCGGGGGCCGCGTTCGCGTCAGGGGCGGACCGCGGTCGCCAACCACACCCCGCCCGCATGCGGAAGCCGCTGCCGGTGGCGTACGGGCGCGGGGCCGCCTCCAGTTCGGCCAGGCGGCCGGCGTACGAGGGCCTGGTCGTCCTGCGCGTGGCGTTCGTCGACGACCAGGCGCTGCTGCGGGCCGGACTTCGCGCGCTCCCGCATCGAGGCGACCCGCCGCATCGCCGCCGTCCGCGTGGTCATCCTCGCCAACTACGGCCTGGACTAGTACGTGTTCGAGGCCGTGCGCGCGGGCGCGAGCGGCTTCCTGCTGAAGGACACGGAGCCGGCCGGCCTGCTCCAGGCCATCCAGGTGGTCGCGCGCGGCGAGGCATTGCCCCAACTCCTGTTTTTCGCATACGAGTCGGGCATGGTGACGGCCCGGGGCGGCACCCGTTGGCCCCGGGTCCCCGTCCGTCAGGGCACCCGCGCGGTCCACTGAGGGGAGGAGAACTTCGTCTCCGCCAGCTCCCGGGCCCGGGCCATCTCGTCGTCGGTCACCTTGCCGCGGCTCAGCCCGTACCGCGCGCCGAAGGAGGCGATCATCCGCCCGATCACGTCCTCGCGCGCCAGCCCGGTCTGCCGGCGCAACGGGTCCACCCGCTTCTTCGCGCTCCGGATGCCCTTGTCGGACATCTTCTCCCGCCCGATGCGCAGCACCTCCAGCATCTTGTCCGCGTCGATGTCGTAGGACATGGTCACGTGGTGCAGCACGCCGCCGGGACCGCCTCCGGGGCCGACGACGCGCTTCTGGGCGGCGCCGGCGATCTTGCCCTGGTCGGTGGCGATGTCGTTCAGCGGCTGGTACCAGGCGCGGATCCCCATCTCGCCCAGCGCCCCCAGCACCCAGTCGTCGAGGTAGGCGTAGCTGTCCTGGAAGGAGAGCCCCTGCACCAGCGCGTCCGGCACGGAGAGGGAGTACGTGATGGTGTTGCCGGGCTCGACGAACATGGCGCCGCCGCCGGAGATCCGGCGCACCACCTCGATGCCGTGGCGTGCGGCGCCCTCGGCGTCCACCTCGTTGCGCAGCGACTGGAAACTGCCGATGATCACCGCCGGGGCGCCCCACTCCCACACCCGCAAAGTCGGCGGGCGCCGGCCCGCGGCGACCTCGGCGGTCAGCACCTCGTCCAGCGCCATGTGCAGCGCCGGGGACTCGGGCCCCTCGTGGATCAGCTGCCAGTCGTAGTCCGTCCAGTCCGTGGCGTGCGCGAGCGCCCGGCGCACGGCGACCGCCACGCCCTCGGAGGTCAGCCCGTACATCACGGTGCCCTCGGGCAGCGCCGCCTCGATCCGCGCGGCGAGCCCCGCCGCTTCCGTGTCCACCGGTGCGCCCTCCAGCGCGCGGTTCACGGCCGTCAGGGCCTCGTCCGGTTCGAGGAAGAAGTCACCGGCCACCCGCACGTGCCGCAGCACGCCGCCGTCGGCCTCGACGTCCACCACGACCAGCTTGCCGCCGGGGATCTTGTATTCACCGTGCACCGTCGCGCCTCCGTTCCGCATCCGGGGCAACAGCCCGGCCGGCCGGTGTGTTCCCACCGCGTCCCGGGCCGCTCCGGAGCCCGGCCAGCCTGACCGCATGCGTGTCACCAGGGAACTGCCGACGCTCGCCGCCGGCGAGGTCGACGTCCCCTTCGTGATCAAGGGGTACGAGGAGGTCGTGGCCGCCGACACGGCCTGGAACGAGCACTCCCACCCGTGGCACGAGCTGCTGTGGAACGAGCGCGGCGCGTCCACCGCGGTGGTCGGCACCCAGGTGTGGTGCATCACGCCGGCGCTGGGGCTCTGGATGCCCGCCGGACAGCTGCACTCCGCGTCCGCGGTCGCGGGCACCTCCTACCGCGCCCACTTCTTCCGGCACGGCACCGAGGCGGCGCTGCCCGACGTGCCGGTGTCCGTGGACATCACCCCGCTGCTCCGGCTCCTCCTGGAGCGGCTGGAGGAACCCGGGCTGTCCCTGCGCTCCCGGGCCGTGACCGAGGCCATGGTCCTCGACGTCCTGCGGCCGTCACCGCGGGCCCTGCTGGTGCAGCTGCCCACGTCCGAGTTGCTGCGGCCGATCGTGGACGCGGTCCGCGCGGACCCCGCCCACCAGCGGACGCTCACCGGCTGGGCCACCGCCCTCGGGTGCGGCGCCCGCACCCTGACCCGGGCGTTCCGGACCGAGACCGGCACCAGCTTCGCCCGGTGGGTCGCCTCGGTGCGGGCCCAGCACGCCGTGCAGCTGCTCTCCCAGGGCTTCGAGGTGGACGTGGTGGCCGACGCGGTCGGCTACCGCTCGGCCAGTGCCTTCGGCGCCGCCTTCCGGCGGACCACCGGCACCACGCCGGGCAGGTTCCGGGCGGGCTGACGGCGCCGGGGAAAGCGCCGGGGGAGGCGCCGGGTGTCCCGATCGCTACAAGGACTGTCGCATCGGCCGCCACCACTCGACGGCGTCACAGGTCCGAGGCTCACCGAGCGGAGGGAACACACGGCGCCCTTCCTCCCACGAGAACCGCGAGTACCCGATCCCGGAGATCGCCGTCGACGAGAACGGCCTCGTCGACCCCGCCGACCCGTCGGCCATGGTGGGCAGCCTCGCCCGGACAACTCGGTTGCCTCTACGAGGGCTTCTGTCATTGCCCGAAGGGGCAGCGGAATTGCCCGGAGAATTTTTCAAGACGTTCACAGCCATTGATTTCCAGCTCCGGCCGCCCACTTGACGACTGGTAACGTCCCCGCCGTTCCACCCCCACAGAGCGAAGTACCCGATCTTTGGAATTCACTTTATGACTGGTACGCCAGACGAAACCCCCACGAACACTTTCTCCCCGGGCGGACGCCGCCGGCACCGCCGGGCGAGAGTCGGCCGGATCGGCGCGCGACGGGCCCTCGTGCTCGCGATGGCCGTGCCCGTGGCCTCCGCCACGCTGGCCGGAACCTCGGCCTTCGCCGCCGACGACAGCGCCGCGGCACCGCAGGGCATCGCGGTCGACGGCCTCGACGCCGACGACGCCCAGTTGGTCAGGAACCTCAACGAGCGGGTCGCCGACGAGCGCCTGGGCACGAACGTCAGCGGCGTGGTCCTCGACGCCGACTCGGACGCCGCCCTGTGGGACCACAACGGCTCCACCACCCTCATGCCGGCCTCCAACGCCAAGCTCGCCACGGCGACCACCGCACTGACCCTGCTGGGCGCGAACCACGAGTTCACCACGAAGGTCGTGTACGGCGACGGCACCCTCACCCTCGTCGGCGGCGGTGACCGCACCCTCACCGGCGACGACGTGGCCGAGATGGCCAGGACCGCAGTCGACGGGCTCAAGGCCGCGGGCCTGACCGGCGTCAAGGTCCGGGTGGACGACAGCCTGTTCGCCGAGCCCAGCCTCGCAAAGGGCTGGAACGAGGGCTACTACCCCACCGAGGTCGCGCCGGTCCGGTCGCTCGTCGTCGACGGCGCCGCGGTCGACGACACGGCGATCGACGCCGGCAAGGTCTTCGCCGAGAAGCTCGCCGCGCTGGGCGTCACCGTCGACGGCGAGGTCAGCCGCGCGAAGGCGCAGCAGTCCGACGTGCCGGTGGCGCAGCACAAGTCGGCACCGCTGTCGGAGATCGTCAAGAAGATGCTCAAGACGAGCGACAACAACATCGCCGAGACCCTGCTGCGGATGTCCGCGGTGGAACTGGGGAAGCCGGCCACCTTCGAGAGTGGCGCCGCACTCGTCCGCCAGGTGCTCAGCTCGTACGGGGTGTCGCTCGACAACTTCGAGATGTACGACGGCAGCGGCCTCTCCCGCGCCGACCGCATCCCCGCCGCGACCCTCGCACAGCTCCTCGACGCCATCACGGAGTCCCCGGCCCTGGGCTCGATCCTGGAGGGTCTGCCGGTCGCCGGCGAGGCCGGTGCCAGCCTCGGCCCGGAGTGGGGACGCTTCGACGACGCCAACTCCCAGTGCGCCGTCGGCAAGGTGCACGCGAAGACCGGCACACTCACCGGCGCCATCGCCCTGAGCGGTGTCACGCGTACCGATGACGGCGAGTGGCGGATCTTCTCCTTCATCGAGAACAACTCGTCGGCCGACCCGAGCGACATCAAGGACGCCATGGACGGCCTCGCCGCCACGGTGAACGGCTGCTGGGCCTGACACCCTGCACCTCACGCCCGCCCGCGCGTCGCCAGGCGGCGGCGCGCGGGCGGACACGTGCGGAGTTTCGGTGAAGAACCGAGCGGTCTCGGGAACCGGTGGCCACGCCCGGCGACGGTGCCGCGAGTGCAGCGGCACATGGCCCTTCGGGCAAGACCCCCGATGCCCACCACCCGGCCCTCACCGAGGTGGCGACAGGTCAGCCGTGGTACGTGATGTAGCCGTTGCCGTCCCTGTCGTTGGCCTTCTTCGTGTAGGCGTGGACGTCGGCACGGGCACCGGTGGGCTTGTAGAAGTAGATGGTGTCCTTGTCGTTGTTCCATATGAAATTGCAGTTCTGGCGGTAGACGACGTTGCCGGCGTCCGAGTCGGTGCCGCGTCCGCCGCGCAGGCTGACCAGGTCCCCGGGCTGAAGCGTGTGGCTGTTCCTGAAGGTGAAGGTGTTGCCGACGGCGTCCTTCACCTTGTAGCCCTTCAGGTTCACGGTCGTCGTCTTCGAGTAGTTCTTGATCGTCAGATACTCGTTCTTGGTGTTGCCGCCGGAGCACTTGTTGGAGTCCCGGCCCGGGGCGTCGTACTGGACACCCTTGATCTTCAGAGCCGAGGAGTACTCGGCGGCCTGCGCCGGGACGGCTGCGGCCAGGCCCAACGCGGTGACGGCCGTGGTGGCGGCGGCAGCGGTCAGGATGCGGCGGGTGCGCATGAGGAATCCCCCCTCAGTGGTGCGGATGGAGCCCCCGGAGCCTATCCAGAGTGAATTTAAGATGGTGTTCATGTGAGGAAATTGTGACCATCCGCGACTTCGGGTGAGCTGCCGAGCCGCTCAGCGGGCACGCGCTCGATGCGGGTCCAGCCCTTCCAGCCACGCTCCTGCAGGATCGCCAGCACCAGTTCGGCACCCGGCGCGGACGCCACCATGGCCGAGTCCATCAGGGCGACGAACTGGTCGTCGAGGCCGTCCTCGCCCACCTCGCCGGCCTCCACGGCGCGAATCATCAGTCGCTCCAGGATGTCCGCGATCTCGACGATCCGTGGATCGTCGGCCCGCCAGTCGGGCTCCCCGGTGAAGAAGGAGTAGAGCCTCACCATGTCGGGGTCGTCCAGCTCCTCGTGCTTCTTGGCGATCACGGAGTCGATCAGGTGCGGCACCTGCGCGGCGATCATGATCCAGGCGTCCCGTTCCAGCTCGATGTACCGCTCACCGACGCCGAGACCGCGCAGCCGGTCGAGGTACCCCACGACGCACTGCGGCAGCGCCGGCTGCTCCCCGGCGGCGAGCCGGGCGAGCCGGCCGCGGGTGCCCCGCAGCCGCCGGATCTCGGCACGCAGATCCTTGTCGATCTCCCGCACGCCACGGGCGAACTCCTCGGGACCGGCGTCGAGGAGTTCCTGCACCCTGGCCAGCGGCACGCCCGCGTCGGCCAGGGTGCGGATCCGGATCAGTCGCACGACCGCGGCGGCGTCGTAGGTGCGGTACCCGGACCGGTCGCGCTCGGGCTCGGGCAGCAGCCCGATCTTGTGGTAATGGCGTACCGCCCGGACCGTCACCCCGGCGTACGCGGCCAGCTGGCTGATGGTGAGCATGGGTCTCAGCCTGCCTCAGGCGATCTTCCGGCGGTAGGCGAGCACCGCGAAGACGTACGCCACGACGAGGATGCCCGCACACCACGCGAGCGTGATCCAGATGTCGTCGCCGACCGGCTGCCCGGCGAACAGGGCACGGACCGTGTCGACGATCGACGTCGCCGGCTGGTGCTCGGCGAACCAGCGCACCGGGCCGGGCATCGTGCCGGTCGGCACGAACGCCGAGCTGACGAACGGCAGGAAGATGAGCGGATAGGCGAACGCGCCCGCTCCCTCGACCGACGACGCGGAGAGCCCGGGGATCACGGCCAGCCAGGTCAGCGCCAGGGTGAACAGGAGCAGGATGCCGGCGACCGCGAGCCATGCGGACACTCCCGCCGCTGAGCGGAAGCCCATGAGCACGGCGACGCCCACGACGAGCACGAGCGCGACCAGGTTGGCCACCAGCGAGGTGACGACATGCGCCCACAGCACCCCCGACCGCGCGATCGGCATCGACTGGAACCGCTCGAAGATCCCGCTCTGCACGTCGGTGAACAACCGGTACGCGGTGTACGAGACGCCCGACGCGACGGTCATGAGCAGGATGCCGGGCAGCATGTAGTTCACGTACGGGACCGACCCGGTCTCAATGGCGCCGCCGAACACGTAGACGAACATCAGCATCATCGCGACCGGCGTGACGACGGTCGTGATGATGGTGTCCAGGCTGCGTGTGACGTGCCGCAGGGTCCGCCCCGTGAGCGCGGCGGTGTCACTCAGGAAGTGCGCGGTCATCGGTGCCCCTCGGGTGTCGTGCCGGCGGCGCGGCTCGTCTCTCCGCCGACGACCGCGAGGAAGATCTCCTCGAGGGTCGGCTGCTTCTCGACGTACTCGACCTGCGCGGGCGGGAAGAGCCGCTTGAGCTCGGCGAGGGTGCCGTTCACGATGATCCGGCCCTGGCGCAGGATCGCGATCCGGTCGGCCAGCTGTTCGGCCTCCTCCAGATACTGCGTGGTCAGCAGCACCGTCGTTCCGTTGCGGGCGAGTTCCCTGACCGCGTCCCACACCTCGATGCGCGCCTCGGGGTCCAGTCCGGCCGTCGGCTCGTCCAGGAAGATCACCGGCGAGTTCCCGACGAGACTCATCGCGATGTCCAGGCGGCGGCGCATCCCACCCGAGTACGTCGACACCCGCCGCGCCCCCGCCTCGGTCAGCGAGAAGCGCCTCAGCAGCTCGTCCGCGACCGCGCCCGGATCCTCGAGGTGGCGCAGCCTGGCGACGAGGACGAGGTTCTCCCGGCCGCTGAGGATCCCGTCGACGGCCGCGAACTGACCGGTGAGACTGAGGGACTCCCGCGTCCGGGCCGGCTGTGTGGCGACGTCGAACCCGTTGACGCTCGCCGTCCCCGCGTCGGCCTTCAAAAGCGTGGCGAGGATGCGCACGGTCGTGGTCTTGCCCGCCCCGTTGGAGCCGAGCAGGGCGAAGATGCTGCCCCGCGCCACGTCGAAGTCGACGCCGCGCAACACGTCGAGCTTCCCGTACGACTTCTCCAGCCCTCGCACACGGATCGCCGGACCGGCCATCGATGGGGCCGTCATGGTCATCTGCCTCCTTCGTCCTCCGTGGAGCCGTCTGCGTGAAGCCGTTCCAGGCGACCGCGAGCAAGCTCCTGCGGGAAGGATGGAGGGTTGACCCGGCGTCAAGGTCAACCCGGTTCACTTCCGGTCTTCCCAGGGGACTCCGCCTCGCCGTCGCCGGAGAACGATCGATAGCCTGCCGGCGGAGCGGGACGAGGAGAGCGTCACGCGGACAACGATGTGAGAGAGGCCCCGTGTTCACCACCCGACCCACCCTCCAGGGCACCTTCGGCATGGTGTCCTCCACCCACTGGCTGGCCTCGCAGTCGGCCATGGCCGTCCTCGAGGACGGGGGCAACGCCTACGACGCCGCCGTGGCCGGTGCCTTCGTGCTGCACGTCGTCGAGCCGCATCTCAACGGGCCCGCCGGGGAGGTGCCGATCCTGCTCGCGCCCGCGGGCGGCGAGGTGCGGGTGCTGTGCGGGCAGGGCGTCGCGCCAGCCGGGGCGACGGTCGCGCACTACAAGGGGCTCGGTCTGGACCTCGTACCCGGCACCGGCCCCCTGGCCGCCGCCGTGCCCGGAGCCTTCGACGCCTGGCTGCTCCTGCTGCGCGACCACGGCACCAAACCGCTGGCCGACGTGCTGAAGTACGCCATCGGCTACGCCGAGCACGGGCACGCCCCCGTGGAGCGCGTCGCGGAGACCGTCGAGACCGTACGGAACCTGTTCGAGACGGAGTGGACGACCTCGGCCGAGGTCTACCTGCCGGACGGCCGCCCGCCCCGCCCCGGCGAGCTGTTCCGCAACCCCGCCCTGGCCGCCACCTGGAAGCGGCTGCTCGCCGAAGCGGCCGGCGCGGGGGACCGGGAGGCGGAGATCGACGCCGCGCGGGAGGTCTGGCGCTCCGGGTTCATCGCCGAGGCCCTCGTACGACAGGCCGGCCGGCCCACCACGGACACCAGCGGCGAACGCCACACCGGCACGCTGACCGCCGCCGACCTCGCCGGCTGGTCCGCGCACTACGAGGCCCCCGCCACCTACGACTGGAACGGCTGGACCCTGTGCAAGGCCGGCCCGTGGAGCCAGGGTCCCGTCCTCCTCCAGCAGCTGGCACTGCTCCCGCCCGAACTGCCCGCGTACGGCTCCGCCGACTACGTCCACCTGCTGATCGAGGGCTGCAAACTGGCCATGGCGGACCGGGAGGCCTGGTACGGCGACGCCGACGGCGCGGAGCGGGTGCCGCTCGGCGACCTGCTCTCGGCCGGGTACAACGCCGAGCGGCGCGGCCTCGTCGGCGACAAGGCGTCCTTCGAACTGCGGCCCGGCGGTCCGGGCGGCCGCACCCCACGGCTCAGCGCCCACGCGCTGCTGGCGGCCGACGAGGCCGAGGGCTTCGACGCCCTGGGGGTCGGCGAGCCGACGGTCGCCAAGAGCCCGGCCTCCCCGGTGCCGGGCGAACCCGACGTCGCCGCCGACGGAGGCACCCGGGGCGACACCTGCCACCTCGACATCGTGGACCGCTGGGGCAACATGGTCTCGGCCACGCCCAGCGGCGGCTGGCTCCAGTCCAACCCCGTCGTGCCCGAACTGGGCTTCCCGCTCGGCACCCGGCTGCAGATGACCTGGCTGGAGGAGGGCCTGCCCAACTCGCTCACCCCCGGCCGCCGCCCCCGCACCACGCTCACGCCGTCCATCGCCCTGCGCGACGGCGTCCCCGTCATGGCCTTCGGCACCCCCGGCGGCGACCAGCAGGACCAGTGGCAGCTGCACTTCTTCCTGGCGGTCGCCCTGCGCGCGCGGATCCGCGGCGGCCTCGACCTGCAGGGCGCCGTCGACGCCCCGAACTGGCACAACGACGGCTTCCCCGGTTCCTTCTTCCCACGCGGCATGCGGGCCGGCAGCGTCACCGTCGAGTCCCGGATGCCGGCCGAGGTGGTGGCGGAGCTGCGGCACCGCGGGCACGACATGACGGTCGGCGACGCCTGGTCGGAGGGGCGGCTGTGCGCCGTCGCGCGGGACCCGGAGACGGGCGTGCTGTCGGCGGCGGCGAACCCGCGCGGCATGCAGGGGTACGCGGTCGGCCGGTGACCCCCGCACCTCGTGTTCGTGCCGATTCCACCCGGAGTACACCACCCGGGCGGGGATTGTCAGTGGGGCGTGCTCTCATGGAGCCATGATCGAGAACAACGAAACCATCGACGAGTTTCTCGCCCGGCACGCCGACGACGTGGAGGAGGCGGTCCGCAAGGCGGCCGCCCAGGAGATCATGCCGCGCTGGCGGCGGCTCGCGGCGGACGACGTCGACCAGAAGGCCGGCCCGCACGACCTGGTGACGGACGCCGACCGCAAGGCCGAGCTGTACCTCACCGACGCCCTCGCCGACCTGCTGCCCGGCTCGGTCGTCGTCGGCGAGGAGGCGGTCCACGCCAACCCCGCCTCCTACGAGGCGATACGGGGCGACGCACCGGTGTGGATCGTCGACCCGGTCGACGGAACCCGGCAGTTCGTCCGCGGCGAGCGGGGCTTCTGCACCCTGGTCGCGCTCGCCCGGCACGGAGTCGTGCACGCCTCCTGGACCTACGCCGCGGCCGACGACCGGCTCGCCACCGCCGTACGGGGCCGGGGCGCGTACCTGGACGGTGAGCGGCTGTACGCGGGCGTGCCCGAGCCCGGCCGAGACCTGCGCGTCGCCACCTCCCACCCGGACTACACGACGGACGAGCAGAAGCACGACCTGCTCGGCCTGCGCACACCGGGCGTCGCCCCGCGGGCCTGCGGCTCGGCCGGACTGGAGTACCTCGCCGTCGCCCGCGGCGAGTCCGACGCCACCGCCTTCTCGTGGGAGGCCGCCTGGGACCACGCGGCCGGACTGCTCCTGGTCGAGGAGGCGGGCGGCGTCCACCTGACCCGTACGGGCGTACCCTTCCGCATCACCGGTGGCAATGACCTGCCGTTCACCGCGGCCCGCGACGCGGCCACGGCCCGCCGGGTGGTGGGGCTGCTGTCCGGCGAAGCCTGATCTCGGTGCCGGGGCGCCGGGGCCCCGGCCCCCCGGCACCAGGGGCCCACGCTCGCCCCTCGCCCCTCGTCCCACCCGCGACCGCCGACCGTCGGACCCCGGGCATATCCTGATCCGGAGTTGCCATCGGCTGACGAAGGGGTCCGAAGGTGCCGTCGATGCTCGATGCGGTCGTAGTGGGTGCGGGGCCGAACGGGCTGACCGCTGCCGTGGAGCTGGCCCGCCGGGGTTTCTCGGTCGCCGTCTTCGAAGCCCAGGGCGCGGTGGGCGGCGGGGCGCGCACCGAGGAGCTGACGCTGCCGGGCTTCCGGCACGACCCGTGCTCCGCCGCGCACCCGCTCGGCATCAATTCACCGGCCTTCCGCGACCTGCCCCTGGAGCGGTACGGACTGGAGTGGCTGCACCCCGCGCTGCCCATGGCGCACCCCTTCCTCGACGGCTCCGCCGCCGTGCTGTCCCGGTCGGTCGGCGAGACCGCCGCCTCCTTCGGGGCGCGCGACGCGGGCACGTACCGCAGGCTGGTCGAGCGCTTCCTGCCCCGGTGGGACACCCTGGCCCGGGACTTCATGTCCCTGCCGCTGACCGCGCTGCCCCGCGACCCGGTCACCCTCGCCCGGTTCGGCCTGGTCGGGCTGCCGCCGTCGACGTGGCTGATGCGCCGCTTCCGCGACGAGCAGGCCAAGACCCTCTTCGCGGGCCTCGTCGCGCACGTGATGGCCCCGCTCGGCGGCTTCGCCACCGGCGCCATCGGCCTGGTCTTCGCCCTCGCCGCGCACGCCCGCGGCTGGCCCGTGGCCCGCGGCGGCTCCCAGGCCATCTCCGACGCCCTGGCAGGCCACCTCGAGGACCTCGGCGGCACCGTCCACACCGACTACGCGGTCAAGCGCCTCGACGACCTGCCGCCCGCCCGCGCCTACGTCTTCGACACCTCGCCCACCGCCCTCGCCCGCATCGCCGGCCTCGGCAACCACTACGCCGGCTACCGGTACGGTCCCGGCGTCTTCAAGATCGACTACGCGCTGGACGGGCCCGTGCCGTGGACCGCCGAGGCACCGCGCCGCGCGGGCACCGTGCAGATCGGCGCCGACAGCGCGGAGATCGGCGCCGCGCTGAACGCGGCCTCCCGCGCGGGCCGCGCGCCCGACGCGCCGTTCCTCATCACCGTGCAGCCCAGCGTCGCCGACCCCACCCGCGCCCCGGCCGGCAAGCACGTCTTCTGGGCGTACGGCCACGTCCCCAACGGCTGGACCGGCGACCTGACCGACGCGATAGAACGCCAACTGGAGCGCTTCGCCCCCGGCTTCCGCGACCGCGTCCTCGCCCGCGCCACCGCCGGCCCACCCGAACTGGCCGCCCGCAACGCCAACTACGTAGGCGGCGACATCGCCTCCGGTGCGGTCTCCGGCCTCCAGCTCCTGCTCCGCCCCAAGCCCTCCCTGTTCCCGTACACCACCCCGCACCCCGCCGTCTTCATCTGCTCGTCGGCCACCCCGCCCGGCCCGGGTGTGCACGGCATGTCGGGGCACAACGCGGCCAAGGCGGTGTGGCGCAGGCTGCGCCAGACCTGACCACGGACGCGGCCGGTTGGCGCGGACCGCGCCACACCCGACCACGCAGGAACCGCCGACGGCCGGGAGGGGCCCATGACCACCATCACACTCGTCCAGGGCGACATCACCCGCCAAAGCGCCGACGCCATCGTCAACGCGGCCAACTCCTCCCTGCTCGGCGGAGGCGGCGTCGACGGCGCCATCCACCGGCGCGGCGGCCCCGCGATCCTCGCGGAGTGCCGCAGCCTCCGCGCCGGTCACCTCGGCAAGGGCCTCCCCACCGGCCGCGCGGTCGCCACCACCGCCGGCGACCTGGACGCGCGCTGGGTCATCCACACGGTCGGCCCGGTGTACCGGGCCTCGGGCAGCGATCCGTCGCTGCTGGCCTCCTGCTACACCGAGTCCTTGCGCGTCGCCGACGAGATCGGGGCGCGGACGGTCGCCTTCCCGGCGATCTCCGCCGGTGCGTACGGCTGGCCGCTCGACGACGCGGCCCGCATCGCCTGGGAGACCGTACGGGGAGCCGAAACGGCCGTTGAGGAGGTCAGGTTCGTCCTCTTCGACGACCGGGCCTACGCGGCGTTCGCGGCGCATGCCGGCTGACCGGCGGGCCGCTGGACCGTGCCACACCCCCGGCCCCGCGCCCGCACCGGCCGCTGCGCAGCACCGGGCCCCGCCGGGCCGAAGCCCGGCGGGGCCTGGAAGAGCCCGCCCTCGAACGACCGACAACGCCATGTCGCGGTTCTCAGGGGGACTCATGTCATACGGCCGCAGCCTTTACCGCGCCGAGTAACCGAAGTAGTCGCCGTTGGCCGGGAGTCCGCCCTTGCCCGGCTGGTACGTCGTCGCGGGCATGCTCGTACCGCCCGGCACGGCGTTCGGGAACGGCAGGACGTGCAGGGCTCCGGTGGCGGCGGGCCCGTAGGGCATGCCGGCGTAGAGGTTCCGCGGCGTGAAGTGGATGCTCGTGCCCAGCTTGTTGCCCGCACCCGGGGATCCGGGGATGCCGTCGCCGTCGCCGGCCTCGATCCACAGGTCGTTGGCGCCTGCCGAACCCATCAGCGAGAAGGTGTGGATGGCGCCGGCGTCGGTGACGCCCGCGAGATCCTCACCGGGGGTGCCCACGGCGATCTTCAGGGTTGCGGCCGAACCGACCTCCCGGGGAGCGGTGTTGACCGCGCTGAGGGACGAGCCCGTGTAGTCGCCCGCCTCGATCGTGCCGGAGCGGTCGTCGGTCGCGGAGCCCTGGTTGAGCGCGTGCAGGTAGTCCCAGGCCCCGTCGGCCTTGAGGTGCACGAGGATGACGTTGCCCGCACCGGCCTGCTGCGCGGCGCCGGTCTCGGCGGCCAGGGCCTCGCCGGGCGCGCCGATGGCGAGGATCGAGTCGGTGGCCGTGGCCGCGCCGGACGGGCGGTAGGCGACCATCGAGAGGGCCTGACCGAACTTGTCACCGGCCTCGGCGCCGGCGTTGATCTTCTCGTTGTCCTGGTCCATGCCCGCGACCACCGAGGGCCGTCCGTCGGCGTTCAGCCTGTGGCTGAGCACGGCCAGGTTGCCGGCGTTCGCGTCGCCGCCGATGGCGTCACCGGGAGCACCGATGGCGATGAAGTTGGCATCGCCGGTGACGGACGTGCCGAAGGCGTCGTTGGCCTCGGCCGCGCCGGGGACGTCCGCGGTGTCCTGGTTGATGCTGACGTTGGTGTCGCCGTGCACGTAGAAGGCAGCGCCCGCCTTGGCGAGCGAACCGAGCGCCTCGCCCGGCGCGCCGATCAGGATCCACGGCTTGCCTTCGGCGGTGGTTCCCGCATCGAGGGCGGCACCCATCCGGTCGCCGGTCTCGGGCGTGGAGGCGCCGATGGAGCCGTTGCCGGAGCCCTGTTCGAAGTGGCGGGCGGCCGGGCCGCTGCCGAGGCCGTTCTTGCCCCCGAAGAGGATGTCGACGAAGCCGGCGTCGACCCCGTTGCCGACGTTCTCCTCGGATGCGGAGACGACTAGGTCGGTGTAGCCGTCCTCGTTGTAGTCGACGGTCGCGAGGTGGTTGCCGAAGTGGTCCCCGGCCTCGGCGCCGCCGGGCACCCAGTCGAGGTCCTGGGTGATCTCGGCGTTGCCCTTGCCGCCACCGTGGACGACACGGACGAGACCCGCGGTGGTCTCCGCGCCGACGGTGGCCATCGGGTCGCCGACGGCGATGTCCTCGATGGCGTCGCCGTTGAAGTCGACGATGCGGGTGCCACCGGCCTTCGCCTTGATCCAGGAGGCGAGGTCGTCGACGCGCGCGATGACGCCCGCGGTGGAGGTCTGGGTCTCGTCGGTGCCGAGGCAGCCGCCCTGGAAGGACTGGCTGTTGAGGCCGACGAGCTTGCCGCCGGAGACGACCGGACCGCCGGTGTCCCCCATGCAGGCGGCCGCGCCGTTCTGGCCGGTGACGCCCGCGGAGGTGGCCGCGGTGGAGTCGAGGGTGTAGGTCCCGGTGTGCAGTTCCAGCGGGGCCCAAACGGTCTTCGTGCGTCCGTATCCGGCGAAGGTCAGCTCCGCACCGGCCGCGGGCGCGGCGGTGGCGAGCTGGGCCGGGGTGACGTTGGTGACGGGCCGGCTGAGGCGGGCCAGGACCACGTCGCGGTCCGTGCGCGGCACGATCTCGACGACGCGGCGCTCGGCACCCTGCGTGCCGGAGAGGCCGATGACGGCGGTGGTCGGCTTGGCGGGGGCGCCGGCCGGGACGGCGAGCGAGGCGGCCGGGTTCTCGGCGAAGCAGCTGGCCGCGGTGAGCAGCCATTCGGCGTCGACGAGGACGGCGGAGCAGCCGCGGTCGTGGGCACCGATGGTGATCTGTGCGGTGTAGGCGTGGGTGGTGTCCGAGCCGGCGACCGGCGTGCCACCGGTGATGGCGACGGCGGGTGCCGTGCTCAGCGCGAGCGACCCGGCGGCCAGGACCGCGCCGAGCGCGGCCAGCCGGGGACGTCTGATGGAAGACATACGAGTGGATTCCTCAATCACAGGGTGAAGCCGACTAGTTGGTGACACGGATCTCGACCAGGACGTGCTCGCGGCCGTCGACGGACTCGCCGACGCCCTTCCACGTGTCCGCGGGGATGTCGTACTCGACCTGGTCGTCCTCGGCGGTCATCTCCAGGTGGGTGTTGGCGGAGTCATCCGTCTTCACCCCGTGCACCGAGGGCAGTTCGAGGGTCAGGAAGCCCTCGTCGGCGGTGACCTTGAAGCAGACGTCCGCGTGGTCGCGCGCGAGGAACTGCAGGAGGTTGCCCCCGCCGGCGCAGTCGGCGAGCACGATGTGGCCGTCACCGCGCTTCAGGACGATGTTCTGCTCGGCCAGGATTTTGTCGGCGTTCGGGTAGTTGTAGTCCTCGACGGCGTAGCCGGGCGCGGCCTCGGCGACAGTCTCGGTGGAGGGCCCGGCGGTGGCACCCGCGCCGCCCTGGGCGAGCACGGCCCATGCCACGGCGCCGGCGGCGGCCGCGGCACCCAGAACGCGCACGAATGCGCTGCGTGTCTTCATCACAGTCCTTGAAACTCGACTTTCTTGGGGTTGCGGTCCCTTATCGAAGCGGGCGCTCGGTGAGCCCGTCCCATTCCTAAGGGTTGTAGTGATCGTCATGACGACTTCGTGGAGGCGTGCGATGCGGCCCGACGAGAGGCGTACCTGTACAGGGGGTAAGGGTGCGAAAAAAGATTCCGCGTCCTTACCGCCCTGTCCTGTCAGGCCACTCAGTTCGCCTTGTTGAACTCCTGCGTGACCGGCCCGTCCGGATCGGACTGGAAATACAGCGTGTCCTGATCGTCCACGTAGAGCTGAATTCCGCCGGTCGTGCCGAGCCCGCCGTCCTCGACCCCCAGGTACACGAAAGCACCCGAAGACTGCGGATCCTCGTAATCCCAGCTGCCGCTGAAATCGACCGGATCCGCGCCCTCGCTCGTCGTCACACCGGTGGCCGAGAACGTGCCCTCCGCCGAGAGGTCGATCTGCCCGCCCTCGTCGCTGCGGTACACACCGGGCAGCTTCTCCGGGTCGACCGCCCCCGAGCATCCGGAGACGAGCACCGCGGAAGCGGCGACAAGGGCGAGGAGCCACCTTCCACTTGCCCTCTTGCGTGTCATGGGCCCAGCGTGACGTCGAACTCGATCACCTGGGTCTTGGGCGACATCGGCCCCTCGTCACCGACGACCTTGTCGACGAACGCGCCCACGGTGTCGCTCCACCAGTCCGTGTACCCGATGACCGGTGGGTGCGTCGCCGACTCGATGTCCGATTCGTTGTACGCGGTGTAGCGCCAGGTGACCGATCCGTCCGCGTTCTCCCGGATGGGGGTCATACGGACCTGGTGCGAGCCCAGGAACGTGTACGCGAGGTTGCCGGTGAGCCCGGCCGTGGTGAGCGTGCCGTAGTCCGTGAGGTATTTGCCGGCGCCGTCGAAGCCGCTGAGCTTGTAGTCGTACATGTAGGTGTGGCCCATCTCGAACTTCCCGGTCCGCTGCCACTCCCTGAGGAAGTACTCGAGCACCCCCTTGGTGTGTGCGTGCTCGCGGTAGATGCCGGTGAACTCGTCGTTCGGGCCAAAACACTGCGACCTGGGGCCGCTGCCGGTGAGCCAGCTCCACCCCAGCTCCCACGGGTTGGTGCTGTTGCTGTGCTCGATCGGGTCGCCGAACGGCGTCAGACAGCTCTCGGCGCCGTCGGGAAGCCCGGTCTCGCCGTCGATCGGCACCTTCGCGTTGTCGAGCGCGTTCTGGATCGCCTGCCGGATCGCGGCCTGGATGACCAGGATCCGCGCCTCGGTGGCGGCGGCGGCCGCCTCGGCGAAGGACTTGCCCGCCGCGATCTCCGCCTGCCGGGCCTTCGTCGCGGAGGCCTGTGCGTCAGCGGCGTATGCCGCGGCGACCGAGGCGGAGCGCACGGCCCGGTTGGCCGCGTCCCGCGCCACGCTGCTCGCCTTGCGGGCCGCGGCGGCCGCGTTCGCCGCGGTCTGCGCGGACTGGGCGGCGGCGGCCGCGGAGGCCTCGGCGTCCTCCGCGTTCTTGCGGGCCTCCTCCGCGGATGCCTTGGCGTCGGCCGCCCAGCCCTTCGCCTTGTCGGCCCACTCGGTGGCCTCCTTGGCGGCCTGCCGGGCGATGGCCGCTGCCTCGGAGGCGCGTGCCGCGTCCTCGAGCGCGTCCTGCGCGACCTTGGCGGCCCGTGCGATCGCCGCACGGATCGCGCTGATGTGCGTGGCGTGATCGTGGTCGATGCGCGCGAACTCGTGCTGCGTGGTACCGATGAACTGGCGCAGCATGTGCGTGTCGCCTTCGAGGGCGACCTTCGCCGCGGCCTGTACGTACGGGCCGCCGCTCGCCAGGAGCGTGGTGGCCGCCACCCTGTCGTCCTCGTGGACGGCCGCGGCGCGCTCCACGTGCAGGAAGGTGTGCAGCGCCTCGGCGGAGCCGTCCTCCAGGGCGGCCTCGGCGGCACGCCGTACGGCGGTACCGGTGGAGGAGTCCGCGAGGAGCGTGGTGATCTCGACCTCGTTGTCGTCCCTGGCCGCCTCGACCGCGCCCTTCTCCAGGAAGGTCCTGATGGTGGCGGCGTCCTGGGTCTGCAGCGCCGCCGCGGCGGCCTCGGCCACGTTCTGCGTGGAGATCGCGGCGGTGGCCGCGGCGTTCTCCGCGTTGTCCTGCTGGAGCGCGATGACCCGGTCGGCCTCGATCCAGCGCAGGACGTCCTCGTCCGAGCCGGCGAGCGCGAACTCGGCGGCCTCGCGGGTCCACGTACCGGACCGGTCGAGCAGACGGACGGCGGCCTGCCGTCCCTTGTCCACGGCCTCCCCCGTCCGGCCGTCCCCGAGCGCCGCCTCCATCGCGGTGATCAGCGCGAGCAGTTCCTCGGAGAGCCGCGCTTCCTGTGTGCGCTCCCGGTTGGCGCGCTCCAGACGGTCGGTCTCCTGGCTCCGCTGCTGCTTGGCGACCTCGATCGCTTCCGCGGTCTCCTCGTTCAGCCGGTCGATCTCGGCCTCACGGGCCTCCTTCTCGACCTCCCGCGCCTCGGTGACGGCGTCGTACGCCTTGTTCGCCGCTTCGACGGCGGCGTTCGCGGCGGCGGTGGAGCGGTTGGCGTAGTCCACGGCCTGGCCGGCGTGCCGGGCCGCTTCCTCGGCGGCGTCGGCCGCCTTCTCCGCGTGGTCGGCCGCGCTGTCGGCGGCGGCGGACGCGGACCGCGCGGCGGCGGCCGACCTGCGGGACAGGGCCGAGGCCCGGCTCGCGGCCGCCGTGGCACGGCCGGCGGCGGCCTCCGCGATGGCGGCCTGGCGCTGCGCTTCGGCGGCCTCCGACCGCGCGGCACCGGCGGACACGGC
This sequence comes from Streptomyces sp. WAC 04229, assembly GCF_003947455.1. GTDB lineage: Bacteria > Actinomycetota > Actinomycetes > Streptomycetales > Streptomycetaceae > Streptomyces. The sequence goes on along the minus strand of NZ_QHJH01000104.1, from coordinate 3,202 downwards.
GGCGTCGGCCGAAGCGCGCGCCGCGGCGGCGGAGTTGACCGCGGCACCGGCGGCGGCGTTGCCCGCGGCCTCGGCCGCGTCGGAGGCGAAGGCCGCGAGCTTGGCCTTCGCGGCCACGGTGCGCACCCAGTCGACCATGATCCGCGCGGCCTTCGCCGCCTGGTTGGCGGACTCCGCCATGTTCGCGTTCTTGGAGGCGCTGATCGCGGCGCGGTAGGCGCGCGACGCGGCGCGCCCCGCGGCGGCGGCGGCTGCCGCGGCGGCGTTCGCGGCGGCCACGGAACGACGGGCCGCGGCCTGCGCGGTACGCGAGGCGGACACCGCGGTCGAGGCGGCGGCCGCGGCACCCTGGGCGGCTCGCGCCGCCTTGTTGGCGGCCTTGGCCGAGCGCTGCACGTCCTGCTCGGCGGCCTGCGCCTCGGCCTTCGCCTCCAGCGCGGCCGCCTTGGCCTTCTCGGCGGCCTGGACCGCCTGCTCGGACAGCTCGACCGCCTCGTCGGTCTTGCGCTCGGCGCGCCGCCCCTCGGACTCCACGATCTTGACGAGCTGCTGGATCTCCGCCGACTCCTCGTCCCGCGCCCGGGCGATGTACTGCCCCGTCGTCAGGAACCACTGGATCGCCCGCGGCGACCCGTCGTCGAGCGCCCGCTCCGCGTACTCCCGCACCTGCGGCGAGGCCGTCACGAGGATGGAGGTCACCTGGACGCGCTGGTCCTCGTCGTGTGCGTCGTACTGCCCGGTGCTGAGGAAGTCCCGCAGCGCGAAGTCCGTACCGGTCGCCAGTGCCTTGGCGGACTCACGCTTCACGGCCTTGCCGCCATGTGCGTTGACCGTGGTCACGGCCACTTCGAGGTCCTCGTGCACCGCCGACTCGAAGCCGCCCCGGAGGTAGGCGGCGACCGCGGCGTCCCCGCCGGTCAGCGCCTGCCCGATCCCGGCACGCGTCGCCTTGCCCGCGCTGACCAGGGCCGTGGTGAGCGTGAACCGGTTGTCCTCGGCCGTGGCCGCCGGCAGCCTCTCACCGAGGAACGTGGCCACGTCCTCCGCGCTGCCCACGAGCGCCGCCGCCGCGGCCGTGCGTACCGCACGGCTGCCGGTCCGGTAGGCCTGAACTACCTTGCCGCGGTCGGTATCGGGCAGCGGTGCGACGCCGTCGTCCCCCGCCGTGTCCGCCGCGTACGCGGGCCGGGACCCGAACATCCCCAGGGGCACGGCGGTGCCTGCCGCGATACCGCCGAAAATGGCCAGTGACTGGCGTCTGCTGAATATTCGTGGTGATGGTGACATCACGACTCCCTTCACGTGACGAGGGGAAATCGCGCCGCCCCCCTGCGGTCCAAGCGCTCTATCGAAGCCTGGGCCCGGGGGACTCGTCCAATGCAGAAAACGGTCGGAATTCGGGTAATCCTCGAGTGTCCGCGGTGATGTGTGTCACGGCCGGAAACGGTTGTAGCGATCTTGATAACGAATTGATGGAGAGTCCCCATTCGCTGGTCGGCCGGCGAACCGGACACGCCGACAACGTTTCCATACGTGGGTGAACAAGGGATCCTTGTTCACCAACTCGCTTTGTGACGCGACGACTTGACGCTAAAACAGGTCCTGCGACGTTCGCCGGCCGCGTGAGCGATGCCGGGCAGGCGTGCACGAGGCGTTCACGACGTGATGCGGCCGACCGGTTTCCCCAGCGACACCCCCGCCGTCAACGCCAACGCCACCAGCCCTCCGCTCACCCACAGCGGCCCGGCCGCTCCGGCCGGGGTGTGGAGGGTCGTCGCGGCGATGACGGGCCCCGCGGCGGCGCCCGTGTTGAGGGCCGAAGTCGCGTACGAGCCGGCCATGGTGGGGGCACCTGAGGCCGCGTAGAGGACCCGCGTGATCAGCGTGCTGCCCACCGCGAAGGACAGGGCGCCCTGCGTGAAGACCAGCAGGAGCAGGGCGGTGGGCCGGTTCGCCAGGACCGCCATGGCAGGCCAGCCGAGGAGCAGCGGCGGGCCGCAGGCGGCGACGACCGCGCCGGGGCGCCGGTCGGACAGGTGGCCGGCGACGGTGACCCCGGTGAGGGAGCCGGCTCCGAAGAGGACCAGGGCCACCGTGACCCACAGTTCGCCCAGCCCCGCGGTGTCGGTCACGAGCGGCGCGAGGAAGGTGAGGCTCGCGAAGGTCGCCGCGTTCACCAGCGCGCCGAGCAGCATGACCACCAGCAGCCGGGCGTTCCTCAGTTGGGCGAGTTCCTGGCGGAGGGGCGGGCCGCCGGCGGAGTCCCGGGCGCCGGGGCGGGGCGGGACGCCGGTGAGGATGCCGACGGCCGCGGGCAGGCACAGGGCGGCGACCGCCCAGAACGTGGCCCGCCAGTCTTGCAGCGTGCCCAGCAGCGATCCACCGGGGACACCGGCGATCGTGGCCACCGTGGTGCCCGACAGCAGGACGGCGAGCGCGCGGCCCTTGCGGTCCGGCGGGACCAGTGCCGCGGCGGTCGTCAGGGCCACGGCGAGGAATCCGGCGTTCGCGAGTGCCGCCGCGACCCTCGTCGTGAAGAGAACGGCGAAGCTCGCAGTGACGGCGCCCGCGACGTGGGACGCCAGGAAGACCAGGACGCAGGCGAGCAGGGTCGCCCGTGCGGGCAGGTTGCGGGCAAGGACCGCCATGAGCGGTGCCCCGACGACCATGCCGACCGCGAAGGCCGAGGTGAGGGTGGACGCGGTGCCGACGCTCACGTCGAGGTCGGCGGCGATGTCCGGCAGGAGGCCGGCCAGCATGAATTCCGAGGTGCCCATGGCGAAGACGGCCACGGCGAGCAGGTACAGGGGGAGAGGCATCGAGTGGCTCCGGGGTGAGGAGAGGAACGAGGAATCGTCTCGTCACCGCGGCCGGCCCCCGACCCGAAGACGCACCCGTCGGAAGACCACCTGTCGGACCGCGAAGGCGGTTCGACTGCGGGGGTGGGCTACCACGGGGCTGTGAACTGCGGACTAGTGGTTCAGGGGACCGACGGCGTGACCGAAGGCCCCCACCCTGTCCGATTCGGGGCTCGACATGGCCCGCACGCTACCCGACCGCTCCCCGCACGGGCATCCGGTTTCCTCGCGGGGCGTCCCGGTTTCCGTACAGGGGCCCGGGTGCTCCCCCCCCCGGGCCCCTGAAGGGAAACGGGGGCGCCCCGCGAGGAAACCGGATGCCCGTGCGGGGAGCGGTCGGGTAG
>NZ_QHJH01000103.1 GCF_003947455.1 Streptomyces sp. WAC 04229 | reverse complement strand
CCCCCGCCCTTCGGCGGCGGGGTCCCGGGTCCGCGCCCGAGCGTCCGGAGGAAGGCGCACCCGGGACCCCGCCGCCGAAGGGCGGGGGTGCCGGGCCGGGGCCCACCTGGACGCCGCCCGCGGAGCCCTCCCGGACGGCGGAGCCGGAGCCCACGCCGACCGAGCAGCCGCCGACGACCCCTGCTCCGGAGCCGACGGTGGCGGAGCCCTCCTCGTCGGCGCACGAGCCGCCCGGGACCCAGCTCGCACAGCGGGAACCGGCACCCGAGGCCGGTGCGCCGGTCTAGCCCGATCGCCTCGCTGACCTGGGCATTGCGGGCCGGTTTGCCTTCGGGGGTGTGAGGTGCGTATGGTGGTAGATCGTTTGATCCCATTTGCCCGGCGCCACCGCAGAGCGCGCCGTGTGGCGCGTTCTCTCCCCCTGCCGTGGTGGACCGCATTGAGGCGGTCGTATTGCGAATCGCGATTCACGGAGTTGACGGGCGCGTGCCGACGAGAGACTCCGGAAGGTTTCGCATTCGCATGTCCATGACCAGTACCGATCACGCCGTCATGCCCGAGAACGCCGAAGGCGTCGAGGGCGCGACGGAGGCCGCAGAGGCCCCCGCGACCCCCGAGGTGACCTTCGCCGAGCTGGGCCTGCCCGAGGGCGTCGTGCGCAAGCTCGCGCAGAACGGCGTGACCACCCCCTTCCCCATCCAGGCCGCGACCATTCCGGACGCGCTGGCGGGCAAGGACATCCTCGGCCGGGGCCGTACCGGCTCCGGCAAGACCCTCTCCTTCGGTCTGCCGACCCTGGCCACGCTGGCCGGCGGCCGCACCGAGAAGCACAAGCCGCGCGCCGTCATCCTCACCCCGACCCGTGAGCTGGCCATGCAGGTCGCCGACGCGCTCCAGCCGTACGGCGACGTCCTCGGCCTGAAGATGAAGGTCGTCTGCGGCGGCACCTCGATGGGCAACCAGATCTACGCCCTCGAGCGCGGCGTCGACATCCTGGTCGCCACCCCGGGCCGTCTGCGCGACATCATCAACCGCGGCGCCTGCTCCCTGGAGAACGTGCAGATCGCCGTTCTCGACGAGGCCGACCAGATGTCCGACCTGGGCTTCATGCCCGAGGTCACCGAGCTGCTCGACCAGGTGCCCGCGGGCGGTCAGCGGATGCTGTTCTCCGCGACCATGGAGAACGAGATCAAGACCCTGGTCGACCGGTACCTGGACAACCCGGTCAGCCACGAGGTCGACGCCGCCCAGGGCGCCGTGACGACCATGTCGCACCACATCCTGGTCGTGAAGCCCAAGGACAAGGCGCCGGTCACCGCGGCCATCGCCTCCCGCAAGGGCCGCACCATCATCTTCGTCCGCACCCAGCTGGGCGCCGACCGCGTCGCCGAGCAGCTGCGCGACGCGGGCGCCAAGGCGGACGCGCTGCACGGCGGCATGACCCAGGGCGCGCGCACCCGCACGCTGGCCGACTTCAAGGACGGCTACGTCAACGTCCTGGTCGCCACGGACGTCGCCGCCCGCGGCATCCACGTCGACGGCATCGACCTGGTCCTGAACGTGGACCCGGCCGGCGACCACAAGGACTACCTGCACCGCGCCGGCCGCACCGCCCGCGCCGGCCGCACCGGCACCGTGGTCTCGCTCTCCCTGCCGCACCAGCGCCGCCAGATCTTCCGGCTGATGGAGGACGCGGGCGTCGACGCCACGCGCCACATCATCCAGGGCGGCGCGGCCTTCGAGCCGGAGGTCGCCGAGATCACCGGGGCCCGGTCGATGACCGAGGTCCAGGCCGAGTCGGCGGGCAACGCCGCGCAGCAGGCCGAGCGCGAGGTCGCCCAGCTCACCAAGGAGCTGGAGCGGGCCCAGCGCCGCGCCACCGAGCTGCGCGAGGACGCGGACCGCCTGGTCGCCAGGGTCGCGCGGGAGCGGGGCGAGGACCCGGAGACGGTGCTGGCCGAGGTGGCCGCGGCCGCGACCGAGGTCTCGCTGCCCGAGCAGCCCGGCGCACGCGACGTCGAGAAGGCGGAGAGGCCGGAGCGCGGCGCCTCGGCCGGCCGTGACCGCTTCGCCGACCGCGGCGACCGTGGTGACCGCCGTGACGACCGTGGTGGCCGTTCGTTCGAGCGCCGTGACGACCGCGGTGACCGTGGCGGTTTCCGCCGTGACGACCGCCGCGATGACCGTGGTGGCCGTTCGGTCGAGCGTCGTGACGACCGCGGTGACCGTGGCGGTTTCCGCCGTGACGACCGCCGCGATGACCGTGGTGGCCGTTCGTTCGAGCGTCGTGACGACCGTGGCGGTTTCCGCCGTGACGACCGCCGCGATGACCGTGGTGGCCGTTCGTTCGAGCGTCGTGACGACCGTGGCGGTTTCCGCCGTGACGACCGTCGTGACGACCGTGGTGGCCGTTCGTTCGAGCGTCGTGACGACCGTGGCGGTTTCCGCCGCGACGACCGCGGTGAGCGCGGCGGACACCGCGGCAGCGACCGCCCGTTCAACCGCGACCGCCAGGGCGACCGTCCCGGCTTCCGTTCCGGCGGCCACGACCGCCCGTACGGCCGCCGTGACGACCACCGCGGTTCGTCCGGTTCGTCCTTCGGCCGCCGTGACGACAAGCCCCGCTGGAAGCGCAACGGCTGACGCCTGAACCTCCGTACGCGCCGCGGCCCCTGCCCTGACGGGTGGGGGCCGCGGCGCTCTCGTTTCGGCCACGTGGTGACGCATGTCACGCCCGCCCCGAGGGAATTGCTGGGGTCATGACAGATGACGCCAAAGTGAGTGGGCTGTCGGACGAGGAACGGCTGGCCCAGCTCGGCTACACCCAGGTTCTGGCCCGCCGCATGTCGGCGTTCTCCAACTACGCGGTCTCCTTCACCATCATCTCGGTCCTCTCCGGCTGCCTGACCCTGTATCTCTTCGGCATGAACACGGGCGGCCCCGCGGTCATCACGTGGGGCTGGGTCGCCGTCGGCCTGATGACCCTCTTCGTCGGCCTCGCGATGGCCGAGATCTGCTCGGCGTACCCGACCTCGGCGGGCCTGTACTTCTGGGCGCACCGCCTGGCGCCGCCCCGTACGGCGGCGGCCTGGGCGTGGTTCACGGGCTGGTTCAACGTGCTGGGCCAGGTCGCGGTGACCGCCGGCATCGACTTCGGCGCCGCGTCCTTCCTGGGCGCGTACCTGAACCTGCAGTTCGACTTCGAGGTCACACCCGGCCGCACGATCCTCCTCTTCGCGGCCATCCTCGTCCTCCACGGCCTGCTGAACACCTTCGGCGTCCGCATCGTCGGCCTGCTGAACAGCGTCAGCGTCTGGTGGCACGTCCTCGGCGTCGCGATCATCGTCGGCGCGCTGACCTTCGCCCCCGACCGGCACCAGTCGGCGTCGTTCGTCTTCGGCGAGTTCGTCAACAACACCGGCTGGGGCAGCGGCGTCTACGTCGTCCTGATCGGCCTGCTGATGGCCCAGTACACCTTCACCGGCTACGACGCCTCCGCCCACATGACGGAGGAGACACGCGACGCGTCCACGGCCGGGCCGAAGGGCATCGTCCGCTCCATCTGGACGTCGTGGATCGCCGGCTTCGTCCTCCTCCTCGGCTTCACCTTCGCCATCCAGTCCTACGAGGGCGCCCTCACCTCCCCGACCGGCGCGCCGCCCGCCCAGATCCTCCTGGACGCGCTCGGCGCCACCGCGGGCAAGCTGCTGCTCCTGGTCGTCATAGGGGCGCAGCTGTTCTGCGGGATGGCGTCGGTGACGGCGAACAGCCGCATGATCTACGCCTTCTCCCGCGACGGCGCGCTGCCCTTCTCCCACGTCTGGCACACCGTGAACCCGCGCACCCGCACGCCGGTCGCGGCGGTCTGGCTGGCGGCCCTGTCCGCGCTGGCCCTCGGCCTGCCGTACCTGATCAACGTCACGGCGTACGCGGCGGTGACGTCGATCGCCGTCATCGGCCTCTACATCGCGTACGTCATCCCGACCCTGCTGCGGGTCCGCAAGGGCGACGCCTTCGAGCGCGGGCCGTGGCACCTGGGCCGCTGGTCCCGGGTCATCGGCGTGGTCGCGGTGGTGTGGGTCGGCGTCATCACGGTCCTGTTCATGCTGCCCCAGGTCTTCCCGGTCACGTGGGAGACCTTCAACTACGCGCCGATCGCCGTCCTGGTCGTCCTCGGCTTCGCGGCGACCTGGTGGCTGGCCTCGGCCCGCCACTGGTTCCTCAACCCCGACCACGCCCGCACCCGCGCCCGCGCGGCCGCCCGCGCGAACGCCCCCGAGCCGGTGGACCCGTAGCCCAGTGCTCCCACCGCTCTCCGACGCGGCCGTGACCCCGATACCCGATCGGAGTCCCGGCCGCGTCGGGCTATGCTCGGTGTGGCAACATCACGCAACACCGCGTGGTACCCCCTGGGCCCTTAGCTCAATTGGCAGAGCAGTGGACTTTTAATCCATTGGTTGTGGGTTCGAGTCCCACAGGGCCTACCGCGTGCAGGCAGGCAATACGCCCTCTGACCTGCCAGGGAGCGTCCGGGTCGGCTTCGGTCGGCTTGGACGCTCCTTCGTTTTCGGGCCCTTGCGTGAGCGGATGGGTGCCCATCACGACAAGAATGGGCGTCAGCAGCCCGTACGCGAGAGCGAAAACGGTGGCCGGTCGGCCTGTGGTCGCCTCACTGACTCCGAGCCCTCGGGCGACGAGGCCGAGCTGTCCCGTCGCGCATGGCGCTCAATTTCGTTTCGCCGAGGAGTGCTTGGAGAGCGCGCCGGGCGCTGGTGGGCCGAGGGGGCCTCGTGGCTGTGCGGAACCAGATCGTTCGTTTCAGGCACGAGGCCCTCGCCGTGCCGGGCCGCTTCAGATCGCCGGTCTCGGCGGCCGACGGCGGTTACTGGTGCGTGGCCAGGAACGGCAGGAGGACGTCGGCCATCTCGTCGGGTACTTCCTCTGCGAGGTCGTGGCCGGCGTCGAAGACATGCCCGGTGACGTCGTGGGCCATGAGCCGCATCTGGGACTCGTTGCGGTCGCCGATGAACGCGGATCCGCCCAGCGCCAGGACCGGGATGTCCAGTTTCTTCTGTGCGGTCTGCCGGTTCTGTTCTGCGTCGACGAGCATGGCCCGGTAGATGGAGAGCATCGCGCGGATGCCGCCGGGCATGGAGTAGCAGCGCACGTATTCCTCGACCGCGTCGGGGGTGGCGCTGTCGGGCCGGCTGCGCTCGTACTTGATCATGTACGTGATCAGCTCGCGCTCGTGACCGGCGATCAGCATCTCGGGTACGTCGGGCTGGAAGTAGAAACCCAGGTGCCACAGGTGCATGCCGCTGGAGACGTTCTCGGGGGTGAGGGCCGTGTGGTCCTCGAAGCCGAATCCGGGGAACAGCGCCTCGGCGAAAACCAGAGCGGTGACGTGGTCGCGGTGGCGGGCGGCGAGCTGGTAGCCGATCACCGCTCCCCAGTCCTCACCCGCCACGGCGTATGTCCGATGTCCGAGGTGGTTCATCAGCTCGGCGATGTCGTCGCTCATGGTCGCGGAGTCGTAGCCGTCCGACGGCCGGGCGGAGTCGCCGAGACCGCGGAGGTCCGGCACGACGACGGTGTAGTGGGGCGTCAGCCTGGGAAGGAGGTGGCGCCAGTGGTAGCTGGTCTTGGGTACGCCGTGCAGAAGCACCACCGCGGGGCCGGACCCGGCTGTGCGGTAGTGCAGGCTCGTTCCGTTCACGGCGGCTCGGCCTGTGCGGACGGGCGTTCCCTCGTGGTCGAACATCATGGTCTTCTTCAACTTCCTTGGTGTGCGTGGCGATGAGGGCGTCAGTGGGCCGGCGCGGGGGCGACGAGGGTCGTCAGGCGGCTCGGTCCGGTGCCGTCCGTGGTCGTCCGAAGTCTTCGGTCAGGGTGCGAGCGGGGCGGGGTCGCCGGAGCCTGTGTCCGGGCGTGCACCGGCGCATTTACTGGATCGCCTGTTACAGATTCCGGGCATGAAAAAGTCAGTCGAGGGTGGCCAGCGCGACCTCCACGAGGGATTCGAGGGTGCGGGCGTCCGGCGTGATCTTCGCGGAGACCAGCAGTCCGTTGAGGAAGGTGACGAGGAAGGCGGCGAGGGTGTCCGGGTCGTGCCGCCTCGGCATCTCGCCCCGCTCCGCCGCGGTCCGGAGCACTTCGGCGAGCGCGTCCCGGCTGGCGTCCTGCATGTCGCGCACGGTGCGGCGGGTCGCCGCGTCCTCCGGCAGGCGCTCGCAGACGGCGTTGACCGCCAGGCAGCCCCGGCCGTCGTCCCGCACGGCGATCCGGACCCGCTCGACCAGCATCGTGCGGATCGCCGACCGGGCGTCCGCCCCTTCCTCCAGGCTGCGCAGGGCGGCCGCCGCGAGGGTGGTGCGGTAGTGCTCCAGCGCGGCCCGGTAGAGGCCGTCCTTGTCGCCGAACGCGGCGTACAAGGATCCCTGTCCGATCCCCAGGTGCCCGGTCAGGTCGCGCACGGAGGTGGCCTCGTAGCCGCGCGTCCAGAACAGCTCCATCGCGCGGCTCACCGCCGCTTCGGTGTCGAACTCCCGGGTCCTTGCCATGGCTCCACCGTAACGTATCTGGATCGTACGCTCAAGAAAAGCCGTCTGACCGTCTTGTTGAGCCTTGCCGGTGGGTGGGGGCTGAGTCCGGCTGAAGTCACTGAGGCTGGGTGGTCGGGTGAGACGTCCGGAACGGTCTCGGGAGGGAGAGCGAGCGGTTTCGCACGCCTTCAGGCAATCGGCGCGCGCCTTGGGCCGGCCGGGGTCACTTGGACTCCAGGCGCCCCAGAGCGTGGGAATCACCGGCGAGGACGGTGCGGGCCGTCTCCCAGTCGGTGTTGCTGGTGCCGGTGACGTGGCGCAGGTAGGCGAGGGTGACCTGCTGGACGAGGGCGACGCGGTCGGGGTCCTCGTCGGTGGTCTCTGCTGCGTCGTAGCCGGGGATGCCGCCGAGGGAATGCCGGCCGCCGTAGACCGTCAGCAGGCTCTTGCTGCCCCGGCTGAGCGTGTAGGGCTCGCTTGTCCAGGACGGGCCCGTGGTGGAGAGCGGCAGTTCGTCCTTGTCGCCGGCGACGACGAGTCCGGGGGCGGTGATGTGGGCGAAATCCTGGTCGCGCAGCCAGGGAGCGATCTCGAGGGCGAGAGGGGTCAGGTTGTCGCCGCCTTCGCCGGCGGTGGCCAGCTGGATGGTGGCCATGACCCGGGAGTCGGACAGGTCCTCGGTGGTGCCGGTCACCGGGTCCGTGACGCGCAGCCCCACGAGGATGCCCGCGGTCTGGCCGCCGAAGGAGTGTCCGGCCGCGACGATGCGGCTGTGATCGACCCGGCCGGCCAGGCCGGGCACGGACGCCTCCAGGGTGCCGAATTCGTCGAGGATCCGCTTCATGTCCTGCACGCGGTAGCGCCACATATGGGGCTTGCGGGGGTCGTCCGCGGCCACGTTGAAGCGCTTGGAGTCGAGGTGGGTGGCCTGGACGACCACGAAGCCATGAGAGGCCCAGTGGTCGATCAGCGGTGCGTAGCCGTCCAGGTTCGAGCCGAATCCGTGCGCGAACAGCACGATCGGCAGGTTGGCTCCGGTAACCGGTGCGGAGACGCGTACGTGCAGGTCCTCGCCGCGCCACGGCGCGGGTAGCACGAGTGGCTTGACCGAAACGATCGGGGTGGACAGGGGGCTGACGAGACCTGTGGTCTGGTTGATGGCCATCTGTGTGTCCCTTTCAGAGAGGAGTCGCATCGAGGGGGCCGGGCGTGTGCCTCCACGCCGACCCCCGCTGGACCGCGGAGATGTCCTCACTCACGGGTGCTCCATTTCGTTCGAGCCGTGGCCTGCAGGGGACGTACCGGCAGAAACACCCGGCAGAGGTTCATATCCGCTACGCTAAAACCTGACGTTGACGTCAAAGGCAAGTAGATGTGACGCACGACATGCCGGGCATGGAGACGGGAATGCGTATCGGAGAACTCGCCCGGAAGACCGGAGTCACTCCCCGGGCCCTGAGGTACTACGAGGAGCAGAATCTGCTCGTCCCCGAGCGCAGCGACAGCGGTCAGCGGCACTATGCCGAAACCGCGGTCGACCGGATCCGGCTGATCCGGGAGCTGTACGCCGCCGGCCTGTCCAGCAAGACCATCGCCGAGTTGACACCCTGCGTCATCGACGGCAAGGCCACGGCCGAGCTGCTCGACCGCCTCGCCGCGGAGCGCGACGGCATCGACCAGCACATCGCGGACCTGTCACGCACGCGGGACCGGCTCGACTCGGTCATCGCCGGCGCCTCCGCCAACATGCACACCGGCGCCCCCTGCCGACGAGACGCGGTCGGCTAGGCCGGCAGCCACCTGCCCCTCGGGACCCATCGGCGGGCGCCCGGGGCTGACAGCCACGTGATCCGAGCATCCCCGCGTGAGCGGACGGTGTGGCACGAACAGTCACGAGCTGCACCGCTCATCACGGGCAGACATCCCGACCAGGCAGTTCCGGACCCCGTGGCAGCGCCCGGAATCGCCCCGCATGCCTTGACCAGGACTTCTCATTCATTGGTTGTGGGTTCGAGTCCCACAGGGCCTACGCGTTGGACCCCGGCTCACAGCAAGGCCGAGCCGGGGTCCTGTCCGCTTCGCACGGTGGTCACCCGCGCACGTGCAGCCCGAAACCCGTGCGGCCCGCGGGCTCCAGCCCCTCCTTCAGCTGCAGCGAGGGCATCTCGTAGTCGCCGAAGTTCTGTGGCCGGAACGCGATCGGCTCGGTCGACTCCAGCGTGAGCAGGCGCTGCTCCCAGGCCTTGGCGACGTCCGGGTAGTCCTCGACGGTCATCCGGTCGGCGCCGTACACGACGAACGGCGGCACGGCCTCGATGCCGGGGTAGTAGAGGATGCCGTGGTGGATCGGGAACAGCAGATCCTCGACGGGACCGTTGATGCCGCGGGCGCCGTAGTGCGACTCCTGGCCGCCGATGGTCACCGACAGCAGGGCCCTCCTGCCCGCGAGGGTCCCTTCGCCGTAGCGCTCGCCGTACTTGGTCTCGCTGTGCTCGCCGACGCCGTACGCGAAGCGGAAGGTGAACACCCGGTCCACCCAGCCCTTGAGGATCGCGGGCATCGAGTACCACCACAGCGGGAACTGGAAGACGATCGTGTCGGCCCACAGCAGCTTCTCCTGCTCGGCACGCACGTCCGGGGTGAGCGTCCCGCCTTCGAAGGCCCGGCCCGAGTCCCGGGCGACCTTCAGCGGACTCGAGGCTTCGGGGCCGTAGTCCGCGGCGTCGACGACCGCCTTCCAGCCCATCGCGTACAGATCGCTCACCCGTACCTCGTGCCCGGCGGCCTCCAGGGTCGAGACCGCGAGGTCCTTCAGCGAGCCGTTGAGCGACTTCGGCTCCGGGTGGGCGTGGACGATCAGCGTCTTCACGGGGGACTCCTTCGGATCGGATGCCATCGATCCTGGACGCCGCGGCGCCCGTCGTTCAGGGACGCCTCGACCATCGGACGGGACTTCCTGGTACCGGCAGGACCACCCTCGCGGTCCCCGCCCGTGGCCATACTGGGGGGCATGGACGATCTCGCTGGATTCCTGCGGACCCGGCGCTCCCGCGTCGACCCGGCGTCCGTCGGCATCCCCACCGACAGCCGCCGCCGGGTCGAAGGGCTGCGCCGCGAAGAGGTCGCGCACCTGTCCGGGGTCAGCGTCGACTACTACGTACGCCTGGAGCAGGGCCGCGCCACCCAGCCCTCCGAGCAGGTCCTCGACGCGCTCGCCCGCGTCCTCGGCCTCGACGAGACCGAACGCGGGCACCTCCACCGGCTCGCCCGGCAGCGCCGCCGCCGGGCGAAGGCACCGGCCTCCCGCGTCCGGCCGGAACTGCTGCGCGTCCTCGACCTGGTCGCCGACGCACCCGCGCTCATCATGAACCACCGCCTGGACGTGCTCGCCGGGAACCGCCTTGCCGGGCTCCTCTTCGGCCGGCCGCTGCCGGGCCTGAACACCGCCCGGCACATCTTCCTGGAGGAGGCCGAGCGGGGCCTCTACGCGGACTGGGAGAACTGCACCCTCGACGCGGTCGGGCACTTGCGCCTGGCCGCCGGCAAGTACCCCGAGGACCCCCGCCTGGCCTCGCTCATCGGCGAGTTGGCGATGGGCAGCGAGCGCTTCCGCCGCCTCTGGGCCCGCGCGGACGTCTGCGCCCGCACGCACGGACGCAAGGCATACCGGCACCCGCTGGTCGGACTGCTGGAACTGCACCAGGAGAACTTCGCGATGCCGGACGCGTCGGGCATGGAGCTGCTGGTGCTGTCCGCGGCCCCCGGCAGCCCCACCGAGGACGGGCTGCGCCTGCTCGCGGGCCTGGGCTCGGACAGCCCTGAGGCGCTTCCCGCCGACGGACGGGCCCGCACCCGCGAGTAGGGTCCCTCGGCATGAGCACAACACCGCCCGCAACACGCCGTGTTGGCCTCGCCGCAGCGATCTACGGTGTCTTCGTCGCGGGGTGGTACCTGGGGCAGCCCGTCTCCCCCGAATGCCACGTCGACCAGGCCGCCCTCGACCGGATCACCGCGGAGCACGAAGCCGAACCGTCCCCCAGGGACTCCCAGACGCTCACCGCCTACGCCGTCGACTGCACCAACGAGACGAGCGAACGCCCCCGCGTGCGAGCGTGGTTCGAGGGCCAATGGCGGTGAACGGACGGCGCGGCGCTCCCCGGTTGCCCGCCTGGATGACGCTGCGCCGCCTCGTCGTCGCCACCACGCTGTACGCGGTGTTCCTGGCGGGGTGGTGGCTGGGCCAGCCCGTGCGCTCCGACGGCTGCCTCGAGGACCGGCGGGCCGACGGCAGCTCCGCACCGGTGGAACCGGCCGACCCCGGCCGGTACCTGGACAACCTCGACCTCGACTTCGGTCTGCTCGACTGGGCCGACGACATGGACGGCCACCGTGACGGCGAGTACGGCCCCAGCGACTACGGGTACGACCTGCGGAACGGTTCCGAGGCGTCCGCGACGTCCGGCGATGGTTACGCTCCTTGCTCCTACAGGAAGCGCGCCCGCCTGCTCGCGTGGGTCAACGGCGACTGGGGCTGAAGCACGAAGGAGCACGTCCGGACATGACCGCCCACGAGAGGGCCGGCGGGCCCCTCCCCCACGTCCTCCTCTCCGCCGCCGTCTCCCTCGACGGCTACCTGGACGACACCGGGCCCGATCGCCTGCTGCTGTCGTCCCCCGCCGACTTCGAGCGGGTCGACGAGGTGCGGGCGTCGGTCGACGCGATTCTGGTCGGGGCCGGGACGATCCGGGCCGACAATCCGCGGCTGCTGGTGAACTCCGCCGAGCGGCGGGCCGCCCGAACCAGGGCCGGGAAGGCCGAGTACCCGCTCAAGGTGACCGTCAGCGGCAGCGGTGAGCTGGACCCGGCGGCGCGGTTCTGGCACACCGGTGGGGAGAAGGTGCTGCTGACCACGGACAAGGGGGCAGGGCGGGCCCGGGAGCTGGGAATCGCCGGCGATGTCGTCGTCCCGCTCGGCGACTCGCTGCACTGGCGAGCGGTGCTCGAGTACCTGTACGACCGGCGCGGAGTACGGCGGCTCATGGTGGAGGGGGGCGGGACCGTCCACACCCAGCTGCTCCAGCAGGAACTCGCCGACGAGCTGCAGCTCGTACTCGCGCCCCTGCTCGTCGGCGACCCGGCCGCGCCCCGGCTCTTCGGGCCCGGCGCCTACCAGGGCGGGCGGCTGCGGCTGGTGGAGTCGCGGCGGATCGAGGACGTCGTGCTGATGCGGTACCTGCCGACCGCACCCGGCACCGGCGACCGCGTGAGCGCCGCCGACCGGCACTGGCTGGCGCTCGCCTGCGAGCTGGCGGAGCTGTGCCCGCCGTCCGGGACGGCGTTCAGCGTGGGGGCGGTCGTGGTCGCCGCCGACGGCGGCGAGCTGGCGCGGGGGTACTCGCGGGAGGGCGGCGACGCCGTCGTGCACGCCGAGGAGGCCGCGCTCGCCAAGGTCGACCGCGCCGATCCGCGGCTCGCGGGGGCCACCGTGTACAGCAGCCTGGAGCCCTGTGCGCGCCGCGCCTCCCGGCCCGTGCCCTGCGCCCGGCTGATCCTCGACGCCGGGGTGCGCCGCGTGGTCACGGCCTGGCGGGAGCCGGACACCTTCGTGCCGGGGGCGGACGGCGGCGGGGTGCTCGCCGCCGGGGGCGCCGCCGTCGTCGTACTGCCGGAGTACGAGGAGCGGGCGAAGGCCCCCAACGGTCACCTGCGGGGGGCCTGAGACACGTGTGTGCGTTCCGCCTCCGACATGACGTACACTGGTGACACAACGACGCGGGGTGGAGCAGCTCGGTAGCTCGCTGGGCTCATAACCCAGAGGTCGCAGGTTCAAATCCTGTCCCCGCTACTGAAGGCCGAGGGCCGGAATCCGAAAGGGTTCCGGCCCTCGGTGCGTTCACCCGTTCACCCGCTCGGCCCTCACCGCTCGCCGCCCACCCCCGTCGCGGGAAACCTGGAGTACGGCACGGCAAGCGGCGCGGACAGGGGGCGGCGGGAGACCAGTGGTGCGGGCAGGCGATGTGGAGGACGAGGGAGCGTACGCCCGAGCCGGCGGCCGGCTCCCCGGCGATCCCGTGCCCGACCCGGGCCTCGGCGACGAGCCGGCGCCTGTGGTGCCCGCCGGGCAGCCGCGGCCTTGGCGCGCCTCGTACGGGCGGGCCCTCGCGCGCTCGCTCCCCGTACTGCTGATCGTCGTCGCCGTCCTGTACGACATCTTCACCCCGCGCTACTTCACCGCCGGTCCCCTCTACACCGCCGCGCCGCTGGTCGCCGCCCCGATCTACTCCCGGCGGGGGACCGCGCTCACCGGGGCCGCCGTCGTCGCCTCGGTCGTCGGGCTCCAGCTCGGCAAGGGCGTCATCCACTACGTCGACTCCCTCACGGAGCTGATCACCATCGCGACGGTCGCCGCGCTCGCCGTCTTCGTCAACGCCTTCGTCCGCCGTACCGACGAGCGCCTCGCCATCGCCCGGGAGATCGCCGAGACCGCCCAGCGCGCCGTACTGCCCGAGCCGGCCGAGCGGATCGCCGGCTTCGAGATCGCCGCCTGCTACGAGGCCGCGCAGGCCGGCGCCTTCATCGGCGGTGACCTGTACGCGGTGCAGGACAGCGCGCGCGGCGTCCGGCTCATCGTGGGGGACGTGCGGGGCAAGGGCATGGGAGCGGTGGCCGCCGTCGCCGTGGTGATCGGCGCCTTCCGGGAGGCCGCCGAACAGGAGGCGACGCTGGAGGCGGTGGCGCAGCGCCTGGAGCGGGCGCTGGCCCGGGAGGGCACCCGGCGCGAGGGCCTGGACGCCTTCGAGGGCTTCACCACCGCCGTCCTCGCCGAACTCCCGCACGGCGCCGGGACCGTACGCATCGTCAACCGCGGGCATCCGCCGCCCCTGCTGCTCCACGGCGACGGCACCGTGGGCCCGCTGCCCTCCCGGGAGTCGGCGCTGCCGCTCGGCATGGGCGAGCTGGGCGTGTGGCCCGACCGCGCGGAGGAGACGGCCTTCCCCGGTGGGGCCACGCTGCTGCTGTACACCGACGGGCTGTCGGAAGCCCGGGACGAGCGGGGGGAGTTCTACGATCCGTGCGCACGCCTGTCCGGTCGCGTCTTCCGCCACCCGGCGAAGGTGCTGGACACCCTCGCCCGCGACGTGCGCCGCCACTCGGGGGGCGGGATGGCGGACGACATGGCGCTGCTCGCCGTACGGCGGCCACGGCGCGGCGACCATGATCATTGTCACGAGCCGTGACGGAGTGGCGTCCCTCCGCATAACAACTGACGCACCGTCAGAAAGAAGTGTCGTGAAGGGGAATACCGAGCCGGGGTCAACTCGCCCGGATTTCACCGATCCTGAGGTGTACGTCCCGGCTGTTTTCGTTAATGATCAAGAGGAACAGCTTGGAATCCGGGCCCCGGGTCTATTAACGTTCGATAACGCAGCGCGGTCGTCCCAGCCGTCACAGAAGGCGGCTCCGTGCGCACGCGCCGAATCCCGCAAGGGAACCGGGGAACCACCACATTGGGGTGAATCGGGCGTTTGACGCCGTGGCAACACGGCTGCATGCGCGCGTAGGAGACCTTCCTGCTCCGAACCCGTCAGCTAACCCGGTAGGCGAAAGGAAGGAAAGGAGTACGCCCACGTGGCGTCCAACCGGCCTGCCCCCGAGGCCCCGTTCGTGCCCAGTCGGCACGACACCGACACCTTCGGCTACGAGAACTACCGCACCGAAGAGGGTCCTTGGGAGGAGTGGAATCCCACCGAGGAATCCATCCGCCCCGTACGCGGCCGGCACCGCGTCGCCAAGCAGCGTGGCGGTCTCGCCCGCAGCTCCACCGTCCTCGGCGTCGGTGTCATAGCCGCAGTCGGCGCGGGCGGTATGGCCAGCGCGCAGACCGGCAAGCCGCCGGTGTCGATCTCCATGCCGGACCTGCCCAACGTCGGCTCGCTGATCTCCGACGAGGAGCCGCAGCCGGAGGGTTCCAGCACCCCGCTCAGCGGCATCGGCGTGACCACCGCCGCCGACACCGCGGAGGGTGCCGACTCCGCCGGCGCCGGTGAGTCCCTGCGGGCCAGGATCATGGCGCAGGCCGAGCAGCAGCAGGCCCAGGTCGAGACCAAGGCCGCCGCCGAGGCCGCCGCGGCCGCCGAGAAGAAGGCCGCGGAGGCCGCCGCCAAGGCGGAGAAGGAGGCCGAGGCCAAGGCCGCCGCCGCCAAGAAGAAGGCGGAGGAGGAGGCCGCGAAGAAGGCCGAGGCCGAGCGTCTCGCCAAGCTGGCCAAGCAGTTCACGCTGCCGACCTCCTCGTACACGATCTCCTCGACCTTCGGTCAGGCCGGCGCCTACTGGTCCTCCGGCCACCACACCGGCCTCGACTTCGCCGCACCCACGGGCACGCTGCTCAAGGCCGTGCACAGCGGCACCATCACGTCGGCGGGCTGGGACGGGTCGTACGGCTACAAGACCGTGCTCACCCTGGACGACGGCACCGAGGTCTGGTACGCCCACCAGTCCTCCATCAGCGTCAGCGTCGGTCAGGAGGTCACCACCGGTGACGTCATCGGCCGCGTCGGCGCCACCGGCAACGTCACCGGCGCCCACCTCCACATGGAGGTCCACCCCGGCGGCGGCTCCGGCATCGACCCGATGGCCTGGCTGCAGAGCAAGGGCCTCACCCCCTGAGCCACCGGCCCATCCGCTTCCCGCCGGCCCCGGCGGTCCTGACGGCAACCCCCCGACGTCAGGGCTGCCGGTTTGCGGGCTTTTTGCGTCTGTGCCGGAATGACCTGATCCGGTGCGTTCGTTGACGCCTTACATGACTTCTCTGCGCAAGCTCGGCTCCTCCGACCTGGAGGTCTTCCCCCTGGCCCTCGGCGGCAACGTCTTCGGCTGGACCGCCGACCAGGACCGGTCCTTCGCCGTCCTGGACGCCTACACGGCGGCCGGCGGCAACTTCGTGGACACCGCCGACTCGTACTCCGCCTGGGTCGACGGCAACAGCGGCGGCGAGTCCGAGACCGTCCTCGGCCGGTGGTTCGCGGCCCGCGGCAACCGTGACGACGTCGTCCTCGCCACCAAGGTCAGCCAGCACCCCGAGTACCCGGGCCTGTCCGCCGCGAACATCAAGGCGGCGGCCGACGCCTCGCTGCGCCGCCTGGGCACCGACCACATCGACCTCTACTACACGCACTTCGACAAGCCCGAGGTGCCGGTCGAGGAGATCATCGGCGCGCTGGACGAACTGGTGAGGGCGGGCAAGGTGCGGCACATCGCCGCCTCCAACATCTCCGCCGAGCGGCTCGCGGCCTCCCTGGAGTTCTCCGACCGCGAGGGCCTCGCCCGGTACGTCGCCCTCCAGCCGCACTACAACCTGGTCTCGCGCGACACCTACGAGGGCGGTCTGCGCGACCTCGCCGAGCGGTCGGGCCTGGCCGCGGTGCCGTACTACGCCCTCGCGTCCGGCTTCCTCACCGGCAAGTACCGCCCCGGCGCGAGCGTCGACAGCCCCCGTGCGGGCGGTGCGGCGGGGCACCTGGAGACCGAGCGCGGCCGGCGGGTGCTCGCCGCCCTGGACGAGATCGCCGAGGCCCACGACGCCCCCGTCGCCACGGTCGCCCTCGCCTGGCTGGCCGCGCAGCCGACGGTGACCGCGCCGATCGCGTCCGCGCGCACGGTGGAGCAGCTGCCCGCACTGCTGGGCGTCGCGGAGCTGAGCCTGACGGACGACGAGGTCGCGCGGCTGACGCGGGCCTCGGCCTGAGCGTGACGCCGCCGGTGCCCGCCTACGGGCGGTAGTGACCCGGCGGTGCGTACGGGTGGGCGTACGGGACGTACGGCGTCTGAGCGGGGTACGGCGTCTGGGCCGGGTACGGCGCGGAAGGGCCGGGGCCGTACGGGCCGTACGGGTACGCCCAGGGCGGCGCGGGCCGGGGTACGGGCGGTGCCGTCGAGCGGGCCGCGTGGTCCAGGGCCGGGCGGGCCGCGCCGCGCCGGTGCCACAGGGCGTCCAGCATCTCCCGCTCCCGCACGGCGTAGTCGGCGCCCGCCCGGCCACGGCGGCCGCGCTGCCGCAGGAACGCCAGCGAGGTCGCGTACGCCTCGTACTGGGCCACCGCGCGTGCCGCCTCCTTCCCGCCGTGGAGCCGGGCGTGCTGCCGGGCGACGCGGCGGGCCCGCATCGAGCCGAGCGCGTGCGGCTCCGCGGGCGTCAGCCATCCGGCCAGGACGTACGCGGGCAGCTCGGCCCGTACGGTGCCCAGTTCGCGCTGCCGGGTCCAGATCACCAGCCAGGTCAGCAGGCCGAAGGCCGGCACCATGAAGGCCGCGTACACGGCGTAGAAGCCGTACGCGCCGAACGCGGCCGAGCCGTTCCACAGCGCGTGCACGCCCATCGCGAGCAGCAGGCCGGACAGCGGGAGCAGGGCGCGGCGCAGGCGGTGGCGGCCCGCGGAGAGCGCGGCGATGCCGAAGCCGATGCCGGTGAGCACGGTGAAGAGCGGGTGGGCGAACGGGGACATCACGACGCGGACGAAGAAGGTCGCCGCCGTGACGGAGGCGATTCCGCTGCCGCCGGTGAGCTGGTCGGTGCCGAACGCGGTGCCGAGGTACAGGATGTTCTCGGTGAAGGCGAAGCCGGTGGCGGTGACTCCGGCGATCACCACGCCGTCGACTATGCCGGTGAAGTCACGCCGGCGGAACAGGAAGACCAGGAGGACCGCGGCGGCCTTGGCGGACTCCTCGACGACCGGCGCTATCACCGTGGCGCCCAGGGTGTCCGCGCTCGCCGGGTCGGCGGTGGCGGTCGCTATCCATCTGGTCGCGAAGCTGTTGGCGACGATCGCTATCAGCGCCGCCGCGCAGGCCCCCCAGGAGAAGCAGAACAGCAGGTTGCGCCAGGGGCCGGGGTCGACCCGGTCCAGCCAGCGGAAGGCGGCCACGAGCAGCGGCACGGGCAGCACCGCGAGGCCGAGCCCGACCAGGAACCCCTGCGTGCCGGTCTGTTCGCGGACCAGGGCGAGGATCACCAGACCGGAGAGCGCGAGCAGCGTGGTCAGCGCGCCGTACCGCACCCAGGACCGCTGCCACCAGTGCGGATGCGTACGCGGGAACGTGGGCTGACGCGTCGGACACGGGGGACTGGCCACGGCATGGACCCTAACCGGTGGGGGGCTGCTCTTCGTGGGGATCGCGGAGCTGTACGCGGCGGAAGAGCAGGTCGTTCACCACATGTCCCTTGTCCAGCCCCTGGCCCTCGAAACGGGTCAGCGGCCGGTGCGCGGGACGTGGCGCGAAACCGCCGTCCGGGGCGGTGTTCTCGAAGTCGGGGTGCGCGGTCAGCTCGTCGAGCATCTGCTCGGCGTACGGCTCCCAGTCGGTGGCGCAGTGCACGAGGGCGCCCGGCGCGAGCCGGGTCGCGGCCAGGGTCAGGAACTCCCGCTGGATCAGGCGCCGCTTGTGGTGGCGCTTCTTCGGCCACGGGTCCGGGAAGTAGACGCGCAGTCCGGCGAGCGAGCCGGGGGCGAGCATCTCGCGGAGCAGGATGATCGCGTCGCCGTTGGCCACCCGGATG
This sequence comes from Streptomyces sp. WAC 04229, assembly GCF_003947455.1. Classification (GTDB taxonomy): domain Bacteria; phylum Actinomycetota; class Actinomycetes; order Streptomycetales; family Streptomycetaceae; genus Streptomyces. Next base: position 5,459 of record NZ_QHJH01000103.1, on the reverse strand, counting down.
TTGGACAGGCCCTTCCGCTCGGCCAGACCGAGGAGGTTGCCCTGGCCCGGGGTGTGGACGTCCACGGCGAGGATGTTGGTACCGGGGTCGGCCTCGGCCATCTGCGCGGTGGCCTCGCCCATGCCGAAGCCGATCTCCAGGACGACCGGGCGCGCGTCGCCGAACAGCTCGCCGAGGTCGAGGTCGCGCTGCCCGTCGATGTCCAGTCCCCACTGGGGCCACAGCCGTTGCAGCGCGTCCGCCTGGCCGGCCGTCACGCGGCTGCGCCGGGGCTGGAAGCTGCGGATCCGCCGCTCGAAGTGCGAACCGGCGGGATCGGCCTTCGGCCCGTCCGGGAAGCGCGGCTCCCCCTTGGCACGGGTGTGCCTCAGGGAGGTGCCGGTGTGGGTGGCGGCTGGCTGGTGAGCGTCGGGGGCGCTGGGGAAATCAGACACAGTGCCCCCAATTTTACGGCCCGCCCGTGCCGGGCTCACGAGCCTCCCAGCAGGGCCAGTGCCCTGCGGCCCACCTCCCGGCCGATCGGCAGGGCCGCGGTGGCCGCGGGCGACGGCGCGTTCAGTACGTGCACCGCGTGGGGGCCCTCCTTGATCAGGAAGTCGTCCACCAGCGTCCCGTCGGCCAGCACCGCCTGGGCCCGCACGCCGGCCGGCGCCGCGACCAGGTCGCTCTCCGTCACGGACGGCAGCAGTCTGCGTACGGCGGTGGTGAAGGCGGCCTTGGACAGGGACCGGCGCAGCTCCCCGGTGCCGTACCTCCAGTGCCGCCGCGCGATGTGCCAGGAGCCGGGCCAGGCCAGCGTCGCGGCCAGCTCGCGGGGGCGGACGACACCCCAGCCGTAGCCCTCGCGGGCCAGCGCCGGCACCGCGTTCGGCCCGAGGTGGACGCCGCCGTCGATGCCGCGGGTGAGGTGGACCCCGAGGAACGGGAACGCCGGGTCGGGCACCGGGTACACCAGTCCCCGCACCAGCTCGGGACGGGCCAGCTCGTAGTACTCGCCCCGGAACGGCACGATGCGCATCCCCGGGTCGTCGCCGGTCAGGCGGGCGATCTCGTCGCAGTGCAGCCCGCCGCAGTTGACCAGGACGCGGGCGCGGAGCACCTCGCCGGAGCGGGTGCGGACGGCGACGCCGAGACCGGGGCGGCGGTCGATGTGCCGCACCTCGGCGCCGTAGCGCAGCTCCGCGCCGGACGCCTGGGCCAGCTGCCGCGCGACGGCGACGTAGTCGCAGATGCCGGTGGTGCCGACGTGTATGGCGGCGAGGCCCCTGACCTCGGGCTCGTACTCCTGGATCTGGGCGGCGCCCAGCTCGCGTACCGGAATGCCGTTCTCCCGGCCGCGCTGGACGAGGGCGTGCAGGCGGGGCAGCTCGGCGCGGTCGGTGGCGACGATCAGCTTGCCGGTGACGGCGTGGTCGATGCCGTACTCGGCGCAGAACTTGACCATCTCGGCGGCGCCCCGCACCGCGTACCGAGCCTTGAGCGAGCCCGGGCGGTAGTAGACCCCGCTGTGGATGACGCCGCTGTTGCGGCCCGTCTGGTGCCGGGCCGGGCCCGGTTCCTTCTCCAGCACCGTGACCCGGGTGCCCGGGGCGGCGCGTGTGATCGCGTACGCCGTCGACAGGCCGACGATGCCGCCGCCGATCACCAGCACATCGCAGTCGAACACTCGTTCCATCTCCCGGTCCACCTCCCGGCTTCGATAGTGCACTGCGCCACTGACAATGCCTTCAAACCCGGAAGGGGCGGTGCATCGGGCCGGCCGCGTCAGGCCGGGGTCACCAGCAGCGGCCGCGCGCGCTCGCGCAGCTCGACCACGCGCGGCTCGTCGCCGTAGGGCTCCAGGCGGTGCAGGAGGTCCTTCACGTACTCGGTGGTGCGGGCCGAGGAGATGCGGCCGGCCACCTCGACCGCCCGCTCGCCCTGCTCGCAGGCCGCGTCCAGATTGCCCGACTCCAGCTCGGCCACCGCGGAGACGACGAGCCTGAGGCCGTGCGAGCGTACGAACTCCTCCGTCGGTTTCGACAGTGCCTGCTCGGTGAAGCGGCGCACCTGGCGTGGTGCCTTCAGGTCGCGGTAGCACTCGGCCGCGTCGGCGGCGAACCGGTCGTAGGAGTAGAAACCCAGCCACGACGGGTCGCTGTCGCCGGGGCGGGCGCGCTCCAGCCAGCTCTCGGCGGCCTTCAGCGCGGCGCCGGCCGCCGGTGCGTCGCCCGCGCGCGCGTGAGCCCGGGCCTCCACCAGGCGGAAGAAGCTCATGGTGCGTGCCGTGGCCAGGCCCCGGTTGCGCTCCAGGGCGGCCTGGGCGAGGTCCACGCCCTCGTCGCCGAAGCCGCGGTACGTGGCCTGCAGGGACATCGAGGCGAGGACGTAGCCGCCCAGGGGGACGTCGGCCGCCGCGCGGGCCAGGCGCAGGGCCTGGATGTAGTACCGCTGGGCCGCCTCCTGCTGACCGGTGTCGAAGGCCATCCAGCCGGCCAGCCGGGTCAGTTCGGCCGAGGCGCCGAACAGGGCGCGGCCGACCTCGTCGGAGTAGGAGCCGAGCAGCAGGGGTGCCGCCTCGACGCGTAAGCACTCGGGGACCATCGACGAACGCCAGTCGCCGCCGCCGTACTTGGAGTCCCAGCGGCGGGCGTCCTCGGCGGCCTCCCGCAGCTTCTGCACATCGCTGTGGCCGACTTTGAGCGGTGCGCCGGAGCCCTCGACCGGGCCCACGTCGCGCGCCACCGAGCTGTCGGCCGGGGTTATCAGCCACCGGGAGGCGGGTGTCGCGTACGCGCTGACCGCGAACGAACCCGCCAGCGACTGCCAGATGCCGCCGCCGGCCCGGCGGCCGGCGAGGTCGAGGCGGTACAGCTCGGTGGCGGACCGCACCGCCTGGCCGACGTCCCGTGGGAAGGCGAGGCCCACTTCGGGGGCGGGATCCGCGTCCGCCAGGCCGATCTCGTGGAGCGGCACCGGACGGCCGAGCTTCTGGCCGATGGCGGCGGCGATGAGGTGCGGCGCCGCACCCTGCGGCACCATCCCCTTCGACACCCAGCGCGCCACCGACGTCTTGTCGTAGCGAAGTGTCAACCCGCGTTGGGCGCCGAGGTCGTTGACGCGCCGGGCGAGTCCTGCGTTGCTGATTCCCGCGAGGGCGAGAACGGCGCCGAGCTTTTCGTTCGGCCCGCGTTGCTCCCTGGACATGCGCCACCCCTCGACACAGACGGCTGCCGCGCTGGCATAACCACGCGGCATTCGTAAACCCAGCGTAGTTCGCCGGATCCCAGGCGTTAAGAGGCATTGTTCCGGATGGCGGGATTGTGGTCCGTACTCAAGTGCGGTGCGTGCACGGTCCGTTGCGGCGTGCTCCCGTTGTGTGGCCGTGCGCCCGTCCGTGCGCTCTTCTCCGGCCATCGCGGGAGCGATTCCATGGGCGGTGCGTGGGTCGGCCCGCTGTACTGGATCCAGCGGGCTGGGGGACACCGCCGCCTACATCCCCGCGGGCGGCGGACCGGCCCGGGGGGCGAGTCCCGCCTCCCGGGCCGAACGCCGGCGAGTGGGGCGGGGGCCTGTACGCAGCGTGTTCGAGTCCGTCCGCGTGTCGTCGATTCGGCTGAAAATCGTTCCTGGTATTTCGGGTGTACATCCCCCCTCACCACGGGAGTTGACGGCGCGTGGGGGAGCCAAACGGCGCGTTGTGGGGGCGCATTCGAGTCGTCTTCGCGCCCTCGGACGGAGCGCGGACGGAACGCGGATCGACCGCCGAGCGGAAGCGGAAGGGGAGTTGACGTCCTCGCGCGAGTGACCGCGAGGACGCATTCACGGGAGCCGGTGCGGCTCCGCCGCTGCTCTGCGGCGCGCCCTTCATGGCAGCATGGGGAACCAGTTCGTACGGTGCACTGGTTGTCCCCAGCCTGTGGAGGCGTCGATGCGGTGGTTGGTGGGGTGGAGCAGTGCCGCCGTGGGAGCCGCGGGGATCACCGGCGCGGCCGGCTCCGCGGGCGCCACCGGGTACGACGGCGAGACCGTGCAGCCCGTCGGCGCCCAGCCGTTGTGGGGTGACCCCGACCCCCTGTGGGCGGTCGGCGACTGGCGCCCCGACGAGGTCCGCGTCGTCGACGCCGACCCGCAGACCCGGATCGCCGTCCTCGGCATCTGCGGCGCCTCCGACGAGCAGCTGCGGGTCGCCCTGTTCGCCGCGCGCGGCGGCGCCCTCCGGCACCTGACGGCGTGGCCCGGCAGCTACACGGCCGTCGTCCAGGTGGGGCGGCGGATCACCGTCTGCGGGGATCTCGCGGGCGCGCGGCCGGTGTTCCACACCCCCTGGTCCGGCGGCACCGCCTACGCGACCGCCGCGCTGCCCCTGGCCGACCTCGTCGAGGCCAACCTCGACTTCGGCCACCTCGCCGCGCTGCTCGCCGCGCCCGACGTGCCCGCCGCGCTGGACGACTCCACCCCGTACGACGGCGTGAAGCGCGTTCCGCCGGGGCATGCGCTGATCCTGCGCGCCGGGGCACGCGAGATCGCCGGGTACGAGCCGGTGGCCTCGCTCGCCGTCGCGGCGCCCTCCGCCGACCCCGACCGCGCGGTGGACGGGGTGCGGGACGCGCTCGTGGAGGCCGTGCGCACCCGGCTCGCCGCGCCGCGGCACGTCCCCGGCGACGGCATCGACCCCGGGCCCGTACCGGGCATGGGACCCGCGGAACGGCGTGCCGCGCGCGGGATGCCCGTTCCGGGGATCGGGGCCGACCTGTCCGGCGGGCCGGCCTCGGGCACGCTGGCGCTGCTGGCCGCCGGGCTGCCCGGAATGCCGGGGACCGTGCTCGGGCACGGCACCGGGGCCGGGGAGCGGCTGCTGGCCGTCACCTTCAACGACCTCGCCGTGGGCGGTCAGGAGTCCGAACTGGCGCGGGCGGGCGCGCTGGCGGCCAACCCGCGGCTGCACCACGTGGTGGTCACCGGCGGGGAGGACATGCTGCCCTACGCCGACCTGGACGGGCCGCTCACCGACGAACCGGGCTCGTCCCTGGTCGCGGCCGCGCGGCACCGGGCGCGGCTGGCGGCGGGCAGCGCGGACCACTTCACGGGATACGGGGCGCGGCAGGTCCTCGACGCCCACCCGGCGCGCCTGGCCGACCTGCTGATGGACCGCAAACGGCGCCATCTCGTACGGCCGGTCGCGGCACTGGCCAAGGCCGACGGTTCGGTGCTGGTCCCCGCGCGCGTGTACGGGGCGGCGCGGCGGCTGGCGCGGACGCCGTACCGGACGGGTCTCGAGGTGCTCGCCGGGCGGCTGCTGCGGCGGCGGTTCGACGCGCTCGGCGACGGGGCGACGGACGCGTCCCTGGCCGCTGGCCGTCACCTTCAACGACCTCGCCGTGGGCGGTCAGGAGTCCGAACTGGCGCGGGCGGGCGCGCTGGCGGCCAACCCGCGGCTGCACCACGTGGTGGTCACCGGCGGGGAGGACATGCTGCCC
>NZ_QHJH01000102.1 GCF_003947455.1 Streptomyces sp. WAC 04229 | reverse complement strand
GCCCACCCCCGTACGGGCCGCCCAGGCCCCCGCCACGCTGCCCGTCCCGCGGGGCGACGGCAGCGAGGTCCCCGACGACTTCAACGGCGACGGCCACCGCGACCTCGTCCTCGACGACCTGGTCAAGGCGCAGAGCCACGCCGACGACGCCGGAATCGGCCTCGTCTACGGCTCCGCGCGTGGACTGGTCCCGGGCACCCGGCAGTTGCTCACCCCGGCGAAGTACGCGGCCCCCACGGACGGACAGACACCGGCCGTCTTCGAGGTGGAGGCGACCTGCGACCTCGACGGCGACGGCTTCACCGACCTGGTGGTCACCACCGACCCGCCCTACGACGGCCAGGGCCGCCCACCGGTCCCCCTCCAGCTCCTCTTCGGCTCCCCGACCGGACCGGCCGACCGCGCGGTCCCGCTGAACGTCCCCGACAAGGCCCGCTTCGGCAACGACTGGCCCGAGCGGCCGGTCTGCGGCGACTTCGACGGCGACGGCGCCGAGGACCTGGTCCTGCACGCCTCGGCCGGTCACCTCAGCTATCTGCGCGGCCCCTTCACCCGCAAGGGCGCCCCGCAGAAGGCCGGCGCGCCCGTCCTCTCCCCCGGCGAGGTGCCGACCGGCCCCGCCGCCGACGTGAACCGCGACGGGTACGACGACCTGGTCGTCCGCGCCTCCGCGGGCCCCGGCCCCGCGGCCCTGGTCCTCGGCGGCCCGGCGGGACCCACCCGCACCGGGGCCACCCTCCCCGCCGGCACCGACGTCGCCCTCGGCGCGTTCGGGCGGGGCAAGGCGCTGGACGCGGCGGTGGGCGGCGCGGACGGCACGGCCCTGCGCTTCGACCTGCCCACCCCCCGGCGGGGCACCCTCGACGCCCCCGGCACCCGGCTGGACGCCGCCGACTTCGACGGCGACGGCCTGATGGAGCTGGTCACCGACGACTCCGGCGTACGCGTCCTCCCGGGCCGCGGGACGGGCCCGACGACGCGGGGCGCGGTCACGGTGGCACCCGCCGCCGAGGGGACGACGCGGGTGCTGACGGCGGGCGACTTCGACGGCGACGGCCGGGCGGACCTGGTCGTGCGGACGTACCAGGGCGACACGAAGGACACGGTCGAGGTCCACCGGGGCACGGCCGAGGGGCTGGTGACGACGGAGCCGGCGCCGGCCTTCTCCACGTCGTACTTCCTGACCCCCTAGGGGCCGGACCGGCGAGTCCCCTGATGAGGGCCCCCGCCCCCGCCACAACCCCTCGGGGGCACCCGTAAGGGATGTCACAGCTCGGCCGCAAAGGGTCCCCCGAATGGCCGGGCCCCGCACGTCACTCTCCGGGACCAGGTACGTTCGAAGGCGTGGCTGGATTCAGGATCGGACGCGGCCGGGACAACGGCGCTCCAAACGCGCGACCGCAACGCCCACCGTACGGACAGCAGGCGCCCCAGGGACCGCCGTACGGCGGCCAGGCGGCGCCTCGGCAGCCGTACCCGCAGCAGCCGTACGGGGGTGGCGGACCGGGACCGGGCGGCTCCCCGTGGCCCCAGGCCCACGGCGGCGGCCACGGCGAGCCGGAGTACTTCGGCGACGGCGGCCACCACCCCGGCGGGCACGGCGGACAGGCCCCGTACGACCCGTACGCCGCCAACAACCCGGGCCACACCCAGGCGTTCACGGTCGACGACCCCTACAACCAGGGCGACACCTACCGCGCCGGCTCCGCCCCGGCCCCCGGCCCGATCGGCCCGCGCCTGCACTGGAAGGACCTGCTGAGGGGCGTCGTCCTCGCCCCCAACCAGACCTTCCTCCAGATGCGGGACTACGCGATGTGGGCCCCGGCGCTCATCGTGACGTTCCTCTACGGCCTGCTGGCGGTCTTCGGCTTCGACGGCGCCCGCGAGGAGGCCATCAACGCCACCCTGTCGAACGCGGTCCCGATCGTCCTGACGACGGCCGTGGCGATGGTCCTGAGCGCGTTCGTCCTGGGCGTGGTCACCCACACCCTGGCCCGCCAGCTCGGCGGCGACGGCGCGTGGCAGCCCACGGTCGGCCTCTCCATGCTGATCATGTCCATCACGGACGCCCCGCGCCTGGTCGTCGCCCTGTTCGCGGGCGGCGACGCGCCCTTCGTCCAGATCCTGGGCTGGGCCACCTGGATCGCGGCCGGCGCCCTGCTGACCCTGATGGTCACCCGCTCCCACGACCTGCCCTGGCCGAAGGCGCTGGGCGCGTCGGCGATCCAGCTCATCGCGCTGCTGTCGATCGTGAAGCTGGGCACGTTCTAGTCGCTCCGCCCGCGTGCGTGAGGAGGGCCCCCGGCATCATGCCAGGGGCCCTCCTCACGCAGTCACTCCTCCTCGACGGCCTGTCAGGCGTCGAGCACCTGCCCGGACCGCCGGACGACCGGGGGTTCGACGGACCACGGGAAGTTGATCCATTCGTCGGTCCGCTTCCACACGTACTCGCACTGGACGAGCGAGTGCGACTTCTCATAGATCACCGCGCTGCGGACCTCGGCGACGGTGTCGAGGCAGAAGTCCCGCACCAGCTTGAGCGTCTTGCCGGTGTCGGCGACGTCGTCGGTGATCAGGACCTTCTTGTCGGAGAAGTCGATGACGTTGGGGACGGGCGCGAGCATGACGGGCATGTCGAGCGTGGTCCCGACGCCCGTGTAGAACTCCACGTTCACGAGGTGGATGTTCTTGCAGTCCAGCGCGTAGGCCAGCCCGCCCGCCACGAAGACGCCACCGCGGGCGATGGAGAGCACTATGTCCGGCTCGTACCCGTCGTCCGCGATCGTCTGAGCGAGTTCGCGCACGGCGACGCCGAACTGCTCGTAGGTCAGATTCTCCCGAACATCACTCATGCGCGCGTCCTGCTCATACCTGGGTTCATACCTGGGTCCGATGGAAGTTGAGGAAGGAGCGGGAGGCGGTCGGCCCCCGCTGCCCCTGGTAACGGGACCCGTACCGCTCGCTCCCGTACGGGTGCTCGGCCGGCGACGTGAGCCGGAACATGCAGAGCTGCCCGATCTTCATCCCCGGCCACAGCTTGATGGGCAGGGTCGCGAGATTGCTCAGCTCGAGCGTCACGTGCCCGGAGAACCCCGGGTCGATGAACCCGGCGGTGGAGTGCGTGACGAGGCCGAGCCGCCCGAGCGAGCTCTTCCCCTCCAGCCGCGAGGCGAGATCATCGGGCAGCGAGACGACCTCGTACGTACTGGCCAGCACGAACTCGCCGGGATGCAGGATGAACGGCTCGTCGCCCTCCGGCTCCACGAGCCGGGTCAGATCCACCTGCTCCACGGAGGGGTCGATGTGCGGGTACCGGTGGTTCTCGAACACCCGGAAGTAGCGGTCGAGGCGCACGTCGATGCTCGACGGCTGCACCATGGAGTCGTCGAAGGGATCGATCCGCACCCGCCCGGAGTCGATCTCGGCCCGGATGTCCTTGTCTGAGAGAAGCACGCACCGAGGATACGCAAGGCGCGCGGAGCTGCGACAACCGCCGCCGCACCGCGCGCCCGATCCTGCCCGGGGCAGCCCCCGGGATGCCCTGCTACCGCTCCTGCGAACCCACCGGCACGGCACTCCGCAGCCGCGCACACCGCGGACATCGGACGAGCCTGCCGGGGCCGAGTCGCTCGGCCTGCTGCATCGGGAACGAGGCGGCGGTGAACACGTGCCCATCGGCACAGCGGACGACGGTGGTGCGCTCCATCAAGTCCTTCAAGTCCCTTCCCCAAGAGCCGCGTCTGGCTGTCTACCCTGACGACAAAAGCCACAGTACGGGATGAAAGAGACGACTCTCCAGGCGGCACTCCGCCCTCACGCACACCCTCTCCAACGCCCCCACCGTACGCGCCAACTCGTCCCGCCCGCAGCCGCATCCCACCCACCGCAACGACCGGCGGCCCCGCGGCGGGAACACCGGGGGCCGGCGATGGGGTAGAGTGACCGAGCGTCCAGGCACCGACCGCGGTCGGCGTCTTACGCGGGTGTAGTTTAATGGTAGAACATCAGCTTCCCAAGCTGAGAGCGCGAGTTCGATTCTCGTCACCCGCTCCATGCGAAACCCCCAGGTCAAGGTCCCGGGGGTTCTCTTTTCCTAGACCGGTGCTCGGGGTGCGCACCACAACCCGCACCAGGTCATCGAGCCCTGAGGCCACCTTGCGCTGCCACTCCTCGTCGAAGCGCTGATAGATCAACGCGGGCTTCTCGGAGAAGTGTCCGGCGCGAACCATCGTGCCAGCCCCGTGGGCCGCGCCGGCCTGGCAACTGCCGCGTCCACGAGGAGCGTGGGCGGTTCCATGGCGCGCACGGCGCCGTGCGCGTCGAAGCGGTCAGAAATCCGGGTGGGAGATGCCCTCTACTTCATCGGCTTCCCCGTTACGCCCGAGTGCGCGGAGGTTCTCCACCAGGCGACTGCGGGCCTGTGCTGTCCTTGAGTGCGCCTTTCCGGCCAGGCTCGCGAATCTCGTCAGCAAGTCCGCGTTGATGGCGCGTGCCCGCTCGTACTCGCCGAGCTCGTGCAGGGTCTTGGCGATGCCCACCTCCGCGTCGAGCGTCTCAAGGGAGTTCTCCCCCGACACCCGTCCGTACCATCGGCGGACGTCCTGGTACAGCGTCAGCGCCCTCTCGTGCTCCCCGAGCTTGCGCAGGCAGGCCGCGAGGTTGAACGTGGCCAGCATCGTCGTCCGGTGATCCCTGCCGAGTCGTCGCTCACATCTCCGTACGGTGTCTCTGTACAGATGGAACGCCGCAGAGTACTCCTCGAGTTGGCCGAGGCACGCGCCTATGTTGCAGGCCGCGAGGAGGGTGTCGGGATGGTCGTCGCCGAATTTCCCGGACCGTAGTCGAAAGATCTTTTCGAAGACCGGCTGGGCCCTTTTCGCGTCGCGCTCCGCATGCAGGCACGCGGCAAGTCGTTCAGCGGCCTGGAGCGTGTCCATGTGCGACTCTCCCATCCGCGCTTCCCACTCGCTGTAGATGATCTCCGCCAACCGGGCGCCGGTCTTGGTGCCGTCGGCGGCGTAGAGGTAGCGGAGGACGCGGATCAGCAAGGACCGGAAGTCCTGCGATTCGCTGCTCGGGACATTGACCTCCCTCAGACAGGCGAGGAGGGTCTGCACGTCGGTCGTGATCAGTTCGTACGACGTCCAGGAACGCGGATTGTCAGGGTCGAGGTCGGGCAACGCCGCGAGCCGGTCGCGGGCGGCTCGGCACACCGCGGCCAGTCCGGCCGGGTCCACCGCGGTATCCGTGCGGAACAGCTCCAGGACGTCCGCGTGCGCCCTCACCACCACAGGGTCGATGGGATGCGTCATGCCGCCGGCCTCCTGTCCCCGGGGCCGCCGGCGAGTCGCGCCTGCCGGACGCCGTCCACGACATCAGGTGCCATGCCCTCGGGGGAGGTGCAGGCAAGCCCCCGGGCGATGGCCGCGCCGAGGACGGCCACCGCGTCGGCGCCCAGCTCGCCGATCAGTGCGTCCGCCGCGTGTTCCAGCATGGACATGGCGTAGGACCAGTCCGAAGAGGTGACGTCGTAGAACGTGCGCATCGCGACCGACGGTGCACGCTCCAGCAGAACGGGAAACAGTCGTGCCACGACGTCGTGGGGGATCCAGGTCTCGCCAGCCCAGGCGAGCTTGCAACGTTCGGTCTCGTGCAGGACAGCGACAGGATCCACCAGGTCGCCGAGGACCGGCGATTGCGCCAGGATGGCCAGTGTGTCCAGGCCGATCGCGGAACCGTCACGGGTTCTCGCGATGACCTCCGCGGCCAGCTCACGAAGTTCGTGCCGGTTCTCCGGCCTGGCCTCCCCGGCGAAGGCGAGCAGTCCGGCCGCCGCCGGCAGTGGGCCGTCGTCGAGCATCCCCCTCAGCCGACGGGTGAAGGCGGGGCTGAGCGGGGCTCCGGGGGCGGGAGTCACGAGGTCCACGGCCGCGGTGTAGACCGGGTCGTCCATGCGTACTCGCGGCGCGCGGAAGCGGTACCCGGGCACCTCACGGGCGATCCGGTACTCGTGGTACGCCGCCGCGGCCAGCACAATTTTGGCCATCGCGTCGCCCTGGCCCAGGTCCCGTTCCGGGCTGAGGTTCTGCACATGGATGTCCCCGGTTCCCCGAAGCGGAGGCTTGTTGTCCATCACGCCGGCGGCATACACCTCGGATGCCCACAGAACCACTGAATGCACCCGGGTGCGGGTCAGGTAGGGCAGCGCGTCGATGGCCCGCCAGTCCTGCTCCCGGCATCCCAGGGCGAGCAGGGCGAGCTCGAAGCGGACCCGGTGGTCAGGACGTACGTATGCCCATGCTTCGCCGTCCGTGTCGTCTCCGAGGGCGGAGGTCCACCGGTAGCACGGTAGTTCACTGAGCGCGCGATCGATTTCCCTGGAGAACAAGTCCGCCACAGGTGTGTGAGGGCCGGTGCCGTCGGGGTCGTGTGCCACCCGGTGCAGTTCCGCGAAGCCGATGGCCCGCTCCCCGGGATCCGCGATCGAGCTGACGAAGGCGAAGGACCGTGGGAGATCTCGGCGCGCCAACCGCCCCGCGAACCGGCGTACCACTCTGGCCATGCTGCTGTGCGCGCCGAGCTCGACGTCGCGGACGACATCGGCCGGATCGCGATAGAAGTGTCCTTGCGCGCGAGCCGCCCAGTGATTGCTCATATTGAACTCGGCCAGCATGCCGTCGATGTTCAACTGGGCCAGACGGTTCCCGGAGTCACGTTCATGCGACGCGGATGACGAAGTCATGAAGTACTGGCCATAGCCGCCACCCCCGCTGAGCGGTGCGGGGTACTCCGCACCCCCCAGCACCTCCTCCAGGATGGCGACGGCAGGCCCATTCTGACCTCGGGCAACGTGAAGGTGGGCGATTCCGGCAAGGAGCGAATGGCGGTCCGTGCCAAAGACCTCCTGGGACGGACCCGCGGTTGCGGCGCGGTGACGCCACCACCAGTCGTCACTCCAGGTGGTCTGGGTTATGCCCCTGGCCATCTGCGTTGCCCGCCCGAGGTCGTACTCGGCCATTCGCTGCACCACTTCGATCAGCTGGTTGTCGCGCTCCCGGCTGAACGTCGTGTGCGCGTCCGGATCCGCGGACGGCCCGGGGATGGCGGCATGCTCACGTTCCAGGAGCCGCAGTGCCTCGGCTCGGCCTGCCTGCCCCATCGCCTTCATGGCGGCGAACTTCCTCCACTCGTCCTGGGTCGCCGCGAGGGACGGTGCCACAAGAGTCCGCGCACGCTCCGGCTCCCCCCAGCCAACCCACAGCCGAGCACCGTCGCGAGCGACCCAGTAGTCGGGAGAGCAGGTGTCCAAACGGGCCAGCAGGAAGCGAGCCGTCATCCGGTCCACGTTCTCCAACACGTCAGCAGCCTTGACCAGTTGGGCGGCGAGGTCCTTTGCTCCTCCGGCTGCGAAGAGCTGCGCGCGCACCTCGGCGAGGAACCGCCGGCTGGTGTCCGGATCGTGTGCCGCCCATGTGGCCGCCAGTCGTGCCAGCCCCAGGGCGCGGGCCGCCGGTCCAGCAGTCTCCAGGGACTTCTCGGCCTCCCGCAGCAGTTGGACGGTACTTGCGGGGTCGGCGCGCTCCGCCGCGTCCAGATAGTCCCCCCAGCGCTCCCCGCTGATCTTGCCGATGAGGGTGCGGGCTCCGTCCACATCCTGCTCGGCGGCCGCGGCGGCGCGATAAACGGCATCCGGCTCCCCCGCCAGACGGCCCGATCGCGGCGATCTCTCCTGTCCCCACCGCCACAACCGCACCGCGCGATCGTGATCGTGTGATGCCAGCAGTCGTGCGGTCGCCTCGATCGCACGGTCCGCCTCGGCGTTGGGATTGATGGGGTAGCTGCTGGTCGGAACCGCGAGCGCGGACTCGACGAGCAGGTCCAGCAGTTCATCGGTCGAGGGCGAGTCGGGCCCGGGATGCGCGTACTGAAGGATCTCCGCGAACGCCGTGACCTGCCACAGCGACGGCGTGATCGCGACCGCGTGCTCCAGCGCCTCCTTGACGCGCCCCATCCGAGCGAGCAGCCCGATCACCCGTGGCGGCAGCACATTGCTGGACTGCGCCGCCTGGTGACGTACGACTCCGAGGTACGTCATCGCGGGCAGCCCGGTGGCAACGGTGGCGCCGTCGGCGACATGCTGAGCGACGCTGTCGACAAGTTCGAGAAATCGGCGCTCGGCCCCGAACTCGCTTCTGACGGCGCTGCGCAGACCGGGGCAGACCATGTCGATGACCCCGGCGGACAGGCGCGGCCCGGCCTTCAGGACGTGGGCGGCAAGATGGGCGAGGCCGTAGTGGTCCACCTGTAACCAGTCCAGGTCCGCCCAGTTCGGCGCGGTGCCCCGGTAGTGGTGGGCGATCTGCTCGTGCCATCTGGTCTCGTCGACCCAGCACTCCGGGTGTTTCTCGCGGGCTTCCTGTCCGGCGAGGAACTCGTTGACCGAGGCGTGGAAGAAGGCGATACGGTCACTTCGGCGGTCCAGCAGCCAGCGCAGGCTCGACAGGACCTTCTGTGCGGGTTCTTCCTGTACAGGCGTACCGGACAGGGCGGTGAGCTGGTCCTCTGTCAGGGCCTCTCGCGCCACGGTGAGGACGCCGATGATCGGCAGTCCCACACCTTCCCAGCCGCCCGGCTCCCCGGTCCCGGGCGTCCTTGGCCATGGCCTGAGTTCCTCGCGGACCAACTCCACGAAGAACCCGTACAGCCCGGGCAGACGGCCCGGTACGCCGTTGAAGACGAGCAGCCTGTCGACCATCTCGTCGTCCTGTTCCTCGGCGGCGTCGGTCAGCGCCCGCGCGTAGGTGGCCAGGTACAGGAAGTTTCCGGCGGCCCTGCGGACGGCTTGCCGCTTGATGCTGCCCGGTAGGTTGCCTCTGGCCCGTTCGGCGGCGAGGACGGCGGGACGCTCCAGGACGCGGTCCGCGTACGTGCGGAGGTCGCCCACGACCTGAGGTGAGACGGGGTCGATGACCACGTCGGTGAGCCGGTCCTCCCGGGCGGACCGGAACAGCCGGAGCCCGGCGTGGGGCCGGGAGGTCATGACCACCTTGACGTTGGCCGGGAGTTCGGGGGAACGGGCCAGCCAGTGCAGGACCCTCTTCCTCGGCTCCGTCGTGTCGTCGTCGGCGATCTCGTCCAGCGCGTCGAGCAGGATGACGATCCTGGCCTCGGGGTCCTGTTCGGCCAGCACCTGCGCGGGTCCGATCAGCGCCAGGTGGGCCAGGTTGTCGGGGTCGAGGAGACGGGGCTCCAGATGGGCCGTGCCGATCTCAACGCCGGTGGCCGTACCCGCCACGTCGCCGATGCGCTGCTGGACCTCCAGGGTGGCGGTGCGGTGGAAGGGGGAGACCCTCAAGTCGTCGATCTTGATGCCGATGACCCGGCCCTGTGCCTCCACGGAGTCGATGTGCTGCTGGACGACGACCGAGAGGCGTTCCGGCTCGAAGAGTTCCGGGCGCTCCCGGGCAAGCTGGTGTCCGATGCTCAGCAGGAACGACTCGGTGTCGCCGCCGGTGACCGCGGTCCGGCTGTCCCTTCGGAAGAAGTAGCGGAGCCGGTCGGGGTGGTCCCGCGCGATGCCGGCGAGCAGGCTGGTCTTGCCCGCTCCCGGCTCGCCCGTCACCTGAACGTACTGGCCCTCGTCCGACTTCAGCGCCTGCTCGATCTCGTCGTACAGCCACCGGCGCTCGACGAAATCCTTCTCCGTACGGGCCAGAACCACGTCCTCGAAGGCGCGGCTGGGTCGGCGGGCGTCGGCGGTCACAGCTCCCCTCCGGGGGTGGTCTGCCTGAATCCGGTCACTGTCGCGCCGCGGCCCACGCGCCCGGTCTTGACGACGGCCTCGAAGTCGCCCGCCCGGTCCGTGTCCACCCCGGTCACGTTCGCCTCCTGCCCCAGGGCGCCCACGTCCACGTTGGCCCGCGCCACGTTCGCGGCGCGCCGCACGCCCTCCAGCACGGAGGGACTCAGGTCCACCTGCCGCACATCGGCGCCCGGCACCCAGATCCAGGCCGCCCCCCGGTACTCCTTCTCCTCGACCGGCACTTCCCGGAACTCGTTCTCCCGGATGGTGGTGTACGCCTTCCCCTGTACGACGTCGCGGAAGACGGTCGCCGACAGTCCGACCGCGAGCGTGGCCTGCGGCAACTGGTCCAGGGCGGCGCGCAGGGGCGCGCAGTCACGGATGCGGCCGAGCTCGACCGGGGCGCTGCCGGCGAAGCCGTTCGCGGACGGCGAGGTCTCGCCGAAGTGGACGGCCGCCCTGAGCCTGAGCCACGCCCGCGGCTCCCGCCCGATATTGAAGGCCCGCAGGCCGGCCTCCAGACGCCGCATGAAGGCGTCGACCAGGGCGGGCTCCGAGGCACCCTCGGGCAGGACCGCGAACAGCGAGTCCCCGCCCTCCTGTGTCAGCCATTCCTCGCGGGCCAACCCGGCGCTTTCGGCCGCCAGTTCCAGCAACTGCACGATCGCCTTCTGGAACTCGTGCTGCCTGACCGTGTCGGCACTGCCGTATCCCTTCGCGTCGACAGACAGCAGCAGTCTGCGCGCGAAGCCGCCCGCACCGCCCGGCCCGTTCTCACCGTTCGTCGCCATGACACCTCTCGGTACACGTACTTCGGGGTTGATTTCCGTGTCTCCATTCAACCCGCCGCGAAGCAACGGTGTTGCTCTACAACGGGCCGGCGCACGCTTCCCCGTCGCATGCGCCGGTCATGCAGTCGTACCTCCGGGATGCCGGTGAGGACCCCGTACTTCCACGTGGTTCGGCGTGGTTTCACGGAATGGGTGGGACGCGTGACCACTCGTGCGGCCCGAGGCTGTGCGGGTGTCCCGAGAACCCGTAGAAGTGGCTGGTCCGGCCGGGAGCGATCTCCCTTACTGGGCTGAGCACGTCCAGTGCACCGCACACCACCGTCGATCGGAGGAGTCCTCCATGGCGCCGACCGGGCAGACCGCCGGGAGCCACCACCCCGCGCATCACATGTTCATGGCACTGCACACCACCCATCAGCACGCGGACACGAAGGCCGGCGTCCTGGCCGCGGCGCAGGTGGCGCTTGGCGGTACGGCCGGAGTGTGGAGTCCGCGGGCGGTGCTCGTCTGGGACCGGGGCGGCGCGGCCGGGGTGTTCGCGGGGGCGCTGCTGGCGGTGTTCGTGTGCGGCCTGATCGGCGGCGTCGTGAGCGTGGCGGCCTCGCTGCGGCCGCGTGTACTGAGAGACCCGGACGTCAACCGGTACAGCTTCGTTCACCTGGCGTCGGGGCCCGACATCCTGCCGCCCGTCGACAGCGGGCGACCGGAGGAGGAGGCCGCGAATCGCCGGGAGTTGTCGCGCACCGTACGGTTCCTCGCCCTGGTCGCGGTGCACAAGTACCGTTGGCTGACCGGGGCGGTGTCGTGCACGGCCGTCATGGGGGCGAGCGCGGGGATGAGCGTGGCCTTGCTGCCGCTACTGGTCTGACGTCGTCGAGTCGGCCGCGGCCGGGCGCGCGCCGGGTGCGCGAGTGGTCCGGAGCTCCGCGAGTCGTTCCAGCTCGGGGAGGTGCCGGATGGTGATGGCGCCATAGCCGGTCTCCAACAGGCCCTCCTCGCGCAGGTCACGCAGTACTTTGTGAATCGTCGTCTCGGCTGCGCCAACCATCGTCGCCAGCTCCGGCTGCGTCAGCCGACAGCCGATCACCGCACCGTCGGCCCGCGGTGAACCGTAGAACTCGGCGAGTTCCACCAGCAGGCGGGCCAGCCGCACCTTCGCCGGATACCCTCGGAAGTCCAGCCGCCGCCGGTTCGCCCAGCGCAGCCGGTCGGCCACCATGCCGGTCAGGGCCATGGAGATCGCGGGGCGGCGCTCCAGCAGCCCCCGCAGTTCACCGCTCTTCCACACGCGGGCGGTCAGCGGCCCGCAAGCGGTGACCGTCGCCGAGCGCGGGGCGCCGCTCATGGCCGCCATCTCGCCCACCGTGTCCCCGGCGGCCCTGACCGCGAGCAGTGAGGTCTCACCGTTCTCCACGGTGGCCATGACCTTGGCAAAACCGGACACCAGCAGAAAGACGTGCTGGTGGGTGTCACCCTCTCTCAGCAGCACCGCGCCCACGTCGAACCGGACCTCGGTCCCCAGTTCGAGCAGCTCCCGCCGCGCCGGGGGCGACAGCTCCCCCAGCAGACTGCGCGCGGGCCACGCGTCGGACCCGATCGGCTCTGGCACCGGTGTCTCCCTGTCTCCGTCCGCGTCCGGGCGTGGCCGCCCGGCCATCATCGTGCCGGTTGGGGCAGCCCTGTGGAACAGGACCGGGGTGAAAGGGTGGGGCCTGCGAGGCGTTCGACAACGCGCCTATGGATTAGGTCTGCTCTGCCTCAGGCCAGCCGACGCTGACGTATCCCCGGTACTGCACTCATGACAGGTGAGTGCGTCCTGATCAGGTCCGAGGGCTTCGGGACCGCGGCGTCCTACCTCCGCGCGCCGTCTCCGCGACAGAGAAGGGAGGCATAGGAGAGCACGTCTTGCCAGCGGTTGCGCGGCTCAGACCTTTTCGGCGCTCACGCGTGGATGCCCGGCAGTGAGCGTCCCGACGTCTTCTACGTCGGAAGTCAGGATCGTCAGCCGGCCGGGATGCTGCAGGGCGGTCGCGCACAGCATGGCGTCGATGGCGTATTTGTGGCCGTGCAGTCCCGCTGCCCGCAGCAAGGCGGCAGCGGATTGCGCGACGGCTTGGGTCACCGGCTCGACGCTCAGGCGGGACAGGGTCCACTTCAGTGCGGCGTCGTTGATCTTCGGATGGATCACCTCGACCAACACGGCCGCCGAGGTGATCACGGGCAGATCCGCGTCGCGAGCCGCCGTCAGCCACTCGTGGATTTCCCGATCCCGGTGTACGGCCTTCGCCAGGCCCTCGCTGTCGAGGACCAGGACACCGCTCACGCGGCCTCCCCGGTGTTCGTGGCGCCTCCGGTCAGCCGGGCACGCTTGGCCGCCACGGCCTCGGAATCGGCCGGACCGTGCACCTTGTCGAAGTCTGCGATCAGCTCGTCCAGATTGTCGCGTTCGATCTGCCGCTGGGCCGCCTTCTCCAGGTAAGCCGAGACACCTCGCTTGCCGACCCGCTCACGGATGGCCTGCAGGGTTCCGGCGGTCAAGGTGACGGAGATACCGCTGGTGGGGCCGTCGCCGGGCGGGAAGTCAACGTCGTCGTCAGTCACACTCCGAGTATGCCATTCGAAATAGCACAGCGGGTGGAAAGCGGCACGGCCCACGAACGACGGACGCTACGCACCGATCAGGCGCAGCAGTACTCACGAAGCAGCGCCGGCCGGCGCGCCGCGGTCGGGCAGAGGCTCGCCCGTGGGGCGGGTCAGGATGCTCGCCAGTCGGTCGGTCACCTCCGGGACCAGCCAGTAGTAGACCCACGTGCCGCGCCGTTCGCAGTCGATGAGACCTGCCTGCCGCAGCAGCTTCAGGTAGTGCGAGATCGTCGGCTGGGACAGATCGAAAGCCGGCGTCAGGTCACAGACGCACACCTCACCGCCCGCCCGTGAGGCGATGATCGACAGCAGCCGCAGCCGCACCGGGTCGCCCAGCGCCTTGAACACCTTCGCCAGTTCCGAGGCCTGGCCCTCGCCCAGGGGAGCAGTCGTCAACCCGGGGCAGCAGGCCCCGGCCTCGTCGGTCTGACCGAGCACCACCAGCTCTTGATTCGACATGCTTCTATGTTGACATTCTTCGATTCAGGGCGCAACGTTGTATCGACTGACATCGAAACAAGTGGATGGGAGCCCTGTCATGTCCCGCGCTCAGCTCGCCCTGCGTGTCAGTGACCTGGAAGCGTCGATCACCTTCTACTCGAAGCTGTTCGGCACCGAACCGGCCAAGCGGCGCGAGGGCTACGCCAACTTCGCCATCACCGAGCCCGCGCTCAAGCTCGTCCTCATCGAGGGCGAGCCCGGCGAGGAAACCCGACTGGACCACCTCGGCGTCGAGGTCGAGTCCACCGACCAGGTCTCCGCGGCCACGACCCGCCTCAAGGACGCCGGCCTGGCCACCTTCGAGGAGAACGACACCTCCTGCTGCTACGCCCTCCAGGACAAGGTGTGGGTGCACGGCCCCGGCAAGGAGCCCTGGGAGGTCTACGTCGTGAAGGCCGACGCCGACACCCTCGACAAGGGCGCCGACCACGCCGCCGGCGACGGCTGCTGCACCAGCCGGGCCGCCGAGGAGGCGCCGAGCGCCGCGGGGTGCGCCTGCGGCTGGACCATGTGAGGAACGCGTGAGAACGGGCCCCGGCCACGGTCGGGACCTGCTCGCGCCGGTGCGCCCCGCGACACTCACAGGCCGGTCGCGGGCCCGGTCGGCTCAGGAGCGTCTTTCGGCCTTTTCGTGCGGGGCCGGCCGGGGCGCGCCTCCCGACTGCCGGACCGACTCTATGCTTCTACGTGTTTGTAGAAACAAGCCCAGAAGCGGGCCCTCGGCAGGCGGACAGGTTTCGCCCGCGCACATCCTTCCGGTGGCCGGACGGCGCCGCCTCACGACACACAAGCACTCTTAAGGAGTGAACGCCACGATGGTGTTCAAGCGGCTTCTCAGCTCCCTCGGCGTGGGCGCTCCCACGGTCGACACGGTTCTCCAGCCGGAGCCCGTCCTGCCCGGCGGCACGCTGGCCGGACAGGTCCATCTCAAGGGAGGACAGGCCGACTTCGACATCGAGCACATCACACTCGAGCTCGTGGCCAGGGTCGAGGCGGAGCACGAGGACGGGGAGGGCGAGGGCGTCGTCGCCTTCGACCGGTTCACCGTCGGCGGCGGCTTCCGGCTCGGGGCGGAGGCAGCGCACGCTGTGCCCTTCCGCGTCATGCTGCCCTGGGAGACCCCGATCACCGAGCTGTACGGACAGCCGCTGGGCATCGTGCTCGGCGTGCGCACCGAGCTGGCGGTCGCGGGTGCCAAGGACAAGGGCGACCTCGACCGTCTCACCGTCACGGCCCTGCCGGTCCAGGAAGCCGTCCTGGAAGCCTTCGGACAGCTCGGCTTCGGCTTCAAGTCGGCCGACCTGGAGTACGGGCACATCGGAGGAACGGGCCAGCAGCTGTCCTTCTACCAGGAGCTCGAGCTGACTCCGGCACCCCAGTACGCGCACCGGCTCAACGAGATCGAAGTGACCTTCCTGGCCGGGCCCGGCGGGCTCGAAGTGGTTCTGGAGGCCGACAAGCGCGGTGGGTTCCTCTCCCCCGGCCAGGACGCCGTCACCCGCTTCGCCGTGGGCCATCACGACGTCCGCGACTGGACGGCCGAGGTGGACGGCTGGGTTCGGCAGCTCGTCGAGCACCGTGCGACGTACGGGGACCGGACCGCGGCGTACGGACCCGGCACCCCGTACGCCGACCACGGCCACGGCCACGACCACGGCCACGCAGGTCATCACCACGGAGACCGCCACCGCTCGGGTCCCGGCATGGGCACGGCCGTCGCAGCCGGGGCGGCCGGGCTCGCGGTCGGGGTGGTCGGGGGCATGGTCGCCGCGGAAGTCGTCGACGAGGTCGGTGACTTCTTCGAGGGCGACGACGGAGGAGAGGGCGAGGACTGAGGGCCGGCGCCTGCCCGAGGGCGGAGGCCCTCACCGGTCACCTGTTCCGCGAGTCGCCCGTCGCGACCCGCGGGTGCAGCATGGAAGGAGGGGCGGTCTGGCGGTGCCGGTTCCCGGTGCCGTCACGGGACCGGAGGAGTGGGAGCGATGACGAAGTTCATGGACGTGCACCACGGCATGAAGGGGATCACGAGCGATCAGTTCCTGGCCGCCCACAACGCCGACCTGGCGGTGCAGGGCGACGAAGGCGTGCACTTCGAGCAGGCATGGGCCGACCCGGATTCCGGCACCGTGTGGTGCCTGTCCGAAGGGCCCTCGGCGGAGGCGGTCCAGCGGACCCACGAGCGGGCGGGCCACACCGCCGACGAGATCTACCCGGTGTCACTCATGCTGTAGCGAGGGTCCGTCGGCGCCTCTGCGAGCCGTGTCCGCGCGGTGTCGTGCAGGGGCGGGTCGCGCACGCGGGCCGGTGACGGTCGCGCAGGCAGGCCGGTGACGGGGGCCACGCGCCCTCAAGGGTGTGACTCGCCCGCCGCCCGGCTCTCCGCCGCCACCCGTCCCGCCACCTCCAGGGCCTCGCGCACCGCACCCGGGATGTCCGTCACCGGGAAGCGGGCCAGGCGCACCACGCGTTCGCGGTCCACCACCAGTACCGCCCGCTTCAGTCGCAGCGTCTGCCCCGCGCGGAAGACGGGGAGCCGCAGAGCGGCGGCGAGGCGCAGGTCGACGTCCGAGAGCAGGGTGAAGGGGATGCCCTCCTCGACCGCGAACACCCGCTGCTCGTCCGGGCGTTGCGTGCTCACGCCGCGCACCTCGGCGCCCGCCGCGCGGAAGTCGTCGTAGGCGTCCCGGAACAGGCGGTTCTCCAGCGTGCAGCCGATGGCGCCCGGGATGTCGGCCCAGCCGTCCGGCAACGGGCCCGGGCGGCCGGTCGCCGGGTAGCAGAAGAGGACGGTGGCCGTGGCCTCGGCCACCGGGTCCAGTGGGCCGCCGTCCCGGTGTCCCGGCAGTTCGAGGCGGGGCAGTCGGTCGCCCAGCAGGTCCGACATCCTCCGTGCTTCGGCGCTCTCCTCGTCGGCCGTGCCGCTCAGCGAGCCGTCGCCGAGCAGCCACCGGTCCGCCCAGTCCTGCATCGAGAGCAGCACCGGCAGCAGGCCGAGACCGCTCTGCGTCAGCCGGTACTCGTACCGCACCGGGCCGCTCTGGTACGGCACCTTCTCCAGGATCTCGGCCTCCACCAGGTGCGCGAGACGCTCGGTCAGCACCTTGCGGGAGATCCCCAACTCCTCCTGGAGCGCGTCGAAACGATGGTGCCCGCGTGCGGTCTCCCGCACCAGGAGCAGGCTCCACCAGTCGCCGACCACCGCCGCCGCCTGTGCGATCGCACAGGCGGCGTCCCGCTCGGGCACCGACCTGACCATGGCTCCCCTGTCCTCCGGATACGGCTCCAGTTCTGGAAACCATCTTGCGCCCTCAAGTCAGTTCCGGATAGGAACTCAGTCACAGCAGTAAGTTCCCATAAGAGACTCACTGGAGGGCGGGCGTCGCATGAGCGAGACACCGGCGAGCGAGACACCGACGGTCCCGAAGTACGATCGCCGCGGGACGGGCCACGGGCCCTCGCCCTCGGCCGTCTTCTGGCGCTACTGGGCCGCCGCCACCGTCAGCAGTGCCGGAACCGCCGTCACCGCCCTCGCGCTCCCCCTGGTCGCCCTCTCGGTCCTCGACGCCACCGCGCTCCAGGCCGCCCTGCTCGCCGCCGCCGGACAGATCTCCTGGCTACTGCTCAGCCTCCCGGCCGGGGTGATCGCCCAGCGCCTCCCGCTCCGCCGTCTCCAAGTGACCCTCGATCTCGTACGGTTCGCCGCCGTCGGATCCCTCCCGCTCGCGTGGTGGCTCGACCGGCTCAGCTACCCGCACCTGTTTCTCGCCGCCCTGGCCACCGGTGCCGCGACCGTACTCTTCGACATCGGCAACTCGACGTTTCTGCCCGCCATCGTCCCGGAGCGGCAACTCGCCGCCCGCAACAGCCTGATGTCCGGCACGCACGCCGTCACCGAGACCGGCGGGCCCTCCGGGGGCGGCCTCCTCGTGCAGGCCGCGGGCCCGGTCGGGGCGCTCCTCGTGGACGCCGCCAGCTACCTGCTCTCCGCCGCGCTGCTGCGCACCCTCCCCGAGCGCCGTCCCGCCCCCCGCACCGGCGACGGTGTCGGCCGGCTGATCCGCGAGGGCTGGACGTACGTGACGCGGCACCCGGTGATGCTGCCCTGCATGCTCTGGGCCACCGCCACCAACTTCGTCTGCGCCGCCCTGGTCGCCCTGACACCGCTGTACCTGGTCCGGGAGGCCGGGCTGACCCCCGCACAACTCGGCCTGGTGCTGGCCATGGACGGAGTCGGGGGACTCGCGGGGGCCACCGCGGCGGTCCGGCTGACCCGGCGGTTCGGCACCGCCCGGGGCCTCGTCGGGACCGCGCTGGCCGGCGGCGCCGCCGCCCTGCTGGCCCCGCTGACCACCACCGGCGCCGACGCGTACTGGTTCGCCCTGGGCAACGCCGGCTTCGCCTTCGGGGTCGCCATCGGGTCGATCACCACCCGCACCTACCGCCAGACCGCGTCCCCGCCCGAACTCCTCTCCCGCGTCATGGCCACCGTCCGCTTCGTCTCCTGGGGCGCCCAGCCCCTCGGCGCCCTCACCGCCGGCCTGCTCGCCACGTACGCCGGGACGCACGCGGCCCTGTGGACGGTGTGCGCGGCCGCGCTCCTGCCGCCGCTGTACCTGCTCACGGTCCCGGTGGGCCGCCGCCGGGACTTCGTCTGACGCAACGCAGCCCTGGAGCCGGCGGGTCCCTCGTCCGGCATCGCACCCCTGCGTGGAGGCAGGGGCGGCTGCCGCGCGCTTTCCGTGAGGCGGGCGCACCATGAAAGCCAGCAGAACGAGGAGGCGCGTCATGAGCGGAAGGCGCCGTGCTGGAGAACCACAGTGGGGACCGAGCGCCCCACAAGACCCGAGGCTGCCGCGGGAGGACCGGCCGGTGCCGCCAGCGGGTTCACCTCCCGGGAGCCCGTACCAAGTCCAGCCCGGCGCCGCGCCGAAGAAGCGGCGCCGCGTCTTTCTCTGGGTCTTCCTGGCCGTTCAGGTCCTGTTCCTGATCTGGGTGATCTCGGGCGCGGCGAGCGGGAGCGGAACACCGGCGGAGTGCCGGGGCCGGACAGGCGACGACCTCGCGCTGTGCGAGGACGCGGGCGACGTCGGAACCACCATCGGTGTGGGACTCGTCATCGCCCTGTGGGCTGCGGCCGACATCATCCTCGGCATCACCTACTTCGTGTTCCGGCTTGCCGGTCGGCGCACCTGAGCCGGAGCGTCATCAGGGGCGGGCCAGAGCCCCGAGGGCCCTCTGCCAACTCGTCGTCGCCTTCACCGTCGAGAGCCGGGGGTCGCGTGGGAAGATGTCGCCCGTGACCGATTCGTCGCCCTTAGTCGCCGCCGAAGGCAAGGCGCGCGTGCGTGGGTTGGGGGCCCGTGCGGCCGTCGCGCTCGTGTTCGGGTCCTCCGCCGCCGTGCTCGTGGTCGAGATCGTTGCCCTGCGGCTGCTGGCGCCCTATCTCGGGCTGACTCTCGAGACCAGCACCATGGTGATCGGCATCGCCCTCACGGCGATCGCCGTCGGGTCGTGGCTCGGGGGAAAGATCGCCGATCAGGTCGATCCACGGAGGCTGCTCGGGCCCTCGCTCGGGGTGTCGGGTGCGGTCGTGGGGCTCACCCCCGCCGTGCTGCGCACCACCGCGGAGTGGGCGCCGACGGCGCTGCTGTTCATCGCGTCGCTGACCATCCTCGTGCCGGGCGCGCTGCTGTCCGCGGTGACGCCGATGGTGACGAAGCTGCGGCTCACCAGCCTCGCCGAGACCGGGACGGTCGTCGGACGGCTGTCGGGCGTCGGCACCGTAGGGGCCATCTTCGGGACCGTCCTCACCGGCTTCGTCCTCGTGTCGCGGCTGCCGGTCAGCGGCATCCTGATCGGGCTCGGCACGCTGCTGGTGGCCGGATCGGCGGTGGTCGAGTGGCGCACGCGCGGGTGGAGCGGTGCGCCCGCCCTGGCCCTCGTGGTCGTCGCCGGGGGTCTCGCCACCGCGGTCGCGCCCGGTGGCTGCGACGCCGAGACCCGGTACCACTGCGCGCGGGTGGTCGCGGATCCCGAGCGGGACGGCGGGCGCACGCTGGTCCTGGACGGTGTGCGGCACTCCTACGTCGACGTCGGCGATCCGACGTTCCTGGAGTTCGCGTACGTGCGCGCCATCGCGTCCGTGGTCGACTCCGCGTTCCCCGAGGGTGAGCCGCTCGCCGCCCATCACCTGGGCGGTGGCGGGCTCACCCTTCCCCGGTACCTCGCCGCCACGCGGCCCGGGACGCGCAGCCTCGTCTCCGAGATCGACAGCGGCGTCGTACGGATCGACCGGGAGCGGCTCGGTCTCGGGTCGGCCGCCGGTGTCGACGTGCGGGTCGAGGACGGGCGGCTCGGTCTGCGGCGCCTGGACGCGGGCAGTCGGGACCTCGTCGTCGGCGACGCCTTCGGGGGCGTCAGCGTGCCGTGGCACCTCACCACGGTGGAGGCGATGACCGACGTACGGCGGGCGCTGCGGGAGGGCGGGCTGTACGTCGCCAATCTCATCGACCACGGGGGACTGGACTTCGCGCGTGCCGAAGTCGCCACCCTCGGCGAGGTCTTCGAGCACGTCGCACTCGTCGGCGAACCCGTCGACATCGGCCTCGACCCGGGCACCGGGCCCGACGGCGGCAACCTGGTCGTGCTCGCCTCCGACCGGCCCGTCGACCTGCCCGCGGCTCAGCGGGCGCTCGACGCCCGGCGGACCGGCTGGAAGATCGCCGGTGGCGACCGGGTCACCTCCTGGACCGGCGACGCCCGACCGCTCACCGACGACTACGCGCCCGTCGACCAGCTCCTCCAGCCGGCCGCCACGCGGCGCGGCCCGTGACGCGGGGCCGGTGCGCTCAGCCGATGGGTGCCGGCATGGGCTGGACGTCGTACTGAAGGCGGATCGTGTCCCCGGTGGCGGGGTCGGCCAGCTCCACGGTCCAGCCGTCGGCGAACTGGTCGACGCCGGGCGTCATGGGGATGGTGCCGGAGATCAGGACGGTGCCGGGCGTGAGCCCGCCGCGTGAGCGCAGGACGTCGATCCAGTAGGCGGGGGCGAGGAGTTCCGCCAGGGTGCCGTGCTGGATCTCCGTCGACGTGTCGCCGTGGGTGACCCAGGCGCGCAGGGTGAGGTCGTCGAGGCGGGACTCCACGTCGGCCAGGCGCCAGGCGCGGCGGGCCAGGACGTCGGGGCCGGCGTTCTTGCTCCAGGCCACGCCGTGCACCTCCAGGTCGCGGTCGGTGTGGTCGCAGGCGGCGGTCAGCAGCAGCTCCCCGTCGTCCGCCACGACCAGCGCCCACTCCGCCTCGCCCGAGGTGTGCCCGTGCTGCGCCTGGACCCGGTCGGTCTGCTGGGCGAGGTAGGGGGAGACGGGGTAGAGGGCGGGTGTCACGGACGGGCCGGGCACGCCCAGCTCGGCCAGTTCCGCGACGTGTGCGGCGACGTCCTCCTGGCTGCGTCCGGCGTACCCGGCGTTGAGGACCTGGACGACGTCGACCTCGCGCGTCGATCCGTCGGGCAGTTCGAAGGTCAGCAGCACGGCCATGAAGGCACTCCCAGAGTTCGGGTCCATTGAGCGGGTCCGCGGTGAATCTCTCGCGCAAAGGGTTGCGCATACGACCTGTATACAAGAAGTATGCCGAGAGGTCGATGTCCCCCGACGTCCCCGAGCGAGGATGGGAACCATGCGCGACACCCCGAAGGACGACACGAAGGACGGCACCACGCCGCCCGCGCGGCACTCCGGCGTCCGCCGGGCCTTCGTCGCGAGCCTGACCGGCACGGCGCTGGAGTGGTACGACTTCGCCGTCTACTCCGCCGCGGCCGCCCTGGTCTTCGGCGACCTCTTCTTCCCGTCGGAGGACCCGCTCACCGGCACGCTCCTGGCCTTCTCCACCTACGCGGTCGGCTACGTGTCACGCCCGCTGGGCGGGTTCGTCTTCGGCCGGCTCGGTGACGTGATCGGCCGCAAGAAGGTGCTGATCGCCACGCTGGTGCTCATCGGCGCGGCGACGTTCCTGATCGGCGTACTGCCCGCGTACTCGACGGCCGGCGTGGCCGCCCCGATCGCGCTGGTCGTGCTGCGCTTCGCGCAGGGCGTCGGCGTCGGCGGCGAGTGGGGCGGTGCCGTACTGCTGTCCAGCGAGTTCGGGGACCCGCGCCGCCGCGGCTTCTACGCCTCCGCCGCCCAGGTGGGCCCACCGGCCGGAAACCTGCTGGCCAACGGCGTGCTGGCGGCCCTCGGCGCGCTGCTGACCGAGGCGCAGTTCGAGTCGTGGGGCTGGCGCGTGGCGTTCCTGTTCTCGGGCGTCCTCGTCGCGTTCGGGCTGTGGATCCGGGCGAAGCTGGAGGAGACCCCGGTGTTCAAGGCGATGGAGGCCGAGCAGTCCCGGCCCCAGGCGCCGGTCCGCGAGGTCTTCACCACCCAGCCCCGCGCCCTGCTGGCCGCGATCCTGTGCCGCGTGGGCCCCGACGTGCTGTACGCCATGTTCACCGTCTTCGTCCTCACGTACGCCACCGAGGAACTGGGCATGTCACGCGGCTCCGCCCTCGCGGCCGTGCTCATCGGCTCCTCGATCCAGGTCTTCCTCATGCCGCTGGCCGGCGCGCTCTCCGACCGGGTCAACCGCCGTCTGCTGTACGGCGTCGCCACGGTGGCCGCCGGTGTGTGGCCCTTCGTGTTCTTCCCGATGATCGGCGGCGGCACCTGGCTGCCGCTCGCCACGGGGGTCGTCGTGGGCCTGGTGATCCACTGCTGCCTGTACGGCCCGCAGGCCGCCTTCATCACCGAGCAGTTCGCGCCCCACCTGCGCTCGACCGGCTCGTCCCTGGCCTACACCCTGGCCGGGATCATCGGCGGTGCGGTCGCCCCGCTGCTGTTCACCAGCCTGCTGAGCGCGTACGGCACGTGGGCGCCGCTGGCCGTGTACATCGCCCTCGCCTCGGCCGTCACCCTCGTCGGCGTCCGGCTGGGGCGCGACCCCGACGCCGCCCTCGACGAGGACGCCGCCCTCGCGGCGCCGAAGGCGGACACCGTCCCCACCCGCATCTGAGGAGGAAGCACCGTGCGCATCGCCCTGAGCCAGCTCACCACCGGCCCCGACCCCGAGAGGAATCTCCTGCTCGTCGAGGAGTGGACCCGGCGGGCGGCGGACGCCGGAGCCCGTGCCGTCGTCTTCCCGGAGGCGACGATGGCCTGCTTCGGCACCCCGCTGGCACCGCTCGCCGAGCCGCTGGACGGGCCGTGGGCCGACGGCGTCCGGCGGATCGCCGCCGCCACCGGCACGGTCGTCGTGGCCGGCATGTTCACCCCGGCCGCCGGGGGGCGGGTGGCCAACACCCTGCTCGCCACCGGTGCCGGGGTCGAGGCCTCCTATGACAAGGTCCATCTGTACGACGCCTTCGGATTCCGTGAGTCCGACACGGTCGCCGCGGGGTCGGCCACGACGGTCATCGACGTGGACGGCGTACGGCTGGGGCTCGCCACCTGCTACGACATCCGCTTCCCGGAGCTGTTCCGGGCGCACGCCGACGCCGGGGCCGTCGCCACGCTGCTGGGCGCCTCCTGGGGTGCGGGGCCGGGCAAGCGGGACCAGTGGGAGCTGCTGGCGCGGGCCCGCGCGCTGGACGCCACCGTGTGGCTGGCCGCCGTGGACCAGGCGGATCCCGGCACGGACGCCGGAGCGGGCTCAGCGCCGACCGGGATCGGGCACAGTCGCGTCGTCGGACCCGACGGGACCGTACGGCACGCGCTGGGCGCCGGGCCCGAGCTGCTGGTGGCCGACCTGGACGTGGACGAGGTCGCCGCGGTCCGGCAGCGGCTCTCCGTGCTGGCGAACCGGCGTCCCGAGGTGTGGGGGCGGTGAACAGCGCCCCTCGCCCCCGTCGGGGGAGGATGAGGGCGGTGGAGGCTTCGGCGGCTCGGCGTCGGCCTGGGTAGGGGCCGGGGCCGGGGGCCCGAGGGAGCCGAGGGG
>NZ_QHJH01000101.1 GCF_003947455.1 Streptomyces sp. WAC 04229 | reverse complement strand
GCCCCCGGCGGCACCCAGTCGCTGCCTCTCACCCCCCTCGCCCGCGACCGCGCCCCCGGCGCCGCCGCACAGGGCCTGCCCCGCCGGGACGTACGGCACTTCTCGCTCGTCGGCGTCGTCTGGGACAACCCGGGCACCGAACTGCACGGCCGCGTCGAGGTCCGTACGCGGGCGACCGCCACCGGCGCCTGGTCCGACTGGCAGGAGTTGGAGACCCACAACGCCGACCACGCCGCCGATCCCGGCACCACGGAGGGCACCTCCGACCGGGTCCGCGGCGCCACCGCGCCCCTGTGGGTGGGCGAGTCCGACGGGGTGGAGGTGCGGGTACGGGCGGACACCGCGCCCGAGGCCGCCGCCCGAGCCGTCCCGGCGGCCACCGCGTCGGCGCTCCCCGCCGGCATGCGCCTCGAACTCGTCGACCCCGGCAAGGGTGCCCCGCCCCCGGCGGCACCCGGACCGGAGGACGGACCGGAGGACGGGCCCCGCACCACGGCGGCGTCCGACGCGTCCGCCGAAGCGCTCGCCGCCTCCGCCGTCAACGCCGGCCTCGCCCCGCTCGGCGCCACCGAGATCCCGGCCCTCAGCCAGGCCCGGACCGAGGCCGAACTCGGCACCGGGCAGGAGGCCAAGCCGTACGTCGGCGCCCGCCCGAGCATCACCACGCGCCACGGCTGGGGAGCGGACGAGGGGCTGCGGGAGAAGGGGTTCGAGTACACGAAAAAGGTCAAGGCCGCCTTCGTGCACCACTCGGCCACCGGCAACAACTACCGCTGCGCACAGGCGCCGTCAGTCATTCGCAGTATCTACCGCTACCACGTCCACAGCACGGGCTGGCGTGACCTCGGCTACAACTTCCTCGTCGACAAGTGCGGAAACATCTACGAGGGCCTCGCCGGGGGAGTGTCCAAGGCGGTGCTCGGCGCCCACACCCTGGGGTTCAACTCCAACAGCATGGGCATCGCCGTTCTCGGCACGTACAGCGACAGGAAGCCGTCCTCGGCCGCCGTGAAGGCGATCGCGCGGCTCACCGCGTGGAAGCTCGGCATCTACGGCATGAATCCGGACGGGAAGACATACCTGAAGTCCGGCGGTGGCAATCTCTACCGAAAAGGCAGGAACGTACGACTGAACGTCATCTCAGGTCACCGCGACGGCTTCGCGACGAACTGCCCCGGCAGGCTGCTCTACGGCAAGCTCGACACGAGCCGCTCGAAGGCGGCTCAGTACCAGGGACGCTGAGGGCGGAACACCGCACGGCCGTCGAGGGCGCCGAGGAACGGTCTGCATACACTGGCCGGCCGAAACACAGTTCGGCCGGTCCCGGCAGGAAGCAGAGACGACGGTGACAGAAGCGATCCTCCTGGTCGGCGGCAAGGGCACGCGGCTGCGTCCGCTCACGGTGAACACCCCGAAGCCCATGGTCCGGGCCGCCGGGGTGCCGTTCCTCACGCACCAGCTGGCGCGGGCGAAGGCGGCGGGCGTCGACCACATCGTGCTCGCGACGAGCTACCTGGCCGAGGTCTTCGAACCGTACTTCGGCGACGGCTCGGCGCTGGGGCTGCACCTGGAGTACGTCACCGAGGAGGAGCCGCTCGGCACCGGCGGCGCGATCCGCAACGTGGCGTCCCGGCTGCACTCGGGGCCGGACGAGCCGGTCCTGATCTTCAACGGCGACATCCTGACGGGCCTGGACATCGGCGCGCTGGTCCGCACCCACGAGACGACGGGCGCGGACGTCTCCCTGCACCTGACGAAGGTCACCGACCCGAGGGCGTACGGGCTGGTCCCCACCGACGACACGGGCCGGGTGCTCGCCTTCCTGGAGAAGCCCCAGACCCCGGAGGAGATCGTCACCGACCAGATCAACGCGGGGGCGTACGTCTTCCGCCGCTCGGTCATCGACACGATCCCGGCGGGGCGGCCCGTCTCGGTCGAACGCGAGACCTTCCCGGAACTCCTGGCCACCGGCGCGCACCTCCAGGGCATGGTCGACTCCACGTACTGGCTGGACCTCGGCACCCCGGCGGCCTTCGTGCGCGGCTCGGCCGACCTGGTCCTCGGCCGCGCCCCGTCCCCGGCGATACCGGGGCGCTGCGGCGATCGCCTGGTCCTGCCCACGGCCCAGGTCGCGCCCGACGCGAAGCTGGCCGGCGGCACGGTGATCGGCGAGGGCGCCTTCGTGGCGGAGGGCGCGCGCGTCTTCGGCAGCACGATCCTGCCCGGCGCCGTCATCGAGCCCGGCGCCGTCATCACGGACTCCCTCATCGGCACGCGCGCCCGCGTCGGCACCCGCTCGGTCCTCAGCGACACGGTCATCGGCGACGGCGCGATCATCGGCGCCGACAACGAACTCCGCTCCGGCGCCCGCATCTGGTGCGACGCCCACATCCCCGCGGCGTCCTTGCGCTTCTCCTCGGACGCGTAACGCTGCGTGGCTGAGCGGGGGTGGCTGCCCCCCCCCGTACCGCGGGCACATGGGCCCCGTAAGCCGCGGGCACATGTGCCGCCTGGGGCGGCACGGGTGGGCGCGGGCGGCACCCGGCAAGCGCCGGGCAGCGTCACCCACCCCCGGCCCGTGCCCACGCCGGGTGCGACGTGAACGCCGGCCCGCGTCACCCACCCCACGCCGGCCGCAGCGTCACCCCGCCCGGTCAGATCCGCTCGATACCGCGCGGAGCCATCCGCGGCGCCCGCCGCCCCGGCACCCGCCCACTCAGCAGCACCAGCCGAGCCGCCCGATGCCGCTGCCCGGCATACGGCTCCAGCAGCCGCAGCATCTCCGCGTCGTCCGCGTACCGGTCCCCGCCCAGCGCGAACCCCACGATCCCCGGCAGATGCAGATCGCCCACCGTCACCGCGTCCGGTGCCCCATGACTGCGCTGCACGGTCTCCGCCGACGTCCACGGCCCGATCCCCGGTACGACCTCCAGCCGCGCCTGCGCCGCCGCCGGCTCCATCCCGGCCGCTTCCTCCAGCCGCGCGGCGACCCGTACGGCCCGCAGGATCGTCGAGGCCCGCTTGTCGTCCACCCCGGCCAGGTGCCACTCCCAGGACGGGATCAGCGCCCACGTCCGCGCCGACGGCATGACACACATCCGCCCGGGCGCGGGCCCCGGCGCCGGCTCCCCGAACTTCCGCACCAGCAGCCGCCACGCCTGGTACGCCTCCAGCGTCGTGACCTTCTGCTCCAGGACCGAGGGGATCAACGACTCCAGCACCAGCCCGGTCCGCGTCAGCCGCAGCCCCGGCCGCCGATGCCGCGTCAGCGCCAGCAGCCGGTGCCTCGGCACGAACGCGGACGGGTCGTCCTCGGCGCCCAGCATCCGCGGCAGCTGATCCAGCAGCCATTCGGCCCCGGGCCCCCAGCTCTCGCCCCGGACCTCGTCACCGCGCGCGGTGACCCGCAGCGTGCCCGGTCCGGCGGGTGTGCGGCTGGTCCGCCACACGGCCCCGTCCGGTGTCGTCCGGAACGTCGGATCGCCCGGCCCGCGCCGCAGCGGCCCGAGCACCAGCCCCAGCTCCAGCGGCCCGTCCGGCACCCACACCCGTACCCGGCCCGGCGCGACCCCCTGCCGGGGTATCCCGCCGCGCACAGCGGCACGCGGGGGCCGGGGAGCGAAACGTCCTGCCACGAGTGAGGTCCTTGAGCGAAACGAGGGAGAAGCGGAAGAGGAGTAGGAAGGGAAGCGGAAGAAGAAAGGGAGAGAGCTGCCTCTACGAGAGTAGAGGCCTCACCGCACCTCGATGAACGATCCCGCGTCCCGCTCCGGCCGCGCGCGCGGTTCCTCGGCCGGATGACCGACCGCCACCGCACCCATCGGGTCCCAGTCGCCCGGCAGCTCCAGCACCTCCCGCACCACGTCCCGGCAGAACATCGTCGAGGACACCCACGCCGACCCCAGCCGCTCCCCGGCGAGCGCGACGAGCAGGTTCTGCACGCCCGCGCCGGTGGCGACGACGAACATCTCCCGCTCGGCCCCGTCCCGCCGCGCGTCCCCGTACGTGTGGGAGCCGTCCATGACCAGGCAGGGGACGACGAGGCAGGGCGCGTTGCGCAGGACGTCCCCGCGCCGGACCCGCTTGGCGATGGACTCCTCGCTCTTGCCGTCCCGCCGCAGGTCCGCGATCCAGGCGTCCCGCATCGCGTCCAGCAGCCGGGTGCGGGATTCCGCGGACTCCAGGAGCACGAACCGCCACGGCGTCGTGTGGTGCGGCGCCGGTGCCGTGACCGCGGCCGCGACCGCCCGGCGCACCGCCCCGGGATCGACCGGCTCGTCGGTGAAGGCCCGTACGGTACGGCGCTGGGTGACCGCCTGCCGTACCGCCTCCGAGGTGCCCAGCCGGAACATGTCGTCGCGCGCGCCGCGCACCATCGCCCGCGCGCCCTCCGCGTCGTCGTCGGCCACCAGGAGCGGCAGTCCGCGCAGGACGGCGACCGGCAGACCCGCGGCCTTGCCCTTGACCAGGTCGCCCGCCGCGGCCAGCTCGTCGGCGGTGGCGACGACGGTGGAGGCGAGCGGGTTGCCGTGGGAGTCCGTGCCGCCGCGCAGGTCGTCGAGGACCCGCACCCCGGCGGCGCCGATCGCCACGTCCGTGAGCCCGGCCCGCCAGGGGCGGCCGAAGGTGTCGGTGACGACGACGCCCACGTCGACGCCCAGCGTGTCGCGCAGTCCCCGGCGGATGCCGCGCGCGGAGGCGTCCGGGTCCTCGGGGAGCAGCAGGACGGTGCCGGACGGGGTGTTGGAGGCGTCGACGCCGGCCGCCGCCATGACCAGCCCCTGCCGGTTCTCGACGATGCGCAGCGGCCCGCGCCGGGCCACCACCCGCACGGTCTCCGCGTCGATCGCGGCCTCCCGGTCGGCGGCCCGTACGACGCGGCCCTCGGCCTTGGACACGATCTTGGAGGTGACGAGCAGCACGTCCCCGTCGGCCAGCCCGGGCTCGGCCGCGGCGATCAGCTTGGCGAGGTCGTCGCCGGGCTGCACCTCGGGCAGGCCGGGCAGGGCCCACACCCGGTAGCCCTCCGGACGGCCGGGGGCGTCCTCGCGCGTGCCGTCGCTCATGCCTCCCGCACCTCCTCGGCGAGCGTCAGCGCCTCCCGGGCCATCTGCGTCGTGGTGTCGAGGTCGGTCATCATCAGCGGTACGGCGCGGCAGAGGATGCCGGCCGCCCTCACGCGGGTGACGGCCTCGGCGTCGACCGTGTCGACCAGCCAGCCGTCGAGCAGCCCCGAGCCGTAGTGCTCGGCGACCGCGGCCGCCGTGGACTCCACGCCGACCGCCGCGAGCACCTTGTCGGCCATCCCGCGCACGGGCGCGTCCCCCACGATCGGCGACAGGCCCACCACGGGCACCCCGGCGTCGGCGATCGCCTCCCGGATGCCGGGCACGGCGAGGATGGTGCCGACGGAGACGACCGGGTTGGACGGCGGGAAGAGGATCACGTCCGCCTCGGCGATGGCCTCCAGGACGCCCGGCGCCGGCTTGGCCTGCTCGGCGCCGACCGGCACGACCGCCTCGGCGGGGACGGAGGCGCGCAGCCGTACCCAGTACTCCTGGAAGTGGACCGCCTTGCGCTCCCCCTCCAGCTCGACCGCGACATGCGTCTCCACGCGGTCGTCGGTCATCGGGATGAGGCGCACCCCGGGCTTCCAGCGGTCGCAGAGGGCCTCGGTCACCGCGCTGAGCGGGAAGCCCGCGGTGATCATCTGCGTCCGCACGATGTGCGTGGCGAAGTCGCGGTCGCCTAGGCCGAACCACTCGGGCCCCACGCCGTACGCCGCCAGCTCCTCCTTGAGGTGGAAGGTCTCGTCGGCCCGTCCCCAGCCCTGCTCCTCGTTGATGCCGCCGCCGAGCGTGTACATCACCGTGTCGAGGTCCGGGCAGACCTTCAGACCGAAGAGGTGGATGTCGTCCCCGGTGTTGCCGATGACGGTGACGTCCGCGTCGGGCGCGGCCTGCTTCAGACCACGCAGGAACCGGGCACCGCCGATGCCGCCTGCCAGAACCACAATGCGCATGGCCCCAGTCTCGCAGGCGGGTACGACACCGCGTCAGGCAGTCGTCACGGCGCCGGTGTCCGCGGCCCCGACGCGGCGGCCGAGCACTGCGGAGCGTGCATGGGCATCTCGGTGAGGCCCGGGTAGTAGACGTGCAGGCTGACCGCGGGCTCCAGCGCGTCGTTGACGACCTCGTGCACGTGCCCGGGTGCGAACACGCGCTGGGTGCCGGCCCGCAACGCGCGCGTGCCGCGCTCCGTGTGCTCGGTGAGGGTCCCCTCCAGGACGGTCCACACGCCGGAGGAGGGGCCGTGGTCGTGGCGTCCGCTGCCCTGTCCCGGCACCCAGGACAGCAGCCACACCTCGTAGCCCGGGCCGGTGCGCAGCCGGTGGTACCAGCGTGTCGTCGCGTCGTACCGGACGAGGTGCTCCCACTCGGAGCGGTCGTCGGCGAGGGAGCGGGCCAGCCCGGCGAACTCGGCCACGGTGGCCGGGTGCTCACGGGGTGTCTGGAGGAGGTGGGGGACTTCGAGGATGTCGCCGGCGATCTGGAGGTCGCTGTCGCTGTTCATGGGTGCGGTGGTTCCTCGGCGGAAGTGTGCGGCGGGTGGAACGGATGACCAAGAACGCCCTGGTGGGGCGGGACATGGAGCGTCGAGTCGCATGGACTCTGGGGACAGCCGGAGCGCGGTTGGCTCAACAGCTGGAACAGCGGCAACAGCTACAGCGAGCGCGGGCAGCACCGTGGGACCCGGCGGTGCGGGTCGAGGTGAGCGCCAAGTTCGCGAGCATGCCCACAAGGACACCGGTTCACACCGGCACTGTCAACTCGATGCCCGGTATGTGGGACATGGTTCACCTCTTCCGGTTCATCTTGCAGGGGAAAGGTTTGCTCAAGGGGGTCCCGGGACACATGGCGCACAAGCCGGGCGCACAACCTCCGTAGTGATCCTGTGACCCGAATGTGATCAGGTTCGCTTCGGCGTGTGTATCGGAACGGGATCGAACGCCAGGGCGTCTTCCCCGGTACGAGCGGAGCGCGGGTCGAGTGCCCGGCCGGGCCTCTTTGGGATGTCAAGGTTTATGGCGATTTGAACACTTTCCGCTTTGCCTTGGTTCCGCAGAGTGAATAAGGGGCTCAATAGCAGATCTCGGCTTGACTCGCCCGGAGCAGCGCACTTGTAATTTCACTCGTGTCGTTTAGCCGGAATCGGTAACGGCCGGATCACGGGGACGCGAAGACAGACGAGGGGCGCACATGACCGAGCTGGTGCAGCAACTGCTGGTCGACGACGCGGACGAGGAGCTCGGCTGGCAGGAGCGCGCACTGTGCGCCCAGACCGACCCCGAGTCCTTCTTCCCCGAGAAGGGCGGCTCCACCCGCGAGGCCAAGAAGGTCTGCCTCGCCTGCGAGGTCCGCTCCGAATGCCTCGAGTACGCCCTCGCCAACGACGAGCGCTTCGGCATCTGGGGCGGCCTGTCCGAGAGGGAGCGCCGTCGGCTGAAGAAGGCCGCCGTCTGACGAGGCGCCAGAACCGGCGCGACGGCGGGACCAGCGGGAACGGCCCCTCGCAGGTGGGTTGTCCACAGGCGGCGGGCCCTCTTGCTGTCCAGCCGATAGTGTGGGCGCTCGTCCGAGACGCCCCGCCATTCCCCACAGGCACGGGCGTCCACCGCAGTCCACCGAACCGGGGCCCGTACCTCGATGTCCGTGCAGAGTCACACGGCAGCCCAGCAAGACCTCGCTGCCACACCTGAGTTCCCGCGCCACGTCGTGACCGCGGTCCTCGTCGCCCACGACGGAGCCCGCTGGCTGCCCGACGCGCTCGCCGGGCTGCTCGGCCAGGAGCGCCCCGTCCAGTACGCCGTGGCCGCCGACACCGGCAGCGCCGACGACTCGGCCCGGCTGGTCGGCGAAGCCCTCGGCCACGACCACGTGCTGCACCTCGCCCGGCGCACCGGCTTCGGCCAGGCCGTGGAGGAGGCGGCCCGCACCGTCCCCGTCCTCACCCCGGACGACCTGCCGTACCTGAAGCGGCCCAGCGGCTGGGACCCCGTCACGCGCACCTGGCGCGACGACGCCTACGACCTGCCCGAACTGCCCCACGGCGAGCCGGTCCAGTGGCTGTGGCTGCTGCACGACGACTGCGCCCCCGAACCCGACGCCCTGGCCCAGCTGCTGCGCGTCGTGGACACCGAGTACGAACTCGGCCGCGACGACGTCGCCGTCGTCGGCCCCAAGCTCCGTGGCTGGTACGACCGCCGGCAACTGCTGGAGGTCGGCGTCTCCATCGCCAACTCCGGCCGCCGCTGGACCGGCCTGGACCGCCGCGAACAGGACCAGGGACAGCACGACCACGTCCGGCCCGTCCTGTCGGTGTCCACCGCCGGCATGCTGATCCGGCGTGATGTCTTCGAGCGGCTCGGCGGGTTCGACCGCCGGCTGCCCCTGATGCGCGACGACGTCGACCTGTGCTGGCGTGCGCACGCCGCCGGACTGCGCGTCCTCATCGCCCCCGAGGCGGTCGTCCGCCACGCCGAGGCGGCCTCCCGCGAGCGCCGCGCCGTCGACTGCGCGGGCCGCACCACAGCCTCCCCGCACAAGGTGGACAAGGCCGGCGCCGTCCACACCCTCCTCGTCAACGTCCGTACGGCCGCCCTGCCCTGGGTGCTGCTGCGCATCGTCCTCGGCACGCTGCTGCGCACCCTCGCCTATCTGGTCGGCAAGGTGCCCGGGCAGGCACTCGACGAGATCCGGGGCCTGCTGGGCGTGCTGCTGCGCCCCGAGCGCATCATCGCCGCCCGGCGTGAACGCGGCAGCCCGCAGGTCGAGAAGGACGAACTGCGCCCCCTGTTCCCGCCCCCCGGCGCGACCATCCGCGTCACCGTCGAACAGGTCGCGGGCAACCTCGTCGGCAGCTCCGAGGCCGAGACCGCCGCGGGCGCCGGACGGCACGGCGGCGGCATCGAGTCCGGACCGGGCGGCGACGACGCCGACTTCCTGGAGATCGAGCAGTTCGCCCGCCTCAAGCGCATCGCCCGCAAGCCCGGCCCGGTGCTCTTCCTGATCCTGCTGCTCGCCTCCCTGGCCGCCTGCCGCGCCCTCCTCGGCGGCGGCGCCCTCGCGGGCGGCGCGCTGCTGCCCGCCCCGGCCGACGCCGGTGAGCTGTGGTCCCGCTACGCGGACGCCTGGCACACGGTCGGCACCGGCGGCACCGCCTCCGCCCCGCCCTACCTCGCGATCCTGGCGGCACTGGCCTCCGTGCTGCTCGGCTCGACCGGCACCGCCGTCACCCTGCTGCTGGTCGGCTCGGTGCCGCTGGCCGGCGCGACCGCGTACTTCGCGTCCCGACCGCTGGTCATGTCCCGGCTGCTGCGCGCGTGGGCGGCCGTCGCCTACGCCTTCCTGCCCGCCGCCACCGGCGCCCTCGCCGGCGGCCGCGTCGGCACCGCCGTCCTCGCCGTGCTGCTGCCGCTCATCGCCCGCGCGGGCGTCGCGGCGGCCGGCCTGACGAGCACGTCCGGCGCCCGCGGCAGCTGGCGCGCCACCTGGGCGTACGCGCTGCTGCTGACGGTCACCACCGCCTTCACACCCGTCGTGTGGCCGCTCGCGCTCGTCCTCGGCCTCGGGGTCCTGGCCCTGCGCCGCGGCGAGATCACCGCCTACGGACTGCGCTTCCTCGCCCAGCTCGGCACCCCCCTGCTGCTGCTCGCGCCCTGGTCGCTGTCGCTGCTGCCCTTCGGCTTCTTCGACGAGGCCGGACTGGACTACGGCTCGTCGGCCGCCTCCGCCCTCGACCTGCTCGGCGCGAGCCCCGGCGGCCCGGGGACGGTCGGCGGGCTGGTCCTCATCGGCATCGTGCTGGCCGCGCTGGCCGCCCTGCTGCGCTCCGAGCGGCAGTTGGGCATCCGGGCCGCGTGGGCGGTGGCCCTGGCCGGCCTCGTCTTCGCGGTCCTCTCCAACCGCTCCACCTGGGCCGGCCCCGCCACCCTCGTCTACGGCATCGCCCTGCTGGCCGCCGCGACCCTCGGCGCCGACGGAGCCCGCTCCCGCGTCGCCGAGCAGAGCTTCGGCTGGCGCCAGCCCGTCGCCGCGCTGATCG
The DNA here is from genome assembly GCF_003947455.1 of Streptomyces sp. WAC 04229. GTDB lineage: Bacteria > Actinomycetota > Actinomycetes > Streptomycetales > Streptomycetaceae > Streptomyces. The sequence goes on along the minus strand of NZ_QHJH01000101.1, from coordinate 13,702 downwards.
CCCTCGCCTCGGCCGTCGGCCCGCTGATCGCCGCCACCGGGTGGATGATCGGGGGCGCCGACGGCCCCGTCGAGCGACGCGACCCCGCACAGGTGCCCGCGTTCGTCGCCGAGGAGAGCCGCACCCGCGACCAGGCCCGCACCCTCGTCCTCGACAGCGACTCCACCGCCCACGTCGGATACATGCTGGTCCGTGGCTCCGGAGCCCGCCTCGGCGACGGCGAACTGGCCGCCGGTGACGGCGAGAACGGCACCCTCGACAAGATCGTCGCCAACCTGGTGGCCGGCTCCGGAGCGGACCAGGCGGACCAGCTCGGCGGCTTCGCCGTGCGCTACGTGCTCGTGCACAGGGGCGCGCCCCGCGAGGTCACCCGAGTCCTGGACGCCACCCCCGGCCTGAGCAGGCTCAGCCAGCAGGACGGCAGCGGACTGTGGCGGGTGGACCAGGAGGTCGCCCGCGCGACCATCGTCTCGGGCGGCGACTCCGCCACCGGTGAACCCCAGCCCGTGGCGGCCGGACCGGTCGACATCCACACCGACATCGAACCGGGTCCCGACGGCCGCGTGCTGCGCCTCGCCGACACCGCCGCCGAGGGCTGGACCGCGACCCTGGACGGCAAGCCGCTCAGTCGCACCACGGTCGACGGCTGGGCCCAGGGCTTCGAACTCCCCGCCTCCGGCGGCAGGCTGGACGTCACCTACGACGACCCGTTCACCCACACCGTCTGGCTGTGGGCCCAGGGCCTGCTCGCCGTGGTCCTGGTCGTCCTCGCGCTGCCCGGCAGGCGCCGCGACGTCGATGACGACCTGCCCGAGGAGCCGCTGATCCCCGCCGAGGCCCTGGAGGGCGAGGGACGCCGGGCCCGGCGACTGCGCGCCCAGGCGGAGGCCGAGGCCGGGACGGACGCGGAGCCGCCGGCCGCACCGGCGGACGGCGCCCCCGAGGTGCCCGAACCACCCGCGGCGCCTCCGGTGCCCCCGGCGCCGGTCCCGCAGCAGCCGGCGTACGGCGAGTGGGACTCGACGGGGTACCGGACCGAGTACGGCACCTACGACGCCTACGGCCAGGAGCAGTACCAGGGCGGCGCCCAGCAGCAGTACGACCAGGGCGCCTACGCGCAGCAGCCGTACCGGCAGGAGGAGCCGTACCAGCCGGAGGCCTACCCCGCGGACGCCTACCAGGACGGCCGCGGCGCCCCGTACGAGCCGGACCGGTACGCCCCGCACGCCTACGGCGAGCAGGCGCAGGCCCAGCTCCAGGAGGGCGGGTACGACCCCGCCTACGACCAGGCGTACGGCCAGGCCGGCTACGACGCGACGTACGACCCCTCCCAGCCCCACCACCCCCACGGCACGGGCAGTGAGCGTCCCGACGGGAGCCAGCAGTGAAGCGCACGACCCTGTCCCTGATCGCCTGCGCGGCCGCGCTCGCCGCCGTCACCGGATTCGCGGCGGTCGCCACCCCGGACGGCTCCGGTGCCGACACCGCCGCGCCGGCCGCCCGGCTGCCCGTGGAGCGCACCAGCCTGCTCTGCCCGGCGCCCAGCACCTCCGACCTCGCCGAGACCCAGTACACCTCGTTCACGCCCGTCACGAAGGGCGCCGACGAGAAGGGCGAGGCGGGCCTCACCACCGCGCCACGGGGCGACGAGTCCGGGGACGCCAAGGACGGGAAGAAGGAGAAGGCCGCGAAGCCGCCCGTCGAGCCCAAGGAGCCCGGCACCCCGGCCACCGGCACGACCTCCGGCTCCGGCACGCCCGCGCTGATCGGCACCGCCGAGGGCGCTCAGGCCCCCGGCTGGACGGTGCAGCAGACCACAGAGGTCGCCGCCGGGACGGGCCGCGGCCTCCAGGGGGTCAACTGCACGGCCCCGGACACGGAGTTCTGGTTCCCCGGCGCCAGCACGGCGGCCGGCCGCACCGACTACGTCCACCTGACGAACCCGGACGACTCGGCCGCCGTCGTCGACATCGAGCTCTACGGCAAGGACGGAGCCCTCGAGTCCACGGTGGGGGAGGGCGTCACGGTGCCGCCGCACGGCACCGAGTCCCTGCTGCTGTCCACGCTCGCCGACGTGGAGGAGACCGACGTGACCGTCCACGTCGGCGTGCGCAGCGGGCGGGTCGGGGCCGCGGTCCAGGCCCTGGACGACAAGACCGGCGGCGACTGGCTGACCGCGGCCGCGGACCCGGCGGGAGACCTGGTCCTGCCGGGCATCCCGAAGGACGCGACCGCCGTCCGCCTGGTGCTGTTCACCCCCGGTGGCACCGACGCCGACCTGAAGGTGCGGCTCGCCTCGCCGTCGGGGCTGATCACCCCCGCCGGACACGAGACGGTGCACGTCAAGGCCGGCATGACGACGGGCGTGGACCTCGGCGAGGTCACGCGCGGCGAGGCGGGTTCGCTGGTGCTGACGCCGACGGACGGGGCCGTGCCGGTGGTGGCCGCGGTCCGGGTCGTACGGGGCAAGGGCGGCGAGCAGGAGTCGGCGTTCATCCCGGCCACCGAGCCGGTCGGAGCGCGCGCGACGGCCGCGGACAACCGCGCCAAGGGCACGACCCTGGCCCTGACCGCCCCCGGCGAGGGCGCCGAGGTGAAGGTGACGGCGTCGGCGGGCACGCAGGGCGGCACGACGGCGACCAAGACGTACACGGTCAAGGCGGGCACCACCCAGAACGTCGAGGCGCCTGTCCCCGCGGGCCTCAAGGGCGGCTACGCACTCACCGTCGAGACCGTCTCCGGGGGCCCGGTCCACGCGTCCCGCACCCTGACCGTCTCGGACGACGACGTGGCGTCCTTCACCGTCCAGACCCTCCCCGACGACCGGGGGACGGTCTCGGTGCCGAACGCTGAGGAAGACCTCTCGGTGCTGCAGAGGTAGAGCGCGCGACGGGGGAGGGGGGAAGGCGTCCCGCGCCCTCAGTCCTCCCCGTACCGCGGATCCACCGTCTCCGGCGTCAGCCCCAGCAGTTCGGCGACCTGTTCCACGACGACCTCGTGCACCAGTGCCGCCCGTTCGTCCCGGCCCTTGGTCCGGATCTCCACCGGCCGCCGGTACACGACCACCCGCCCCCGCCTGCCCTCACGCGAGGGCACCGTGCCGCCGAGCGGGACCGCCTCGTCGTTCCACCTCTCCCCGGGCCCGTCCAGGCGGGGCACGTCGAGGACGAGGAAATCGATGTCGGCGAGTTGCGGCCACCGCCGCTCCAGGCGCTCCACGGAGTCCTGCACCAGGTCCGCGAACACCTCGCCGCGGCTCGCGGCGAGCGGCACCTGCGGGGGCGCCACCGGACCGCGCATGCCCCGGCCGTGGCGATCACGACGGCGGGGCCCTGGGCGACCGGCATCACGGGGCGTCACGGGGTTGTCCATCACTGGTGAAGGGTAGTCCCCGCCGAGGTCGCGCGCCCGGCCGCACACGCGGACCGGACAGCGCCGAGGCCCAAGACGCGGCTTGTCGCCGAATGAGCATTCCAGCCAAGGTTGGGATCGATTCCGCATCTCTCCGCGACCGTGGAACTCAAGGCAAATGTTGCTGTTTGTATCAGGTCGTGACCGCTTCCCAGGCGGTCCCGCCGCCCGGAAACCGGCGTCCGCGCAGGTCACCGGGGTGTGTTCCGAGCCTCTCGTAGGGCGTTTCACGCCACGACACGGAGGTGTGACCTGGTGGAGAGTCGTCGCGGCCCGCTCAAGAGTGCGGTACCGTCCAACATCGTGAGCCCTGTACGTCGCTGTTCGCGCACCGCCTGCGGCCGTCCCGCCGTCGCGACGCTGACGTACGTCTACGCCGACTCGACCGCGGTCCTCGGCCCGCTCGCCACCTACGCCGAACCCCACTGCTACGACCTGTGCGCCGAGCACTCCGAGCGCCTCACCGCCCCCCGCGGCTGGGAGGTCGTCCGTCTGCTCGACGGGTCGGCCCCGGCCCGCCCCAGCGGCGACGACCTGGAAGCGCTTGCCAACGCGGTGCGCGAGGCGGCCCGCCCCCAGGAGCGGGCGGCCGAGGCCGGCGGCGGGCGCACGGCCGACCCGATGGAGGTAGCGCGCCGCGGCCATCTCCGCGTGCTGCGCTCGCCGGACAACTGAGCAGGGGCGTTCGCCCCTCTCGGCGTCTCCCGTCACATCCGTTGCTGCACACCCATTGACGTCACCTTGTCGCGGACACGACCATTCCGGAAGCCGCGAGAAAACGCTTTCGCAATGCGGAATCCGGGGAGGCGCCCGTGTACGTGCAGGAACTGGAACCCGTCGCCGGTTCGCTCGGCCTGTCCGCCCTGGTGGCGGCCCTGCCCCTGGTGATCGTCCTCGTCCTGCTGGGCGTCGTCCGCATGAAGGCGCACCTGGCGGGCCTCACCGGTCTCCTGGCGGCCGTCCTCGTGGCGTGGCTGGCGTACGGCATGCCGCTGGACCAGACGGCCTCCAGCGCCGCCCAGGGGGCCGTTTTCGGCCTCTTCCCCATCCTGTGGATCGTCGTGAACGCCCTGTGGGTCTACCGGATGACCGTCCGCACCCGGCACTTCGACATCCTGCGCCGCTCCTTCGGGCGGCTGTCCGACGACCCCCGCATCCAGGCCCTCGTCGTCGCCTTCTGCTTCGGCGCCCTGCTGGAAGCCCTGGCCGGCTTCGGGGCGCCCGTCGCGATCTGCTCGGTCATGCTCGTCGCGCTCGGCTTCGACCCGGTCCGCGCGGCCGTCGTGGCGCTGGTCGCCAACACCGCGCCGGTCGCCTTCGGCGCGATGGGCACCCCCGTGGTGACGCTGGCCCAGGTCACCGGGCTGCCCCTGGACGACGTCGCCTCCGTCGTCGGCCGCCAGACCCCGCTGCTCGCCCTGATCGTCCCGCTGCTGCTGGTCACCCTGGTGGACGGGCGGCGCGGACTGCGCGAGACCTGGATCCCCGCGACGGCCTGCGGAGTCGCCTTCGCCGTCGCCCAGTTCGTCGCCTCCAACTACATCTCCGTCCAGCTCGCCGACATCGTCGCCGCCCTGGTCGGGGCCGGCGCCCTGGTCGCCGTACCGCATTCCCGCAGGCCCGCCGCCGAACCCGTCCGGGCGGCCGTCCTGACCGGCGCCCGCAGCGAGGAACTGGACGAGGTCGACTCCCGCCGGGAGGTGCTGCGCGCCTACGCCCCCTACGCCCTGATCGTCGCCGTCTTCTCCGTCGCGCAGATCCCGGCGGTCAAGGACTGGCTGGCCCGGGCGACCCAGACCTACGACTGGCCGTTCCTGGACGTGGCCGACCCCGAGGGCAATCCGGTGGGCGGCAACGTCTTCTCCTGGCCGATCGTCTCCACCGGCGGCACGCTCGTCCTGTTCGCCGGGCTGGTCACGGCCGTCGTCCTCGGTGTGCACGCGCGCGTGGCGGTCAAGGAGTGGCTCGCGACCGTCCACGAACTGCGGTTCGCGATCCTCACCGTCACCTCGGTGCTGGCCCTCGCCTACGTCATGAACCTCTCCGGGCAGGCCGCCACCATCGGCCACTTCGTCGCCGCGGCGGGCGCCGGGCTCGCCTTCCTCTCCCCGGTCCTGGGCTGGTTCGGCGTGGCCGTCTCCGGCTCCGACACCTCGGCCAACGCGCTCTTCGGTGCCCTCCAGGTGACCGCCGCGCGGGAGTCCGGTCTCTCTCCCGAACTGCTCGCCGCCGCCAACAGCTCCGGCGGTGTCCTCGGCAAGATGATCTCCCCGCAGAACCTCACCATCGCCTGCGCGGCCGTCGGACTCGCGGGCCGCGAGGGCGACCTGCTGCGCAAGGTACTGCCCTGGAGCCTCGGTCTGCTGCTGGTGATGTGCCTGATCGTGGTCGGCCAGTCCACCGTCGTCCTGGGCTGGATGCTGCCCTGACCTTCGGCGACCGCGCGACGGCCGGTCGGTGGGTGCGGGTAGTTTGTGCACACCGACGGGACTTTCAGGAAGGTTGGCCGTGGCTGCTGATCTGTCGCAGATCGTGAAGGCGTACGACGTGCGCGGTGTCGTACCCGACCAGTGGGACGAGCCGCTGGCCGAGCTGTTCGGCGCGGCCTTCGTCGAGCTGACCGGAGCGAGCGCCGTCGTCGTCGGGCACGACATGCGGCCCTCGTCGCCCGGCCTGTCCGGCGCCTTCGCGCGCGGGGCCGCGGCCCGGGGCGCCGACGTGACCGAGATCGGCCTGTGCTCCACCGACCAGCTGTACTACGCCTCCGGCGCGCTGGACCTGCCGGGCGCCATGTTCACCGCCTCGCACAACCCGGCCCAGTACAACGGCATCAAGCTCTGCCGCGCGGGTGCCGCACCCGTCGGCCAGGACACCGGCCTCGCCGAGATCCGCGCCCTCGTCGAGCGCTGGAGCGACACCGGCGCCCCGGAACCGGCCTCCCGGCCGGGCACCGTCACCCGGCGCGACACCCTCGCCGACTACGCCGCCCACCTGCGCTCCCTGGTCGACCTCACCGCCATCCGCCCCCTGAAGGTCGTCGTCGACGCGGGCAACGGCATGGGCGGCCACACCGTCCCCTCGGTCTTCGCCGGACTGCCCCTCGACCTGGTGCCGATGTACTTCGAGCTGGACGGCACCTTCCCCAACCACGAGGCCAACCCGCTCGACCCGGCCAACCTCGTCGACCTCCAGAAGCGCGTCCGCGAGGAGGGCGCCGACCTCGGCCTCGCCTTCGACGGCGACGCCGACCGCTGCTTCGTCGTCGACCAGGACGGCAACCCGGTCTCCCCGTCCGCGGTCACCGCCCTGGTGGCCGCCCGCGAACTCGCCCGCAACGGCGGCCGGGGCATGGTCATCCACAACCTGATCACCTCCTGGTCCGTCCCGGAGGTCGTCGAGGAGAACGGCGGCACGCCGGTACGCACGCGCGTGGGCCACTCCTTCATCAAGGCCGAGATGGCCCGCACCGGCGCCATCTTCGGCGGCGAGCACTCCGCGCACTACTACTTCCGCGACTTCTGGAACGCCGACACGGGCATGCTGGCCGCCCTCCACGTCCTGGCCGCCCTCGGCTCCCAGCAGGGCCCGCTGGCCGCCCTCGTCGCCGAGTACGACCGCTACGCCGGCTCCGGCGAGATCAACTCCACCGTCGCCGACCAGGCGGACCGCCTCGCCGCGATCAGGGCCGCGTACGACGGCCGCGACGACATCACCCTGGACGACCTCGACGGCCTCACCGTCACGTCGGCCGACTGGTGGTTCAACGTCCGCCCCTCCAACACCGAGCCCCTGCTCCGCCTGAACGCGGAGGCCCGCGACGAGGCGACGATGACGAAGGTGCGGGACGCGGCGCTGGCGATCATCAGGGGGTGAGGGGGCCCAGGGGGCGGAGGCTCCCGGCGGGGCCGCAAGAGAGGCGGCGCCCCTCCACCACGTCCCCACCGGCGGTACCCTGACCAGCACATCCGCACCATACGAAGCGCCCCCGAAGGGAACCCCCATGCCGCTCGAAGCCGGCCTCCTGGAGATCCTCGCCTGCCCCGCCTGCCACGCCCCCCTCAAGGAGCAGGACGCGGAACTGCTCTGCACCGGCCAGGACTGCGGCCTGGCCTACCCGGTGCGCGACGGCATCCCCGTCCTCCTCGTCGACGAGGCCCGCCGCCCCGCCTGACCGACGGCGAAGCGACCCGGCACCCCGGCCACTCGGCGACCCCGCGCAAACGAACGAACGCCCCGGCGATCGGAGACCTGCCGCCATGCTCGACGAATCGCTCCTCGACACCCCGGAGCGCCTCACCGAGGCCGACCACCGCGGCCTGCTGCGCGGCGCCGCCGAGGCCGGTGCCCGCGTACGCACCGCCGCCCGGCACGCCACCGAGGCCGGAGTCGGCAACCTCAAGCCCGACGGCCGCCCCCGCGCGGTCCTGATCGCCGGGCCCGGCGCCGCCGCCACCCACGCCGCCGACCTCCTCGGCACCCTCGCCGGCGCCGGCAGCCCCGTCACCCGCCTCGCCCCCACCGGCGTCGCCCCCGCCGCGGGCGCCCTGCGCTGGGAACTGCCCGGCTGGGCCGGCTCCGTGGACCTCCTGCTGATCGCCACCCCCGACGGCACCGAGCCGGGCCTCTCCCTGCTCGCCGAACAGGCCTACCGCCGGGGCTGCACGGTCGTCGCCGTCGCCCCCGCCGGCTGCCCGCTCAGCGAGTCGGTGAACGCCGCGCACGGCCTGTTCATCCCGATGGCGACGGCCCCCTACGACCAGGACGAACCCCTGGCCGGTGCCGCCCCCGGAGTCCTGTGGGCGCTGCTCACGCCGCTGCTCGTACTCCTCGACCGCACCGCCCTGCTCGACGCACCGCCCGAGGCCGTCGAGAAGATCGCCGACCGCCTCGACCGCATCGCCGAACGCTGCGGGCCCGCCATCGTGACGTACAGCAACCCCGCCAAGACCCTGGCGGCCGAACTGGCCGACTCCCTCCCGGTGATCTGGACCGAGGGCACCTCGGCCGGTCCCGCCGGACGCCGTTTCGCCGCCGCGCTCGCCGAACTGTCCGGCACCCCTGCCGTCGTCGCCGACCTGCCCGAGGCGCTCGGCGCGCACACCGCCCTGCTCGCCGGACGCCTCGCGGCCGGCGCCGACCCCGACGACTTCTTCCGCGACCGCGTCGAGGAGGCACCCGCCCTGCACGCGCGCGTGGTGCTCCTGCGCGACCGCCCCGGCGGGGGTCTCACCGCCGCCCCCAACGCCCGTGAACTGGCCCTCAGCCACGACACGCCGATGAGCGAACTGGAGCCGGAAGCGGGCGGCGAACTGGAGACCCTCGCCGAACTGATCGCCATCACGGATTTCGCGGCCGTTTACCTGGCGCTCGCCTCGGGCGCCTGATCCCGTACGCACCATCGGGAACGCACCGCACGCACAGGACACGCACCGGCAGAGAGAGCCCATGGACCGCCTCGACAACACCGTCCGCCCCTACGCCTGGGGTTCCACCACCGCGATCCCGACCCTGCTCGGGACCGAGCCGACCGGCGAACCGCAGGCGGAGATGTGGATGGGCGCCCATCCCGGCGCCCCCTCCCGCACCGGCCGGGGCACCCTCGCCGAGGTCGTCGACGCCGCCCCCGAGAAGGAACTGGGCGCCGCCTCGGTCGCGAAGTTCGGCCCCCGGCTGCCCTTCCTCCTCAAGCTCCTCGCCGCCGGCGCCCCGCTCTCCCTCCAGGTCCACCCCGACCTCGCCCAGGCCAGGGCCGGTTACGAGGACGAGGAGCGGCGGGGCATCCCCCTGGACGCCCCGCACCGCAACTACAAGGACGCCAACCACAAGCCCGAACTGATCTGCGCCCTCACCGAGTTCGACGGCCTGTGCGGCTTCCGCCCGCCGACCGAGACGGCCGACCTGCTCGACGGCCTCGGCGTCGCCTCCCTCAAGCCGTACGTCGACCTGCTGCGCGCACACCCCGAGGACGCCGCCCTGCGCGAGGTCCTCACCGCCGTCCTCACGGCCGACCCCGCGGAGATGTCCCGCACGGTCACGGAGGTCGCGGCCGCCTGCGACCGACTCGGCGGCGCCTACGCCCCCTACGCCGACATCGCCCACCACTACCCGGGCGACCCCGGCGTCCTCGCCGCGATGCTCCTCAACCACGTCAGGCTCCAGCCCGGCGAGGCCCTGTACCTCGGCGCCGGAATCCCGCACGCCTACCTGAACGGCCTCGGCGTCGAGATCATGGCCAACTCCGACAACGTCCTGCGCTGCGGCCTCACGCCCAAGCACGTCGACGTCCCGGAACTGCTGCGCATCGTCCGCTTCGAGGCCGGCGACCCCGGCGTGCTGCGCCCGGAGGCCTCCCCGGACGGCGAAGAGGTCTACGAGACCCCGATCGAGGAGTTCCGCCTGTCCCGCCACGTCCTGCCCGAGGGCACCGGCGCCCACGACCTCACCCTGCCCACCCCGCAGATCCTGCTCTGCACAGCGGGTACCGTGCGAGCCGGCGAACACGAACTCACCCCGGGACAGTCGGTGTTCGTCGCCGCGGGCGAAAAGGCCGAAGTGTCCGGAACCGGCACGCTCTTCCGCGCCACCGTGCTCGTCTGACACACGTCTGAGGGGCGGACGAAGGGGCATCCGGCACGTCGGGGCCCGCGCGGGCTGCAACAATGGCGCACCGCAAAGGAGGGGCAAAGCCGTTCACCGGCCGCGCCCCCACCGGCGTACGGACGCAGACGAAGGCGAAGGGACAACGCGACACATGAGCGCGTCAGGCGGAACCAAGGCGATCGTGGCGGCACTGCTCGCCAACCTCTCGATCGCGGTAGCGAAATTCGTGGCGTTCCTCTTCAGTGGATCGTCGTCGATGCTCGCCGAGTCCGTGCACTCCCTCGCCGACTCCGGCAACCAGGGACTCCTGCTCCTCGGCGGCAAGCGCGCCCAGCGCGAGGCCACCCCCCAACACCCCTTCGGCTACGGCCGCGAGCGCTACATCTACGCCTTCCTCGTCTCCATCGTGCTCTTCTCGCTCGGTGGCATGTTCGCCCTGTACGAGGGCTACGAGAAGATCAAGCACCCGCACGAGATCGAGCACTGGTACTGGCCGGTCGGCGTGCTGGTCTTCGCGATCATCGCCGAGGCCTTCTCCTTCCGGACCGCCATCAAGGAGTCCAACACCCTGCGCGGGAAGAAGTCCTGGAAGGAGTTCGTCCGCCACGCCAAGGCCCCCGAGCTGCCGGTCGTCCTCCTGGAGGACCTCGGCGCCCTCGTCGGCCTGGTCCTCGCCCTCGGCGGCGTCGGCCTCGCCCTCCTCACCGGCGACGGCGTCTGGGACGGCATCGGCACCCTCTGCATCGGCGTGCTGCTCGTCCTGATCGCGCTGGTCCTGGCCGTCGAGACCAAGTCCCTGCTGCTCGGTGAGGCGGCCGGCACCGAGGCGGTCCAGCAGATCGAGACCGCGATCGTCGCGGGCGACACGGTCACCGGTGTCATCCACATGCGCACCCTCCACCTCGGCCCCGAGGAACTGCTCGTCGCCGCCAAGATCGCCGTCCGCCACGACGGCACGGCCACCGAGATCGCCTCCGCCATCGACGCCGCCGAGTCCCGTATCCGCGACGCCGTCCCGATCGCCCGCGTCATCTACCTGGAGCCCGACATCTACAGCGAGTCCGAGGCCGCCAAGGGCCCGGACCCCGAGGCCACCCCCGGCGGCCCGGCCACACCGCCCGAAGCCCACTGACGCCCACGGGCCTCCGCGCCGTCATGAACGTCCGGAAGTGTTCGGAGGCGGACTGGGGACCGCGGGCGCCCGCGGTGTAGCTTGGGGTGGAGCCAGACGTCGCTGCTGATGGCGGTCGGGCGGTCCAGGACGGACCGGCCGAGGGAGAGAGGGCCTCCGACGGACTGCGCTGCGCGTACGCGGGCATGCCTGTGTCCTCTTCCGGGACACCCGTGTCCGCCGCCGCGCAGGTCAGCCGTACCCACCTCGACCCAACCCGAGGAGCAGCCCGTAATGACGACTGTCGACAACCGACAGGACTTCAAGGTCGCCGACCTCTCCCTGGCCGCGTTCGGCCGCAAGGAGATCACCCTCGCCGAGCACGAGATGCCGGGCCTGATGGCGATCCGCAAGGAGTACGCCGAGGCCCAGCCCCTCGCCGGCGCCCGCGTCACCGGCTCCCTGCACATGACCGTGCAGACCGCCGTGCTCATCGAGACCCTCGTCGCCCTCGGCGCCGAAGTCCGCTGGGCCTCCTGCAACATCTTCTCCACCCAGGACCACGCGGCCGCCGCCATCGCCGTCGGCCCGAACGGCACCCCGGACAACCCCCAGGGAATCCCGGTCTTCGCCTGGAAGGGCGAGACCCTGGAGGAGTACTGGTGGTGCACGGAGCAGGCGCTGACCTGGCCGAACACCCCCACCGGCGGCCCGAACATGATCCTGGACGACGGCGGTGACGCCACCCTCCTCGTCCACAAGGGCGTCGAGTACGAGAAGGACGGCAAGGTCCCCTCGGTCGACACCGCCGAGTCCGACGAGCACCGCGTCATCCTCGAACTGCTCACCCGCACGGTGAGCGAGAGCCCGCAGAAGTGGACCCAGCTGGCGTCCGAGATCCGCGGCGTGACCGAGGAGACCACGACCGGCGTCCACCGCCTGTACGAGATGCACCGCGACGGCACCCTGCTGTTCCCGGCCATCAACGTCAACGACGCCGTGACGAAGTCGAAGTTCGACAACAAGTACGGCTGCCGCCACTCCCTGATCGACGGCATCAACCGCGCCACCGACGTCCTGATCGGCGGCAAGACCGCCGTCGTCTGCGGCTACGGCGACGTGGGCAAGGGCTGCGCGGAGTCCCTGCGCGGCCAGGGCGCCCGCGTGATCATCACGGAGATCGACCCGATCTGCGCCCTGCAGGCGGCGATGGACGGCTACCAGGTCTCGACGCTGGAAGACGTGGTCGGCCAGGCCGACATCTTCGTCACGACGACCGGCAACAAGGACATCATCATGGCCGCGGACATGGCCAAGATGAAGCACCAGGCCATCGTCGGCAACATCGGCCACTTCGACAACGAGATCGACATGGCCGGCCTCGCCCAGATCCCGGGCATCGTCAAGGACGAGGTCAAGCCGCAGGTCCACACCTGGACCTTCCCCGACGGCAAGGTCCTCATCGTCCTCTCCGAGGGCCGCCTGCTGAACCTGGGCAACGCGACCGGCCACCCGTCGTTCGTCATGTCCAACTCGTTCGCGGACCAGACGCTGGCCCAGATCGAGCTGTTCACCAAGCCCGACGAGTACCCGACCGACGTGTACGTGCTGCCCAAGCACCTGGACGAGAAGGTCGCCCGCCTCCACCTCGACTCCCTCGGCGTCAAGCTGACCACGCTCCGCCCGGAGCAGGCCGAGTACATCGGCGTCAAGGTCGAGGGCCCCTACAAGGCGGACCACTACCGCTACTGAGCCCTGACGGCTCCTCCGAGACAGGCCCCCGCACCCCCGTGCCGGGGGCCTGCCCCGTTGGCGCCTCAGCGGCCGGAACAGCAGCCCGTCACCCTCCAGGACCACCATGCCCCGCGGCCGTTATTCGCTCCACGACCCGCATGACCACACCCCCCTCGCAGAAGAGCACTTCCAGTGCGCTCCCGGTCCATCCGGCTGGCGCTACGTCTCCCGGCTGACCACCCCCACCGCGGACCACCACGGCTCCGTCGACCTTGCCCTCGACGAACTCGGCCGCCCCATCCGCCTCGAACTCCACGCCGCCGACTGGCAGGTTCGCGGCGCGGCCATCGACGGCATCACCTGGGTCCGTACCGACCCCACCGGAGTCCACGCCACCGAAGGCAATGTGCGCGCCCACGCCTTCACCGGCAGCTCCCCCGCCTTCCTCGTCGCCGTCACCCGTCTCCTGCGCCTCACCCCCTCCGGATCAGCCACACGCCTGCGCCTCGTCGCCCTCACCGACCCGGTCCTCGCCCCCCGCACCGTGGACCAGTCCTGGGCCTTGCTGAAGAGAGAAGCACACGCCACTGACAACGGCCCCCTCACCGTGGACGAATACCAGGTCACAGCCCTGGACACCGGGGAGCAGCATGCCGTGCACATCGCCGGCGACGTGGTGCTCGCGGCCCCCGGCATCGAGCTGGAGGACCTGGAGTCACCGCCGTCCGCGTTCCCGTGACGCAACGCGGTGAAGCTACGCGGGCGGCACGAACCCGGTACCGGAACCGGGACGTTCGTCCGACGGTGCAGCCGGAGGCATGGCGGAGGGACTCGGCGGGGGAGGGA
>NZ_QHJH01000100.1 GCF_003947455.1 Streptomyces sp. WAC 04229 | reverse complement strand
TCGCAGGCGGCGGACGCGGAGGCGAACTCGGCGGCCAGCACCAGCTGCTCGGGCGGCTTGGGGCGCAGCGCGAGGACGGCCCGTACGACGATGCCGAGGGAGCCCTCGGAGCCGACGAACAGGCGGGGGAGGGCGTATCCGGCGACGCCCCTTGCGGTGCGGCGGCCGGGGGGCATCAAGGCCGCGGCCGCGGGGGCGGCGGCCTGGGCCGCGGGCGCCCCGGGCTTGTAGTCGGCGAAGAAGTCCCACCAGGCTCGGTCCACGGAATTCGGGTCCTGGAGGTACTGCTGATAGATCTCGTCAACGAGCCACTCGTTGGCACCGAACGCGGCAGCGGGGTTCTTGCCCGCTTGGTCGGTGTCGGTCGAGATGCTCGAGTTACTGGGGGACTGTGGCGACACGGCGAGAACCGCCCTCTTCCGCTTCACAAGATGGTGGACAGCGGGAATCAAGGCTACGCCTTGCCGACCCCGAAGGTCAGGCCGGGCCCGTTCATCGTCGCGTAAGTCACATTGCAGACGGTGTTTCGGCGCTGGAAATGGCGGGAAACAAGCGAGGTTCTGCTGCGCGTGGGAAGGGCCGAGCGGGACCCGGCGCCTGGAAAACGCGGGCCTGTCCCTGATCACACGTGTCCGCCAGGGCGGATACCCGTGGATCTTGAAGTTCCGCTTCGAACCCTACGTCAACCCGGCGTCGACGGCAGGCCCGGAAGAGTGATGAGAATCCGGCAGCCGCGCTCGGATTCGGCCACGCCGATCCGGCCGCCGTGCAGATCCACCGCCCAGCGCGCGATCGCGAGCCCCAGACCGGTGCCGCCGTCGCTGCCCGGGCCGTGCGGCCGGGACACCGAACCCCGGTTGAACCGCTCGAACACCCGGCGCCACTCCGAACGCGGAATGCCGGGGCCTTCGTCGAGGACCTCCAGCTCGAGCGACTCGGGCAGCTCGCCGCGGCGCGCGCGGACCGTCACGCGGCCGTGCGGCGGGGAGTGCTTGACCGCGTTGTCGATGAGGTTGGCGACGACCTGGTGGATGCGCTCGGGGTCGGCGTGCGCGGTCAGCTCCGGCGGGAAGACGTCGAGCGCCAGGTGGACGTCGGTACGCGTGTGGCTGCCCGAGCCGGAGGCGATGCCCGCGCGGGCGGAGGCGACCATGTTGGCCTCCTTGAGCACGCCGGACAGGTACGGCCAGACCTCGAAGCGCCGCTTGCGCAGCGGTATCACGCCGTTGTCCAGGCGGGAGAGGTCCAGCAGCGTCTCCACCAGCCGGCCGAGCCGCTCGGTCTGGCCGAGCGCGGTCCGCATGGTCTCCGGGTCGGCCTCGGTGACTCCGTCGACGATGTTCTCCAGCACCGCGCGCAGGCCCGCGATGGGGGTGCGCAGCTCGTGCGAGACGTTCGCGACCAGCTCCTTGCGCTGGAGGTCCTGCGCCTCCAGGTCGTCGGCCATGCGGTTGATGGTGACGGCCAGGTCGCCCAGCTCGTCGCGGCGGTTCTCGCGCACCCGGCGCGTGTAGTCGCCGTGCGAGATGGACCGGGCCACCGCGTTCATCTCGTCCAGCGGCGCGGTCAGCGAGTGCGCCACGAACTGGGTGATCAGCAGCGTGGCGATCATCGAGAAGACCGTGATGAAGCGCAGCTCCGTCTTGGTGTGCACCGCGATCACCGACAGGCCGGTGGTGATCAGCACCGACGTGACGACCAGCGCGCCCAGCTTGGTCTTCACCGAGAACGGGCGTACGCCGCCCCAGGGCTCCCCGGCGATGCGGGGACCGGGGCTCCTCCGTGCGGCCTCCCGCCCTCGGCTCATGGCGTCGGCGTCTCCAGCGCGTAGCCCACGCCGTGCACGGTGCGGATGCGCTCGGCGCCGATCTTCCGGCGCAGCGCCTTGATGTGGCTGTCCACGGTCCGGGTGCCGGACGCGTCCGCCCAGTCCCACACCTCCGCCAGCAGCTGCTCGCGGGAGAGCACCGCGCGCGGGGTGTTCGCCAGGCAGACCAGCAGGTCGAACTCGGTGGGGGTGAGGTGGACGTCCTCGCTGCGCACGCGCACCCGGCGCTGCGCGTGGTCGATCTCCAGCTCGCCGAGGCGCAGGATGCCGCTGCGCGGCGTCGAGGCGGCCACGACGGCCCGCTCCACCCGGCGCAGCAGCACGTGCACGCGAGCGGCCAGCTCGCGCATGGAGAACGGCTTGGTCATGTAGTCGTCGGCACCCACGCCGAGCCCGACCAGCATGTCCGTCTCGTCGTCGCGCGCGGTGAGCATCATCACCGGCACCGGACGCTGGGCCTGCACGCGGCGGCAGACCTCCAGGCCGTCGAAGCCCGGCAGCATGATGTCGAGGATCAGCAGGTCCGGCTGCCATGCCTCGGCCGTGTCTACGGCGGACGGACCGTCGCCCGCCGTCTGCACCAGGAACCCCTCGGCGCGCAGGCGGGTCGCGATGGCGTCCACGATCGTCTGGTCGTCCTCGACCACCAGCACCCGGCGCTGTGCGCCCTGGGTGGCCGCGGCCGAGCCGTTGTGGGAGGTCTGTGTCTGCTCCATCGCCCGCCCCTGAGGTGTGCTTTCCGGAATCCGTGGGGTGATCCCATGACTGCGATTGACGCTTGAATGATCCGTGTCAGAGCAGCAGCGTACGGGGAGTCCCCACGGCATTGCTATCCAGGACCGACGCCGAGATGGACGACGTCCGGAACGCCCCGGGCAACGGGGATCTCTTCGGTACGCACCTGCTGGAAACCGGCATTACGCAAGGTTTCTTCGAAATCCGGAGAGGGCTGCGCAGACCATACGGCAAGTACCCCGCCGGGCCTCAACAGCCGTGCGCAGCCCGCCAGTCCGGACGGTCCGTACAGCCCGTCGTTGCCCTCGGTGACGGTCCAGCCGGGGCCGTTGTCGATGTCCAGGCAGAGCGCGTCGTACGTGTCGGAAGTCTCATTGACGTAGGCCACCAGGTCCGCCTCGACGATCTTCGTGCGCGGGTCGGCCAGTGCACGCGCGGACAGCGCGGAGAGCGGCCCGGCGCGGTGCCAGTCGATGACGGCGGGCTCGCGTTCGACGACCGCGATCCGGCCCCAGCGGGGGTCGGCCGCCGCGTGGGCGAGCGAGAAGCCGACGCCGAGCCCGCCGATGAGCAGGTGCGGCGCGGTCCGCCCGCCGGACCCGGCGAGCGCGTCGGCCGCGGCGTCGACCAGCCGCCGCTCGGAGCGCCCGTCGGAGGTGTCCATCAGGAAGCAGCCGTTCGCGATGATCTGGAGCAGCGCCCCGTGCCGGCGCAGGACGACCTCGCCGTACGGGCCCTCCCTGCGGTCCAGCACCTCGGGGGCCTCGCGGAAGTCGGGGGAAGTGATGGCCATCGGCCCATCCTGGCAGGAATGCCGCGCGGGCCGGGAGCGCTTCTCGTGCACGGGCCGCGAGCGCCGCGACGGTGATCGCTCACAGCGAACACCCCTGGGGGAACAATCGGCGACTCCCTTTCATTGAGTCGATGTAACTCAACTTGACTGCCGAAGGGGAGATCATGGCTGCTGAGTCCGCCGCCTTCACACCGCTCACCCTGCCCGTGCTGCCGCTCGACGACGAAGTGGTCCTGCCCGGCATGGTCGTCCCCCTGGACCTGAGCGACGCCGAGGTACGGGCAGCGGTGGAGGCCGCCCAGGCCGCCGCCCGGTCCGAGCCCGGCAAGCCCAAGGTCCTGCTCGTCCCGCGCATCGACGGCACCCACGCCGCCACCGGCGTCCTCGGCACCGTCGAGCAGGTCGGCCGGCTGGCCGACGGCGACCCGGGCGCCCTGATCCGCGGCCGGGGCCGGGTGGCGATCGGCGCCGGCACCACCGGGCCCGGCGCCGCGCTCTGGGTCGAGGGCACCCGCGTCGACGAGACCGTGCCCGACCCGCTGCCCGGCCAGGTCGCCGAGCTGGTGAAGGAGTACAAGGCGCTCGCCACCGCCTGGCTGCGCAAGCGCGGCGCCTGGCAGGTCGTCGACCGCGTCCAGGCCATCGACGACGTGTCCGCGCTGGCCGACAACTCCGGTTACTCGCCGTTCCTCACCACCGAGCAGAAGGTCGAGCTGCTGGAGACCGCCGACCCGGTGGCCCGCCTGAAGCTCGCCACCCAGCAGCTGCGCGACCACCTCGCCGAGCAGGACGTCGCCGAGACCATCGCCAAGGACGTCCAAGAGGGCGTCGACAAGCAGCAGCGGGAGTTCCTGCTGCGCCGTCAGCTCGACGCGGTGCGCAAGGAGCTGCGCGAGATCAACGGCGAGCAGGACGGTGAGGAGTCCGACGACTACCGCGCCCGTGTCGAGGCCGCCGACCTGCCCGAGAAGGTCCGCGAGGCCGCGCTCAAGGAGGTCGACAAGCTGGAGCGGTCCTCCGACCAGTCGCCCGAGGGCTCCTGGATCCGCACCTGGCTCGACACGGTCCTGGAGATGCCGTGGAGCGAGCGCACCGAGGACGCCTACGACATCCAGGGCGCCCAGGCCGTGCTCGACGCCGAGCACGCGGGCCTGGAGGACGTGAAGGAGCGCATCACCGAGTACCTCGCCGTGCGCAAGCGGCGCGGCGACCGGGGCCTCGGCGTCGTCGGCGGCCGGCGTGGCGGTGCCGTGCTGGCCCTGGTGGGGCCGCCCGGCGTCGGCAAGACCTCGCTGGGCGAGTCCGTCGCCCACGCGATGGGCCGCAAGTTCGTCCGCGTCGCCCTCGGCGGCGTCCGCGACGAGGCCGAGATCCGCGGCCACCGGCGTACCTACGTCGGCGCGCTGCCCGGCCGGATCGTGCGGGCGATCAAGGAGGCGGGGTCCATGAACCCGGTCGTCCTGCTCGACGAGATCGACAAGGTCGGCTCCGACTTCCGCGGCGACCCCGCCGCGGCCCTGCTCGAAGTCCTCGACCCGGCCCAGAACCACACCTTCCGGGACCACTACCTGGAGGTCGAGCTGGACCTGTCCGACGTGGTCTTCCTCGCCACCGCCAACGTCCTGGAGGCCATCCCGGAGGCGCTGCTCGACCGCATGGAGCTGGTCCGCCTGGACGGCTACACCGAGGACGAGAAGGTCGTCATCGCCCGTGACCACCTGCTCCCGCGCCAGCTGGAGCGGGCCGGACTCGACGACGGGGAGGTCACGGTCGACGAGGGCGCGCTGCGCAAGCTCGCGGGCGAGTACACCCGTGAGGCGGGAGTGCGCACCCTGGAACGGTCGATCGCCCGGCTGCTGCGCAAGGTGGCGGCCCAGCACGAACTGGGCGAGCGGGAGCTGCCCTTCACCGTCACCGACGCCGACCTGCGCTCCCTGATCGGCAGGCCGCACCACGTGCCCGAGTCCGCCCAGGACCCGGCGGAGCGGCGCACCTCGGTGCCGGGCGTGGCCACCGGCCTCGCGGTCACCGGCGCGGGCGGCGACGTCCTCTACGTCGAGGCGTCGCTGGCCGACCCGGAGACGGGCGCGGCGGGACTGACCCTGACCGGACAGCTGGGCGACGTGATGAAGGAGTCGGCGCAGATCGCGCTGAGCTTCCTGCGCAGCCACGGAGCCGAGCTGGAACTGCCGGTGGGCGACCTGAAGGACCGGGGAGCGCACATCCACTTCCCGGCGGGCGCTGTCCCCAAGGACGGCCCGAGTGCCGGCGTCACCATGACCACGGCCCTCGCCTCGCTGCTCTCCGGCCGGCTGGTCCGCACCGACGTGGCGATGACAGGCGAGGTCTCGCTGACCGGACGCGTGCTGCCGATCGGCGGGGTCAAGCAGAAGCTGCTCGCGGCGCACCGGGCGGGGGTCACCACGGTGATCATCCCCAAGCGCAACGAGCCCGACCTGGACGACGTCCCGGCGGAGGTGCTGGACAAGCTCGACGTCCACGCCGTCAGCGACGTCCGCCAGGTGCTGGAACTGGCGCTCGCCCCCGCGACGAACGGGGCGGCGCGTACGACTCCGGTCGCGGCGTGACGGACGCTGCCGGATGAGACGGAGGCCCGGATCCCCTCAGGGGGTCCGGGCCTCCGCCGTGCGTGCCGGGGGGCGTGCCTACGCCTCGGGAACCACCTCGCGGGCCAGGCGGACCGGGCGGGCCATGTCGGGGACGGCCGGGTGGGCCGGGGTGCCGCGCTTCCGGGCCGGCACCAGGGGGACCGGCGGCGCCGGCGCCGTGTCAGCCGTTGGCGAGCGCCCGCACGCGGTCGAGCGCGCCGTTGAACCTGTTGTGGTCGCCGACCGTCGGACCGGACGACGTGTACTGCCACATCGTGTAGTAGCCCCAGCCGGCCGGCAGCGTGCCCACCGACGCGGCGTACCGGGCGATCCACAGCGGGTTGTTCGCGGCGAAGCCGCCGTAGTTGCCGGTGCACTGGGTCCACCAGCTGGTGGCCGTGTAGATCACGGCGTCACGGCCGGTGCGGGCCTTGTACGTGTTCAGGAAGTCGCGGATCCAGGAGACCATCTGGCTCTGCGTCTTGCCGTAGCAGGCGGCGCCGTACGGGTTCCACTCGATGTCGAGCGCCCCCGGCAGCGTCCTGCCGTCCCTGGACCAGCCGCCGCCGTGGTCGACGAAGTAGTTGGCCTGGGCGGCGCCGCTCGCGCTGTCCGGGGTGGCGAAGTGGTAGGCGCCGCGGATCATTCCGACGTTGTACGAGCCGTTGTACTGCTGGGCGAAGTACGGGTTGGTGTAGTACGTCCCCTCGGTGGCCTTGACGTAGGCCCACTTGACCCCGCTGTTCCACAGGGTCGACCAGGCGACGTTGCCCTGGTGGCTGGAGACGTCCACGCCCTCCGTCTGGGCGGCGTCGCCCGGGACCGGGGTGCCGTGGCTCCCGTCGTGTTCGAGGACGCCCATGCCCATGTGGGCGGAGCCGCGCGGCGGGGTGTCGGCGGCCGACGCCGCCTGCGCGGGGAGGGCGGACACCAGGGAGAGGGCGGCGAGCAGGATCCCGGTGACGGCGAGACGCCGGCCGCGGGCCGATCCGGATCTGTGCACGAGCATGACGTGCCTCCGATGGCTCGGTGGGGGATGCGTGCGCGGGGAGGAGAACCCGTGCATGGCGTGGGCATGCCATTCGTGGGTCCGGTGAAGACGCTACGCACGTAGAACGGGAGGTGGGAAGGGGGACCGGAAGCTGCCGTTGGTCTAAGCCTGCGAAATACTTGCCGAGCTGCGGTGATGACGGGCCGTGGCGGAAACTTTCAGGACCGGGAAAGAACCGGAAAGAACCGAGGCAGGGGCTGACGTGCACGAAAGCGGGAACGGCGACGGTCGCGGAGTCGAATCCGAGCTCGCCGGCAGTGGTGTGAACCAGCCGGAGTTCCTGGCGCTGGAGCGGGAGTTGACGGTGCTGCTGCGGCGCGCCCGGGCCAACCAGGGCGAGATGGCCCGGGAGGTCCACCCCGACCTGGAGTCGTCCGCGTACGGCCTTCTCGTGCGCCTCGGGGAGTGCGGCGGGCAGCGGGCCACCGACCTCGCCGCCTACATCGGCGTCGGCAAGGCCACCATGTCCCGGCAGCTGCGCGCCCTGGAGGAACTCGGCCTCGTCGCCCGCGAACCCGACCCCGCCGACGGCCGCGCCTGGCTCGTCACCCTGACCCGGGAGGGCCAGGGCCGCGTCGGCCGGGTGCGTGAGGCCCGCCGCGCCCGCTACGCCGGCCGGCTCGCCGACTGGGACCCGCGCGAGGTCTCGGAACTTGCCCGCCTGCTGCACGAACTGAACCGCGGGATGGAGAAGTAGCCCCGACCCCCGTGCCTCACAGCTCCGCGTACACCACCGTCGCGTCGTCGTGGGTCTTGCTGCGGCCGAGGTGCGCGCGGGTGCCCGCCGCGTCCGTCCGCTCCAGCTCCCGTACGCGGTCCACCAGGGCCTGAGCGCCCCGCTTGCGCAGCAGGGTGAGGCAGTCCGTCCAGTCGCCCTCCCGGAACTTCTCCACCCACCGCCCGGCCCCGTCCGTCAGCGCCGCCAGGGTCCGCACCCCGCCCCGCGGCAGCACCCCCGTCACCGCGCGCGCCGCCACCGCCGGATCGGCCGCGGCCGTGTAGAAGCCGCCCTCCTTGTTGCGCAGGTTGGCGTCCACCATCGCGTCCGTGGCGAGGGCGGAGCGGGGGATCCGGGCCAGCCGGTCGTCCAGGACGGCCGAGACCGCGCCGTCGGGCGCCTCCACCAGCAGGGCGGAGTCGGAGAGGACCAGGTACTCGACCTCGGCGGGGGACCAGCGGGCCAGGACCACGGTTGCCTGCGGGGTGCGCGGGTGAGAAAGGTCACAGGTTTCCGCGTGTGCCGCGGAGGTACGCGCGATGGCGCGGGACAGCGCGTCGACGAGGGGGACATCCGGCAGTGAAACGGTCAGTTCGGTCAGCGCGCCGCCGAGGCGGGCCGTGAACCAGGGGACGGAATGCAGACACCCCGTCCCGGTCCGCGGGGGCGTCACCCCGTCCAGCACGACGAGTGAGCCGCCCTGTCCCGAGGCGGGTAGTCCGACGCTCGCGAAGTCCTCGTTGGGGTGGTCGGCCAGTCCGGGTTCCGAGACGAGTTCGGTGCGCATCCGGCCAGTCTGCACGACCCCTTCACAGCGTTCGCAAAAGGCTGGCACCCTCCACAGAGTCCCCCGGAACCCACGCGCCGGTGCAGGTCAGGCGCCTGATTTGGGGTGGAATCACATGCCCGGACGACACGTGGCGGCACATAGTGCCACCGCCCGTCGCAGACGTCCAACCGGCGCGCCGCACACCCGAGTCGCACACGCCGGGGGAACTTGCCCACCAACTCCCGTCCGGGGTTCACTCCTTCGGGTGGCGGGTCGGATGATGCGTGCTCACCACCCACCGGCACTGGGAGGGTCGGGAAACTGTGGGGGGCCCGCCCCGCTCACGCGGTCTCCCCGCCCGACGCGCTGCCGGCGGCCGGGGCACGGCCCGGAGCTCGGCGGAGGATGCCTGCGCCGACCGGCCAGTTGACGGAGCGCCACCCGGGCCCACGGGTACACGAGTGAGGAATGCGAGCACCGGTGCAGAAGACGCGGCCTCGTCGCACAGACAAGCAGACGGCCCCCGCGGGGAGCGCGGAGCGCACCCCCGGCACCTCCACCCCTCCGCCGCCGGAGACCCCCGCCGGCAAGGGTCGTCCCACCCATGTGCGCAACCGCCTGATCGTCGCCGTGGCGGTCGTGGCCGCGGCCGTCGCCGCGGCCGGCGCCCCCTCGGTCGTCACCGCCTCCGGGCAACTGCACGACTCCCAGGAACTGGTGACGCTCGCCGAACGCACCCAGGGCGCGCTCAGCCTCGCCCACTCCCTCGCCGACGAGCGCGACGAGGTCACCCCCTACATCGCGGCCGGCCGGCCCGAGGACAAGGCGCCCTCCGAGCAGCGCAGCGCCCGCGTGGACCGGCAGGTCGAGGAGTTGCGCGCCGACACCGACACGCCCTCCGCCCTGCGCGAGGACCTGGACGCCATCGCCGCCCTGCGCCGGGCCGCCCTCACCGGCAAGAGCACCGCCCTCGAATCCCACCAGGCGTACTCCGAGGCCATCACCGAACTCCACGCCCTGGCCGAGGAGCTGGCCGAGGAGATGCCGCCCCGCGCGGGCGCCGGTGCCTACGCGCTGGCCGAACTGGACACCGCCGTCCAGCAGGCCGCCGCCACCCGTGGCCTGCTGCTCGCGGCGCTCTCCGTGCCCAGCAGCACCCGGACCGTCATCGACCCGATCACCGGCCTTCCCACCGAGACGACCAGCTCCTCGGACGCGGACGCCAAGCAGCGCGACGCGCTCGCCGCCGCCGCCCAGCAGGCCCGGGTGCGCTCCGACGCGGCGCTCGCCGACTTCCGCGAGGGCGCCCCCAAGGAGGCGCGGAGCAGCTTCGACGCCACCGTCGCCGGGCCGGAGGTCAACTCCGCCGAGAAGTACCTCGCCGGGCTCACCGACGAACCGACGCTCTCCGACGACGACCTCGGCACCAGCACCAAGCGGCTCGACGCCGCGCTCTCCGCTCGCGTCGACGCGATGCGCGGCGCCGAGTCCGCCCTCTACGAGAAGCGCACCACGGCGCTGGAGCAGCTGCGCGACGACGACGTCACCGCGCTGGAGATCCGGGTCGCCGTCCTCGGCGCCCTGATCCTGCTCGCCCTCGGCATCGCCACCGCCATGGCCCGCACCCTCACCCGCCCGCTGTCGGTGCTCCGCCGGGGTTCGGCACGGCTGGCCGGCGCGGAGGACATGACGGCCGAGGAGCCGGTCGCCTTCACCGGCCGCAACGACGAGTTCGCCCAGGTCGTCCGCTCCGTCAACGCCCTGCACGCGCACGCCGCGACGCTCGCCGAGCGGGTCAACACGCTGGAGTCCGACCGCAAGCACCTCGTCGGCCAGCGCCAGAAGATGGCCGACGCCCGCGAGGAACTGCGCGCCGAACTCGCCGAGTCGGCCGCCCGCCTCGACGTGGTGCGCAAGAGCATCGGCTCCACTTTCGTCAACCTCGCGCTGCGCACCCTCGGCCTGGTCGAGCGGCAACTCGCCGTCATCGAGAGCCTGGAGGAGCGCGAGCAGGATCCGGACCGCCTGTCCACCCTGTTCAAGCTCGACCACTTCGCCACCGTGATGCGCCGGCACAGCGAGAACCTCCTCGTCCTGGCCGGCACGGAACACGTCCAGCACAGCGCCTCACCGGTGCCGCTGGTCGACGTGGTCCGGGCCGCGGTGAGCGAGATCGAGCGGTACGAGCGGGTCCGTATCGCCGCGCTGCCGCCGCACGCGCACGTCGCCGGGTTCGCCGCCGACGACCTCTCGCACCTGCTCGCCGAACTGATGGAGAACGCCACCTCGTTCTCGCCGCCCGACCTGCCCGTCGAGGTCTCCGGCTGGCTGCTGGAGAACGGCGAGGTGATGCTCTCCGTCCAGGACGAGGGCATCGGCATGGCCACCGACCGGCTCCAGCGGCTCAACGCCCGCCTCACCGACTTCGACCCGCAGGCGCCGTACGACCAGGAGGGCGAGGACGGGCTCGGGCTCGGCCTCTACGTGGTCGCCCGGCTCGCCCACCGGCACGGGGCGCGCGTGCGGCTGCGGGAGCAGAAGCAGGGCGGGGTCGCGGCCGTCCTCGTCCTGCCCGCTCCGCTGCTCGCGCCGGCCCCGCCGGCGGCCCTGGCCCCGACCGTGCCGGTGTCCGACGGGACGGGATCCTTCTCCCTGCCCGGCGCCGACGCGGAGGCCAACTCCAACGTCCTGCACGGGCGCGCCACGAAGGCCGCGCACCGGAGCGCGGACCCGCTGGTGGCTTCGGCGGAGGAGGCGGTACGGCGCGCGGAGACGGCCGCTCCCGCCGCACCGGCGGCACCGGCGGCACCGGCGGCACCGGCCGCCGCGGACGCACCGGAGGCGGAGCCGGAGGCCGCGCCGGACGCCGAGAGCGCCGCGACGGACACCGCCGCGCCCGGCACCCGGGACGAGACCGCCGCCCCGGGCCGGGACCTCCCCGACGACACCACCATGGCGCTCCTGCTCCCGGCCCAGGCCGGACCGCCGGACCTGGAGCCCGCCGCGGACCCGGAGCCCGCTCCCGGACCGGAGCCCGCTCGCGACCCGTACGCCGTAGGCCCCGACGCCCACGACCGCGCGCCGGACGAGGCCGAACCCGTCACCGACAAGGGCCTGCCCAAGCGGACCCCGAAGCTCAGCACACCCGCGGCGGCACCGCGGCCGCGCACCTCGGGCTCGGTCGACGCCGAGGCGCTCCGCCGCCGTCTGGGAGGTTTCCGCCAGGGGGCGGAAGCCGGACGACGCGACGTCGAGGCGGAGATCGCCGCGGCGGACACAACCGAAGAAGCCACGGGGGGCACCGTCGAGGAGGCAAGCAGTTGACCGCGCCCAGTACCTTCGGTCTGAGCAGTGAGGCCCGCAATCTCCACTGGCTGCTGACCAACCTCGTGGAGGAGGTGCCCGGCATCCAATCGGTCGCGGTGGTCTCCTCCGACGGCCTCCTGCTCCTCTCCTCCGACCCCGGTCGGAACGAGGAGGCCCGGCAGGTCCGCGAAGCCCCCCGCACCGGTCCGCGCGGCTCGGCGGCCGACCTCGCCACCGTCGTCTCCGGCGTGGGCAGCCTGACCATCGGCGCCGCCCGGCTGATGGACTTCGGCACGGTGAAGCACACGATGGTCGCGATGGACGAGGGCAGCCTGTTCGTGATGTCGATCAGCGACGGCTCGCTGCTCGGCGTGCACGGCTCCGCGGACTGCGACATGAGCGTCGTCGCGTACCACATGGCGCTCTTCGTCGGCCGCGCCGGCCATGTCCTGACGCCCGAACTCCGCAGCGAGCTGCGGAAGTCCCTGGAGTCCGAGTCGACGGGGAGCGCCCGATGAGCAGCAGTCCCGGGAACAGCCGGGGGAACCTCCCCGTACGCGGAGCAGACCGCAAACCCGCCCGCGTACGCCCCTACTCGCTCACCGGCGGACGGACCCGCTTCGGCCACGTCCTGCTGGTCGAGACGTTCGTCGGCGCCACGGCCGGCACCGCCGCGCTCGAAGCCGCCGAGGAGCGCAAGGAACTGACGAACGGCGGCCTGACCTCCCGCGTGATGCCGGAGATGCGGGCCATCGTCGAACTGTGCCGCCGTATGCGTACGGTGGCCGAGATCGCCGCGCTGCTGAAGATGCCGCTCGGCGTGGTCCGCGTGCTCCTCAGCGACCTGGCGGACCAGGGAAAGATCCGTGTGTACGGCACCGGGACCGGCCACGGCACGGGCCGCCCGGACCGCGCTCTGCTCGAAAGGGTGCTCAGTGGACTCCGTCGTCTCTGACGCCGCCGCCTCCGGCGTCTCCCCGCTCGTCGACCCCGACGAGCCCGCACAGCCCTGGCAGACGGACCCGACCCGCGCGCCCATAGCCACGAAGATCGTGGTGGCGGGCGGTTTCGGCGTCGGCAAGACCACGCTGGTCACCGCCGTCTCGGAGATCACGCCCCTGCAGACCGAGGCGCTGATGACCGAGGCGAGCGAGGAGACCGACGACCTCACCGCCACCCCGGGCAAGCTCACCACCACCGTGGCCATGGACTTCGGCCGCATCACGCTCGACGACGACCTGGTGCTCTACCTGTTCGGCACGCCGGGCCAGCAGCGGTTCTGGTTCATGTGGGACGACCTGGTGCGCGGCGCGATCGGCGCCGTCGTGCTGGCCGACACCCGGCGCCTGAAGGACTGCTTCCCGGCGCTGGACTACTTCGAGAGCTGCGGACTGCCGTACGTCGTCGCCGTGAACCACTTCGACGGCAGCGAGCTGTTCGGGGCGGAGGACGTGCGGGAGGCGCTGACGATCCCCGCGCACATACCTGTAATGATCATGGATGCGCGCCGTCGGATCTCGGCCATCGAGACCCTCTTGTCCCTCGTGGGCCACGCGCTCGACGAAACCCCCGAGTAATCCACGAGCAGTCCCCTTAGGAGCGTCCCCCGCATGCGGAAGATACTCGTCGTCGGAGCCGGCCAGTCCGGTCTCCAGCTCGCCCTCGGCCTCCAGTCGCACGGCTACGAGGTCACCCTGATGTCCAACCGGACCGCGGACGAGATCCGCACCGGCCGGGTCATGTCGACGCAGTGCATGTTCCACACGGCACTCCAGCACGAGCGCGACCTCCAGCTGAACTTCTGGGAGTCCCAGGCCCCGAAGATCGAGGGACTCGGCGTCTCGGTCGCCGCTCCCGGCTCGCACGACCCGGGCCCGACCCAGCGCGCGATCGACTGGCTGGGCCGGCTCGACGGCTTCGCGCAATCCGTCGACCAGCGGGTGAAGATGGCAGGCTGGATGGAGACCTTCGCCCAGCGCGGCGGCCAGCTGGTCATCCACGGCGCGGCCGTCGGCGACCTGGACTACTTCTCCCGCGCCTACGACCTGGTGCTCGTCTCCGCGGGCAAGGGCGAGCTGGTCCAGATGTTCGGCCGCGACGCCTCCCGCTCCCCGTACGGCGAGCCGCAGCGCGCCCTCGCGGTGGCCTACGTGCACGGGCTGGGCCCGCGCCCGGAGCACCCGGAGACCGAGGCCGTCCGCTGCAACCTGGTCCCCGGGGTCGGCGAGCTGTTCATCATGCCGACGTTCACCACCTCCGGCCGCGCGGACATCCTGTTCTGGGAGGGCATACCCGGCGGCCCGCTGGACGCCTTCAAGGACGTCAAGGACCCGGCCGAGCACCTCTCCCTGACCCTGGAGCTCATGGAGAAGTTCGTGCCCTGGGAGTACGCGCGGGCCACCAAGGTCGAGCTGACCGACGCCGGCGGCACGCTGGCCGGCCGCTACGCCCCCACCGTCCGCAACCCCATCGGCCGGCTCCCCGGCGGCGGCCTGGTCCTCGGCGTTGCCGACGTGGTCGTCGCCAACGACCCGATCACCGGCCAGGGCTCCAACTCCGCCTCCAAGTGCGCGGCCGCCTACCTCGCCTCGATCCTGGAACAGGGTGACGGGGAGTTCGACGAGGCATGGATGCGGCAGACCTTCGACCGCTACTGGCAGACCGCCCAGCACGTCACCAAGTGGACGAACGCCATGCTCGCGCCGCCGCCGGAGCACATCCTGAACCTCATCGGCGCCGCCGGTCAGCTCCAGCCCGCCGCCGACCGCTTCGCCAACGGCTTCAACGACCCGTCCGACTTCGAGAACTTCTTCTACGAGCCGGCGAAGACCGAGGCCTACCTCGCCGAGATCTCGGGATCCCCCGCCGGCGCGTAGGGGGCCGCGTATCCCGCGTCCGACCCGTCCGCCGCCCCCTCGGGGAGGGCCGGAGGTGTGTAGTGCCGCACGGGTTCGGCGGCGGGGTCGGGGCGTACCGCGCCCAGGACCGGGTTGGCGGCGATCGGGGAGACCTTGACCTCGGCGCCGGGGCGGGGGGCCTGGACGACCATGCCGTCGCCGAGGTACATCGCGACGTGGGTGGCCTCGGGGAAGTACACGACGAGGTCACCCGGCCGCAGTTCGCCGAGCGGCACCCGGTCCAGCCGGGCCCACTGCTCCTGGCTGGTCCGGGGGATCGCCGTCCCGGCCCGGTCCCAGGCCACCGAGGTGAGCCCCGAGCAGTCGTACGACGCCGGGCCCTCCGCGCCCCACTCGTACGGCTTGCCGAGCTGCTCCACCGCGAAGCGCACCGCCCGGTCGCCCGCCCCCGACGGCTTGGCGTCGTCGCCGAGCGCGCCGGACGCCATGAACCGCTCCTGCGCGTCGGCGATCCCGCTCCGCTCGAACTCCGCCAGCGCGGCCAGCTCCGCGGGGCTGAGCGAGGCGAGCAGTTCCTCGACGGCGTGCAGCCGTTCGCGTACGGCGTCCCGCTCGCCGACCTGGCGTGAGGCGAGGGATCGTTGCGCGTCCAGGGCCTCGCGCGCCCGGCGGGCCAGGTCGTCGGCCTTCTTCGTGTCGCCGGTCAGGCGGCCCACCGTCTCGGCGCGTTCCCGGGCCAGCTGCCCGATCACATGGC
This sequence comes from Streptomyces sp. WAC 04229, assembly GCF_003947455.1. Taxonomy (GTDB): domain Bacteria; phylum Actinomycetota; class Actinomycetes; order Streptomycetales; family Streptomycetaceae; genus Streptomyces. Next base: position 8,684 of record NZ_QHJH01000100.1, on the reverse strand, counting down.
CCTGGTCGAGGGCGTGCTGCGGATCGCGGGCCAGCAGCAGCCGCAGATAGGGGGAGAGGTCGCTGCTGTTCTGGTACTGCTGCCGGGCCAGCCGCCCGGCCGCGCCCCGGCTGTCGCTCAGCGAGTGCCGGGTCCGGGCGAGTTCGGCGTCCAGCCGCCGTACCTCGGCCCGCTGCCGGGTCAGCCGCACCTCGGTGCCGTTGTAGATCTCGGTGGCCTTCTCCGCCTCCCGGTACAGCTCCTGAAGGTCCGTCAGCAGTTCGGACAGGGGGCGGCCCGCGTCGGTCCCGCCCGGTTCGGGGCCGGCCGCGGCGGGTCCGGGCGCCAGGGCGATCCCGGCCGCCATCGCCGCCGTACACACCAGGCGCAGAAGCCTTCCTGACACGTCATCACCTCCGCTGCGGGGCGGCGGGTCCGCTCCGCACCGCGAGCCTGTGACGTGCCCGTGGGTTCCGCGCGCCGAGTGTGGGCGGTTCGGCGCAACGGGGTCACCCGTCGGCGTCGTCCGGCTTGCCGCCCGGCGTGGCGTCTGGATCGGTGCCCCCCGCGGCCTTCGGGTCCGGCTTGGACCAGGGCCACTTCCGGCCGGAGCCGAGCCGGCCCTCGGGGTCGTAGGCGTACTTCCAGCGGGCGAACCGGAGTCCGCCGCGCCCGTCGCGGGGCACGCGCCGGTAGACGAGCACCGTGGGCGGCCCGCCGTCCGGGTCCGGTACGGGGATGCGGTACGTCTTCGGCGGGTGCCCGGTCATGCCGACCAGGACGGGCAGCACCCGCCCGTCCATCGGGCCGCCCTCGAAGGGGGTGTCTTCGCTCTTCACGGCACCAGTGTCAGTGATCCGCGCGGCGGTGTCAGATGTCCGCCGCCAGCGTCTCGACCAGCGCCGAGGTCTGCGGGTCGCGGCGGGCGGTGACGGTCAGCACCGCGAGGAACTGCTCCACGAGCCAGTCCCGCAGATCGTGGAGGGGCGGCTGCTTCTCCTCGTCCAGCCAGATCAGCGAGGCCGCCTCCACCGCCGTGATCCACATCCGGACGGTCATCCGCAGCCGGGGGCCGGGCTCGGCCACGGCCAGGTGGCTCATGATGTGCTCGGCCGCGGCCCGGCGCACCCCGTCCACGATGGAGGAGGTCCGCGAGGTCTCCGCCACGCTGCCGCCGCGCAGCAGCGCGCTGAAGCCGGTGTCGTGCTGGTCGACGAAGGTGAGGTAGCGGTCCAGGGCCCGGGTCAGCCGGGCCAGCAGCGGGCCCTCGCGGGGCTCGTCGAAGCAGAGCCGCAGCTCGTCGGCTGCCGACCGCAGCGCGGCCTCGTACAGCTGCTGCTTGCCGCCCGGGAAGTACCGGTACACCAGCGGCCGCGAGACCCCGGCCTGCTCGGCCACGTCGTCGAGGGAGACCTCCTCCGGGGGCCGGTGCGCGAACAGGGCGAGCGCCGCGTCGAGCAGCTGGACGCGGCGCTCCTCGACGCTGAGCCGGCGGTAGGCGGGGGTGGGAGCCTGCGGGGTCATGAACCGCAGCGTAACCCGCACCTCCCCGCCACCGGGCAGGTGAGCGGCCCGTACCGGCCTCGCTAGGCCAGCAGTCCCGACGACTTCCACAGCCGCCGTCCGACCCCCCGCAGCACCCCGATGTCGTCCAGGAAGTCGGTGAGGCGCTTCGCGCCGGTCTGCATGATCTCCCGGCGGTGGCCGCTGGCCTTGACCTGCGCCAGGGCCTCGCGCTTGTCCAGGCCCACGTTCGTGTAGACCTCCGGGTTGACGAAGGCCACGGAGAAGACGCGGGCGAACTCGCCGGAGGTGATCCTGGTGAACTCCTGCGACCACTTCGGGGCCGTCACCATCTGGCGGCGCAGCTCCTCACGGGCGTAGCGCACGTGCCGGGCCTCCTCCACGACGTGGATGCGCGTGACGCCCCGGACCAGCGGCTGGATCCGCTCGTCGGGGAAGGTCAGCCGCTGCATCCAGTCCAGGACCTCCTCGCCGAGCAGCGTGGCGGTGAAGGAGCCGGGCGTGGTGGAAATCGTCTTGAACAGGCGGCCGAGGTGCTGGTGGACCGGGCTCACCGGGTACCAGGGCGTCTCGCCGCGGGTTATCAGCCGGGCGAACATCTTGGAGTGCCGGCACTCGTCCTCGATCTCGGTCAGCGCGTAGCGCACGTGCGCGCTCGTCACCGCCTTGTCGTAGATGTGCCGCACCAGCAGCTGCATGAGGATCAGCTCGAACCAGATGCCGAGGGAGGCGAGCGCGGCGGCCTCGTGCTGGGAGAGCACGATGCGCTGCTCCTCGCTCATCCGCTTCCACATCGGGGTGTCGTACAGCGACACCAGCTCCGGCGGCCAGAACCACTTGCCGTCCTCGAACGGAGCCTCCCAGTCCAGCTCCTTGTCCGGGTCGAAGGAGTGCTTGGCGGACGAGTCCAGCAGCCGTTCGGCCACCTGCTCGCGGTCCTTGAGCAGGCCGAGCGCGTCGCGCAGACCGTCGAGCGCGTCGGCTTCCGTCAGGGTCGTCATGGCTGTCCCACCTAGTCGTGTTACCCGCGGTCACTCTGAACTGACGCGTCTTATGAGACTGCGTGTCAGCAAGCTCGTCAATCCCCCGCGCACGACTTGTTGACCGCGAGTAAAGATGGCGGAGTCGTCAAGGCCGGATCCGGAGTCGCCCGGGGGAGCGCTCCCTGAGCGTTTCCCTCACCCCCCGAGGACCGCCTCCATCACCGACCGCGCGATCGGCGCCGCCAGGCCGCCCCCGCTGACGCGCTCACGGTCCGCCGCCGTGCCCTCGACCACCACGGCGACCGCCACCTTCGGCTCCATGTCCCGGTCGCGCTGGGCCCAGGAGACGAACCAGGCGTACGGCGTCCCCGAGTTGCCGACGCCGTGCTGCGCCGTGCCGGTCTTGCCCCCGACGGTGGCCCCGGGGATCGCGGCGTTCGCCCCGGTCCCGCTCTCCACCACCCCGGTCATCAGCTCCTTGAGCCGGGCCGCCGTCGACGGCCGCATCACCTCGCGCGAGGGCCGGGACCCGGCCGTCGCCACCAGGCTGCCGCCCGCCCGCAGGGTCCGCTCCACCAGGTACGGCGAGCGCACCTGGCCGCCGCCCGCCACGGCCGCCGCCACCATCGCCATCTGGAGCGGGGTGGCCCGGGTGTTGTACTGCCCGATCGAGGCCAGCCCGAGCTGCGCCCGGTCCACCGAGGTGTCGAAGGTGGAGCGCGAGACGGCGAACGGGATCCGCACCGCGTCGTCGTTGAAGCCGAACGCCTCCGCCGTGGCGGTCATGTCCGCCACCCCCACGTCCACGCCGAGCTTGGCGAACACCGTGTTGCAGGACGACTCGAACGCCTCCCGCAGCGAGGCGTTCCGGCAGCCGTCGGCCTCGTTCGTCAGCCGGGTGCGGGTGCCGGGGAGGGGGTACGGGTCGGGGGAGCGGGTCGGCGCGTCCAGGTCCCGGACCACGCCCGCGTCCAGGGCCGCCGCCGCGGTGACCACCTTGAAGGTCGAACCCGGCGGATAGGTCCGGCGCACCGCCCGGTTGAGCATCGGCTTGTCCGGGTCGCCGTTCAGCCGGTCCCAGGTCCGGTTGGCGGCCGCGCTGTTGCCGGACAGCAGCTGGGGGTCGTAGGACGGGGTGGACACCAGCGCCAGGACCCGCCCCGTGGCCGGTTCGACCGCGGCCACCGCGCCCGTGCGCCGGCCGAGCCCCTCGAACGCCGCCCGCTGCGCGGCCCCGTCGATCGTCGTCACGACGTCGCCCCCCGGGTTGTGGGCGCCGGTGACGTCGTTCCACAGCGGGAGCGGCGCGAGCATCGGGTCGGCGCCGGACAGCAGGCCGTCCTCCGCGTGCTCCAGCAGACTCGTCCCGTACGCCTGCGAGGCGAAGCCGGTGACCGGCGCGTACATCGGCCCGTTCGCGTAGGTCCGTTCGTAGCGCAGGTGCTCCCCGGTGTCCCGGGAGCCCGTCACGGCCTCGCCGCCGACCAGGATGTCGCCGCGCGGCTGCTGGTAGCGGGCGATGTCGGAGCGGCGGTTGGCCGGGTTCCCCTCGTACTGGGGGGCCTGGACGATCTGCACCCGGGCCGCGTTCACCACCAGCGCCACCAGCAGCAGGGCGCAGAAGAGGGCCGCGTGCCGGATGTGCCGGGTCATGAGGGCGTCCCGCGCCGGGCCGCGTGGCTGAGCCGGATCAGCAGCGCCACGATCGCCCAGTTGGTGACGACCGAGGACCCGCCCTGGGCCAGGAACGGCATCGCCATGCCGGTCAGCGGGATCAGCCCGGTCACGCCGCCCGCGATGACGAACACCTGGAGCGCCACGATCGAGGAGAGGCCGACCGCCAGCAGCCGGCCGAAGGGGTCGCGCGCGGCGAGGCCCGCCCGGTAGCCGCGCTCCACCAGCAGCCCGTACAGCAGGAAGACCGCGGTCAGTCCGAGGAAGCCCAGCTCCTCCCCGGCGGTCGCGAGGATGAAGTCGGACTTGACGGCGAAGCCGATCAGCACGGAGTCCCCGAGGCCCAGGCCCGTGCCGGTCACGCCGCCCGCCGCGAAGGCGAAGAGGGACTGCGCCAGCTGGTTGGGCCCGCCGCCCGCCTCGATGGACGCGAAGGGGTGCAGCCAGTCCTCCACCCGGGTGTGCACGTGCGGCTCCAGCCAGCCCACCGCGACCGCGCCCAGCGAGGCCAGCAGCAGGCCGACGGCGATCCAGCCGGTGCGCCCGGTGGCGACGTAGAGAAGGACCACGAACAGGCCGAAGAACAGCAGCGAGGTGCCGAGGTCGCGCTCCAGGACCAGGACCCCGACGCTGACCAGCCACACGGCGAGGATCGGGCCGAGGACGCGTCCGGTGGGCAGTTGCAGCCGCCACACGCGGCGCCCCGCGTACGCCAGCGCGCTGCGGTTCGCGGCCAGGTAGGCGGCGAAGAACACCGCGAGCAGCACCTTGGCGAACTCGCCGGGCTGGATGGAGAAGCCCTCGATCCGGATCCAGATGCGGGCGCCGTTCACCGCCGGGAAGAAGATCGGCACGGTGAGCAGGGCGAGCGCGGCGGCGACGCACACGTAGGCGTAGCGCGCCAGGACCCGGTGGTCGCGCAGCAGCAGGACGACCACGATGAACAGCGCGACGCCCAGCGTCGACCACACCAGCTGGGTGGGGGCCGCCCGGTCGCCCGGCGTCTCCAGGTCGAGCCGGTAGATCAGCACCAGGCCGAGCCCGTTGAGCAGCACGCCGATCGGCAGCAGCAGCGGGTCCGCCCAGGGGGCGCGCAGCCGAACCGCCAGATGGGCGAGGAGCGCGAGCACACCGAGCCCGGCGCCGTAACCGGCGGCTCCGGGCGGGAGGGTGCCGTGCTGGGCGAGTCCGACGTTGCAGTAGCCGAACACCGACAGCAGCACGGCCACGAGGATGAGTGCGAGTTCGACGCCCCGGCGCCGGGGGAGCCGGGCGACGGGAGCGGGCGTGTCCGCTGGTGCCACGGTGATTCCGGTTCCGGGTCCGGCCTTGGTCATGTCCGGAACTTACCCAAATGGTGTGGTGTGGGGGGCGTTGGCGTCAGCACCAGCGCGGCGCCGGGCCGATGTTGTCGATGTAGCGGGCCGCTCCCCAGGCCCACGTGCCGTCCGTCAGGAGGTACCAGAGGGGATTGCCGCGCACCCGGTTGCCGGGGGCCTTGCAGTGGATGCGGACGGTCTCGCCGCGGCGGGCGTACCGGATGACCTCGCTGCCGCGGGACGGCGAGGTGAGCAGGGGGAGCCGGTCGGTGGTGACCACGCCCCGGTACCGGCCCTGCTCCCGGCGGCCGTCGCCGCCGCCCCAGTCGCCGTCGCTCCGGCCGGTGGCGCTGGAGGAGGAGTCCCCGCCGCCCCACTCGTCGTTCGCGGCGGCGGGCGTGACGGCGACGGCGGCGGCGAGCGCGCCGGCCGCCAGGGTGGTGGCCAGGCCGCGGACCAGTGGCCGGCGCGAGGACGGTGCGGACAACGTGGACAAGACAGTCATGGGAGTACCTCCCGGAGCGAACGGTTCTTCAGCTGACTGTCCGCCACATTAGGAGCGCCCGGTGCCGGCCGCCCGTCACGCTGAGCCATCGGAGCGCGGCGCACGCACCCGTGTGCCGTGCGCCCCGCCGCCCCGTCAGGGCTGCTGAGGCAGCGTCAGCGCGGCCAGCGCCCCGCCGTCCGGCGGGTTCGTGAACTCCAGCCGCGCGCCCAGCACCTCGGCCTGTCCCAGCGCGATCGTCAGCCCGAGCCCGTGCCCCTTGCTGCCGCTCTCGGTGCGGAACCGCTGCGGGCCGTGCGCCAGGAGGTAGTCCGGATAGCCGTCCCCGTGGTCCCGAACGGTGATCACCGGCCCGTCCACGGTCAGCACCACCGGCGCCCGGCCGTGCCGGTGCGCGTTCGCGACCAGGTTGCCGAGCACCCGTTCCAGCCGCCTCCGGTCGGTCTCCACCCGCGCGTCCCGGACGACGTCCACCCGCGTGTCGGTGCCCGAGCCGCGCACCACCCGCTCCGCCAGCTCGCCCAGCGGCTCCGGCTCCACCTCGAGACGCTCCCGCCCGCTGTCCAGCCGGGAGATCTCCAGCAGGTCCTCGGTGAGCGTGCGCAGCGCCGCCACCCGGTCCCGCACCAGCTCGGTGGGGCGCCCCGGCGGCAGCAGCTCCGCCGCCGCGTGCAGGCCGGTGAGCGGGGTGCGCAGCTCGTGCGCCACGTCCGCGGTGAACCGCTGCTCGGCCAGCAGCTTGCCCTGGAGCGAGGCGGCCATCGAGTCCAGCGCGCCCGCGACCGACGCCACCTCGTCCTGCGGCCGCGTCGGATCCTGCGCCCGGGGATCGCCGACCCGCGCGTCGAGGTCGCCCGCGCTGATCCGCCGCGCCACCCGTGCCGTCGCGTGCAGCCGGCGCGTCACCCGGGTCACCGCGAACGCGCCGACCAGCAGCGTCGCCCCGATCGCCAGCGCCGAGGACCACACGATCGCGCTGTCCAGGCCGTCGATGGTGCGCTTGCCCTGCGAGTGGTCGACCCGCACCGCAAGCGCCCGGCCATCGCCCGCCGGGCCCGCCGCCCACATCGTGGGGCGCCCGTCGGACTCGGCGACCATCGTGCCGCGCCGGCCCGACACGGCCAGCTCGCGCAGCCGGGCCGGCAGCTCCGGCGGATCGATCCCGGCGCCCCGGCGCAGCGGGTCCCCGGCCTCGTACGCCTCCGTCGCCTCGCCCAGCCGGGTCAGGGCGACGTCACGGGCCTGGCCGACGGTCTGGTTGGTGACCGAGACGTGCACCAGGACGCCGAGCAGCGCGGCGAGCGCGCAGCACATCACGGTGATGAAGACGGCCGCCCTCACCGCGAGCGGACCGGCCCACCGGGGGAGCGCGAGCCTCACCGGGCGCTCGCCGTGGGCGACGCGGACGGCGACCCGGAGGCCCGCGGCGACGGGCGCCCGGTGTGCAGGCCGCCGTCGTCGGTGCGCAGCATCTCGTCGCTGGTGAGCAGCATGGCCCGCTGGTCGGCGTCCCAGGTCCACTGGAGGCGGTACTCGTAGCCCGCGACCTCCGAGGGGGAGCGGACGATCACCGTCCGGCCGGCCAGCTCGACCTGGCTCACCGCGTCGTCGTAGGACATGATCCGCACGAGCCGCCCCTGCTCGACGGTGTAGACGCGCACGGCGGTCAGCTTGGCGGGCAGCAGCCGGAAACCCAGCGTCATCTCGGGGCGCCCGTCACCCGTCAGGTCGCGGTAGTACGGCCGGAGCACCGGGCACCCCGCACGGTCACCGGCGGTGCCGTGCGCGCCGCAGTCCGCCATCCGGGCGGACGTCTCGTGGTAGCGCGCCTTGGCGCCCGCGTAGTCGTCCGGGTGCGCGGTGATCTCCTCCCGCACGACGGCCACCGGGTTCACCCGGCGGATGCCGCCGGCGGGGACCCGCACGCCCTTGACGACCTCGTTGTCCACCTCGCCGATGTCGTACGCGGGACTCGACGCGGGGGTGAGGTCGGGCCAGAGCCGGGCCGGGCTCCGCGCCGCCGGGGTCGCGCCCGCGCTCTGCAGCCCGCCCGAGTCGCCGCAGGCCGCCAGCGCACCGGCCGCCGCCGTCGCCAGGAGCAGCGCGACGACGGCGGGAACGCGGGCGGGACGCCCACGGCGGATCGGGAGCACTGCACTCCTGGGGTTCGGTGAGCGGCGCCGAGGTCCCGCACGGCTGTGGGCGGCACCGTACGCCTCTCGGTACGGAAGGCCATTTTGCGTGCGTCCGGGCGTGCCGGGCTACTCGGCCAGGCCCTCCAGCCGTCGCACGGTCGCCGGCCCGGCCCGCGGATACGCCACGAACAGCTCGCTGTGCGGCGCCCACGGCGAACGCCGGGCCCGGATCAGCCGGACCGCCTCGCCGGCGCCGCCCACGCCTCCCCGAGGCAGCCGGGTTCTTGCCCCCGCAGCACCCCGCCTGGTCCCATGGTGCGGGGGTGGTGTGCATGGACGGACTGCGCGTCGTACCGGCCCGGCGGCACGGTCGGGACCGCCTCTACGTCTGCCTCCCGAACGGCGGGAACGTCGCCTGGTACGACCGTGAGGCGGCCCGGGTCAACCTGCTGAGCGACGACCGGCGGGACGAGGTCCTCCAGGCGCTGGGCCCCTTCCTCACCGGCCCGGTCGCCGTCGGCCCGCCCCCGGTCCCGAAACGGGGAGAACTGGGCCGGCTCGACCA